>JBBRVJ010000195.1:0-6912 GCA_038246975.1 Rhodobacterales bacterium | reverse complement strand
TCGGCCTCTACATAGTCGTTGTTATATTTCCAGTCCTTCGCACCAGTATTATAGGGCGGATCAATATAAATCGCGTCGATCTTGCCCCGATGCGTGTAGGTCAGCGCCTCCAGCGCGTGAAAGTTCTCGCCGTTGATGACCGTGTGAAAGGGCTTGTCGCCGCCACGCTCGACCTTTCCCGTAGTTACCAACCCCGGATAGATGTAATCCCGAAACTCGGCTGCCACGACCAGGTCGGCAACCGGCACCTCGGCCGTCTCGGGCTCCGCCGCGTCGATCAGGGTCAGATGCGCAACCCGTGCCGCACCGCGCCCTTCCAGCCGCAGCACCCGCCACAACCGCTGATCACCCTTTGCGGTCGATCCCCGCGGCGGCAACACGTGCACCTTGTCGCCCCGCCGGATCGGGCGCCCCGGAAGTTCCACGCTTTCAGGGCGATGCCGTTCGAAATTCAACCCGAACGCCCGCCGCGACGCCAGCGCCTTGAACTCGCGGTCAAGCTCATCCCCCAAGGCCGGGTCCTTCGCCTTCGCCCGTGCGATCAGATCCGTCAGTCGCGACACGTCAAACCTCATTCTTCAAATTGCACGCAGGTACGACCGACCCCGTGTCGACCGCACCTTGATCCGTCATGGCGCAGGATGCAGCCCGCAGGCAACGAAAACCTGCCAGCCAAATGCCGGTCCGCAGGGGACTGTTCGCTTGTGCGGGGACTTCCATGGTCGCTCTCAAATGCCGGATGGCGACGGCTTTGCCGAACGCCCGGAATTTGAGCTGACATTACCGCTGTTTACGGCGCCAGACTAAGCTGCGGACCGCGTCCTGCGCAAGCCGAATGCAGGTGGCTACATCAGGGAGAACAATCGGGAGGTGTTTGGGCGGTTGGCGCGTCACTGCGGCCAGGCCTTGCAACTGGCGAGGTCAGAACAAAGCCAATTGCCCCGTATCGTCCACCCGAAGAACGCCCAGCAGCTGCCAAGTCTGCGGACGCTTGGCCATGTTGCCGAGGCAGAACAACATGCCCTTCCTCGGATACTCGTCGTTGAAGGTGGCGTTCATCCACTCAAGCGTTGCGCGCTCTGACCCTTCGCGCCTCAGCCCATTGAAGAACATCGCATGGGCTTCCCAGTCACCGTTTGCACAGTCGTGCTGCCCAGTCGCGTCTTCAAACTTGAAGCGGAACTCGTATGGGCTGGGCTCCAAGGCTTTAAGACGCTCGTCAAAGAACGATTCCTGACGTGCTGCATCCGCATAGGTACGGCGCTCTTCTTCAAGCTCGCCCGGTTTTTTCGGCTTGAAGTAGAAGCGGGTGTTTCTGGGGCGAATCAGCGCAAGTGACCGCCCTGCGGCTCAGGGGAATCGCGTTTGGCTTTGAGAGCGTGAACGGCGGCTCTTGCGGCTGACGGCGAGATGGATTCTTGACGGAGATTCATCCCTCGGAGCCCATCACCACAATGCAAATATTCCTGTCTGCTTTCGACGCCATCCCGGATCCTCGTGCCAAGAACGTTCGTCACGACCTCGGGGAGCTGTTAGTAATCGCCTTCGTTTCGGTGCTGTGCGGGTCGGTGTCCTGCGCCGAGATGGCGGCCTAAGGGCGCGCAAAAGAAAGCGTTTTCAGGGGCTTCCTGAAGCTCAAGCACGCCATTCCGTCACATGATACCTTCTCGGAGGTATTCCGGATGATCGATCCAAGGGCGCTTGACGCTGCCTTCGGCAAGGTGCTCGCAGAGGTGGCCGCGCTGCTGCGTGAGGGAGATGTGATTGCCATCGATGGCAAGGCGTTGCGCGGAGCTCGCGACAAGGGAGAGAGCGGGCGAACGCGGATGATGGTGTCGGCTTATGCCTCCCGGTTGCGCCTTACGCTGGCCAGCGTGACCGCTGACAGGGGGACGGAATTGGAAGCCGCCCTCGAAGTTCTTGGGCTGATCGCATTGAAAGGCAAAGTCGTGACCGCCGATGCCTTGCACTGCAATCGCCGCACGGTTGCAGCGATCAATGCGCAAAGCGGTGACTGGTGCCTGGCGTTAAAGGCCAACCAGGACTCGCTTCTGTCCGATGCCAGGGCGTGTTTCGGGAAGCTGAAGGGCGACCATCCTGTTGCCCGCATCGACGAGACCGGCCACGGTCGGAAGGAAAGCCGCACAGCGGTGGTCGTTTCGGCTAAGGGACTGGCAGAGCATCATGATTTTCCCGGCCTCAAGGCTTTTGGCAGGATAGAGGCAACCCGCGAGATCGAAGGTCTGACAAGCTCGGAGACCCGCCTGTTCGCCCTGTCCTGGACCCCAACCCCGGAGGTGCTTCTCGACACCGTGCGGGCCCATTGGGCCATCGAGAACGCCCTGCATTGGCAACTCGACGTCTCGTTCCGCGAAGATGCCGCACGCAACCGAAAGGATAACGGACCCGGCAACATCGCCGTCCTGCGCCGCCGCGCGCTCGACCTCGTCCGAAGGAACACCGCAAGCGGGTCCCTCTCCATCAAGCTCAAGCGCGCAGGGTGGGACGATACCTTCTTACGTAGCATTCTCAATGGCTTGAAAATCGCATGAGCCAAACGCGATTGCCCTGATCCTGAGCCTGGTCCTGGCAAAGCCCGAACTTGACGAATTGCCCATGCCATCATGGCTATTGACCCCTCTCGGGCGTCAATTGCCTTTCGATATTCCCAGCCGATAGTCGAAAACGAGCTTGCCCCCATGCCAACCCGTTGCAGAGACAACAATGACTGCAAAGCCCGACATCAAAAGGCCCCACGGCAGGATGGCTGTTTCATATCCGTTGAGACGCCATCCCCAGTTCAGCCCCAACAGGGACAAGAGCATCACGGCGATCACGAAATGGGTCCAGGCGGCGGCCCGAATGCGGATGCCCGGCACCATCAGCAATTCCAAGGTACCGCTGGCCCCGGCCAAAAGGCCAAAGAGAAACGCGGTGCCAGTGGCCCAAAGTGCTGCCCATGCCCAGCGTTCCTCTCCGGACCACCAGTACAAAATATCCGCTCCGAAGGCGCAAAAGGTCAATGCCACGGGAAAGGCTACAGACATCGCATGCAGCGGATGACCCCAGATCGCCATTCGCGTTTCCGTCTGCTGAAACGCGGGATCGTTGACAATCGGGTCCTTGAACTGACGAACGTCTTCCGCCTTTTGCGTCATTTTCTGTGTCATCCGAAACTCCATCGGGCGGTTGGCTGCGGTGTAACGCTTCAGATCACCACAGGTTGCGAAAACAGGCTGTCGATCTTGCACCCGGCTGGCCCGGCGGCTCAAACAATTGCAGAACTGTGGTGGATCATGCTGGCCAGCGGGTCGGCGATCTTCATCTTTGTCATGGCGCTGCTATTTGCGGCGCTGTGGCGCACGGCAAACCCGTCCGACGAAAGTGAAAGCGAGCGGGGGTCGCGCGTATGGATGTGGGGCCTCGGCCTCGGCTTTCCCATGATCACGCTGGCGGCGCTGACCATTTACGGCCTGCATGTTGGAGAGCGGCTGCTGCCGCGCGAGACGTCTGATCTTGTGACCGTCCGGGCCGAGGCGCGGCAATGGGCATGGACTTTCGGGTATGCAGAGGCTCCAGACCTTACGACCGAAGGCGTGCTGCACATCCCGGCGGGCCGCCCCGTGAATGTCGAGATCACCAGCATCGACGTCATTCATTCGTTCTGGGTGCCGCGACTGGCTGGCAAGCTCGACGCGGTTCCGGGCCATGTGAACGTGCTGCGCATCGCGGCTGCAAAGCCGGGCATTTACGCCGGACAAAGCGCCGAGTTCAGCGGGCGCGGCTAACGTCAATCTGCGCCGCGAAGAACCCCTCAGGTGCAAGATTGGCAACGACAACGGCACCGAAAGGATCAAGCTTGCCCGAACGATCGGGCGTTGCGAATTCTGGCTCGATGGTATCCGCCGCCAGATGCTTGCACACGCCTCAGCCATCGCTCGGACCAAGGGCGCGATGGCTTCGGTCCGCGACACGCCCGTCAGCCGCGCGATCTCGCGAATCGACAACTTCTGCCGCAAATGCATCCGTCGGATGATGTTCAAAAGTCCGATGTGAATCACTCCGTTGCCCCCGCCGACGTTGCTTTGGGGGAGGGTTCATACGGCTCAGATCTCAATGAAAATCATGCACCTACCCGGCTCGGCTCCGGGTGGAAATCAACACCTGAGCCTCAAGGCAAATTTGCGGTATGGCTTCCAAGGCGCTAAGAAGAACGAAGCAAAGGGCATTTTCTCATGAATCTTGCAGCGTTTCGATGTTGCTTTGGGCGAGGCCCGATGTCTTGGCGATGACGTCACTGAGGTTTGGTTGGGCAGCATGAAACAGGTTCAGGATTTCGACATCCGTCTGCTGCGCATCTTTGCAACCGTGGCCGAAACCGGCAGTTTCGTCGCCACACAGAAGCTTTTGAATCTTGCCCCTTCGACGCTGAGCGAACAGATCAAGGATCTGGAACTGCGCCTTGGGTTCAGCGTCTGCATCCGGGGCCGCGGCGGCTTCAAGCTGACGCCGCAGGGCGAGGACCTGTACAAGGTCGTCAAGGACCTGTTGGCCTCGCTGGAAAACACCCGGAACCAGATTCAGCGGATAAACGGTCTGTTCGGGGGCGTTCTCGCGATCGGCATTGTTGACAGCGTGTCGACCGATCAGCGGCTGGGGCTACACGATGTGATCCAGTCCTTTCATGCAGCGAAACCGCAGGTTCATGTGACGTTGCATGTCGACAGTCCGCCACGTCTCGAAACCGCATTGCTGGAAGGGCGGCTGGACATTGCCATCGGGCCGTTCAACGACAAGTCCCGGTCGCTGCGCTATACCGAGATCTACGAAGAACCCCAGATCTTGTGTTGCGGCCGCAACCACCCGCTGTTCGCCTGCACGCCCGAAGCGCTGGACGACAATCTGATTGCGGCACAGGCCTTTGTTGCGGCTGACTATTCGACGCAGCTTGTCTCGCGCTTTTCGCCGACGACCGTGACCACCACGGTTGAAGCGATGCTGATCCTGATCATGTCGGGGCTCTACATCGGGTATCTGCCGTCCCACCTTGCCGAACGATGGATCGTCACGCGGGACATCCATCCGCTGGCGCCGGAGCGGCTTTGTTATCTCGCCAAGTTTTATGTCGTTCGCCGCAGCACCGCGACAGAAAGCCCGCTGCAGGCGGCATTCCTGCGACGGCTGTCGCAAGCGCTTGCGCGACATGCGCCCTAAGGCAGGCCTTGATGCGGTCTGGCTGACGCATCGCACGGCGCGGCCACCACACGGTTCGTGCTGCTGCCGACGCCAACCAACCTGCCCGCGCCATCGTGCAACTCGGCCTGTGCAACAATCGTGGTCCTGCCGGTCGAAATCCTGCTGGCCCGGGCGACCAGCGGCTGCTCCGATATCACGACCGGGCGCAGCAACGTCACACGCAGATCGACCGTAACCGCGACGAACCCGTCATCCAGAACCACATCGCAGACCCAAGCCAGCGCCGTGTCCAGGACCGAGGCCAGCGCACCCCCCGCCAGGGTGCCGTGGGGGTTCAACAGATGGGCCGCCGGGATCAGGAAAAGCTCCACCCGATCACGGCTCACCGCGCCCACGGTGATCCCCAGCGTCATATAGATCGGCGGCAAAGGCACAGTTCCCATTGCCATTCCGCTCAGTCTTGCGAGGTGGCTCGTCACGCCGCAAGGCCCAGCCGCACCCTTGCCTCGGCCGGGGTCGCGGGGCGGCGCTGATGACGTTCGACCAGCGTTACCGCTGCCGCAACGCATTCGGCATTCGAGGTGGCAAGCCGACCGGGGCCAAGCCACAGATTGTCTTCCAACCCGACCCGCACGTGCCCCCCCGCCATGATCGCGGCCTCGCACAGCGCCATCTGCGCACGCCCACCGGCGACCACCGACCATTCGATATCAGCGCCGAACAGCCGCCGCGCGGTGGTTTGCATCATGTCCAGCGCTTCGCCGTCCGCGCCGATCCCGCCCAGAATGCCAAGGACGAACTGGACGAAGGGCCGGGGCTGGGCAAGCCCTCGGTCGCGCAGATGGGCAAGGCTGTAAAGGTGGCCGACGTCGTAGGCCTCAAACTCGAATCTGGTGCCAAAACGGTTTCCCAAGGTGCGGATGATGGTTTCGATATCGGCAAAGGTGTTGCGGAAGACGCCGTCGCAGGTGCGTTCCAATAACGGCTTTTCCCAGACGAACCGCCAGTTGCGTGCTCGTGCGGCCATCGGAAGCATGGCAAAGTTCATTGTGCCGAGGTTAAGCGAACACAACTCCGGCGCGCTGCGCATCGGACCGGCCAACCGTTCCTCCAGTGTCATCCGGGCGCTGCCGCCTGTCGTCAGGCTGAGGATCGCGTCCGTTCCTGCGCGCAGCCGGGCCACGACATCCGCGAAAAGTGCCGGATCGGCCGACGGGCTGCCATCCGACGGATCGCGCACATGGACATGCAGCACGGCCGCCCCCGCCGCCGCTTGCCGGACCGAAACGCCCAGCTTGCCCGCAATGTCGGCCAGTTCGGCGTCGGGCGTGTTGTAGCGGGGTGCAAGGATGATCGTGTCGCCCAACACTCCGTCCACATTGCCGCCCGAGGGATAGCAGATCAACCCATCGGCGAAGGCGCATTCGCGGACCCGCAGGAACAGTTGTTGGTCGCGGGGAAACGGCGTCTTCGTCACCGGGTCGGTAACCAGTTCGATCCCGATGAAATACCCCCGTCCGCGCAGGTCGCCGACCACGTCGATCCCGGTCAAGGCTTTGATTTTCTGACAGGATTTCATCGCTTCTGACCCGCTCGACACCAGCACCACCGCACCAAACTCCGGCCCGCAGCCCGCAAGGATGTATTCGGTCAACTCCTCCAGCGGATCGCTGGTAAAGGTACAGCGGTAGCCATGCATGATGCGGTCAAGCTGGG
>JBBRVJ010000194.1:0-7052 GCA_038246975.1 Rhodobacterales bacterium | reverse complement strand
CTGCCGAAGTACGGGCCAAGCTGAAGTTGGAAAGGCGCAGCCCACTGTGATCCATGCCGCAGCCATTGCCGGTTTGATCTGTGTGATGGTGGTCCCGCGCGCGGTGTCAGGCTGGCTTGGGCTGGTCCTGATAGGGTTTGGGGCGGCGATTGTCGCTTTGGCCGGGTGGTATGGCTGGGCGGCGGGGCTGCCAACGGCGACCGACCGGGCATTGGTCATTCTGCTTGGCGGGCCGGTTCTGGCGGCGCTGGCGATGGGGATGATCTTGCGGGCGGTGGTGCTGGCGCGGGGGTGGCCCATCGGGCCAGACGCGGTGTTGACGGCAGGGGGGGCGGCCATTCTGGCGGTCAGTTACCTGCGATTGTTTGATCTGATCTGAGGGGGCGGGCATGGCGCGCAAAGCGGCAATCATTGGTGGCGGGGTTATCGGCGGCGGCTGGGCTGCGCGGTTCCTGCTGAACGGCTGGAACGTCAGCGTTTTCGACCCGGACCCCGAGGCGGAACGGAAAATCGGCGAGGTGATGCGCAACGCCCGCGCCGCCTTGCCTGCGCTGTCGGATGTGCCAATGCCTGCTGAGGGGGTTCTGACCTTTGCCGGGACGATCACCGAGGCGGTGGAGGGGGCCGAGTACATTCAGGAGTCGGTGAGCGAGAGGCTCGATCTGAAGCACCGGGTGTTTGCGCAGATCCAGCAATCAAGCCACGGGGTGCCGATCGGGTCTTCGACCAGCGGCTTCAAGCCGAGCGAATTGCAGGAGGGGGCGGCGGACCCTTCAGTGATCTTTGTGGCCCACCCGTTCAATCCGGTCTATCTGCTGCCCCTGGCCGAGATCGTGCCGTCGGTCAAAACCGATGCCACCCTGATCGAGCGGGTCAAGGAAACCCTGCGCGGCTTGGGCATGTTTCCTCTGCATGTCCGCAAGGAAATCGACGCCCACATCGCCGACCGCTTTCTCGAGGCGGTCTGGCGCGAGGCGTTGTGGCTGGTCAAGGACGGCATCGCCACCACCGAGGAAATCGACGAGGCGATCCGCATGGGGTTCGGTCTGCGCTGGGGCCAGATGGGGCTGTTCGAGACGTACCGCGTGGCGGGCGGCGAGGCCGGGATGAAGCATTTCATGGCGCAATTCGGGCCGTGTCTGACCTGGCCCTGGACCAAGCTCATGGATGTGCCCGAGTTCAACGATGAATTGGTCGACCTGATCGCGGGCCAGTCCGATGCCCAGTCGGGGCACCATACGATCCGCGAGTTGGAGCGAATTCGCGACAGCAACCTGATCGGCTTTCTGCGCGCGCTGAAAGATCGAAACTGGGGGGCGGGCCGCGTCCTGCTGGAGCATGACGCGCGCCTCAGGGTCGAAATTCATGGCACGCCGCAGGGCGCGCCGATGGTCATGGCGCGGATGCAGGTGCTGCCGGGCTGGATCGACTACAACGGCCACATGACCGAAAGCCGCTATCTGTTTGCCGGATCGGAAACCTGCGACGCGTTTCTTCGGCTGATCGGGGCCGACATGGACTATGTGAAGGGCGGCCACAGCTATTACACGGCGGAAAGCCATGTGATGCACAAGGGCGAGGCCAGATTGGGCGACGCGCTGATCGGTACGGTGCAGGTGCTGCATGCGGATGAAAAGCGGCTGCACCTGTTCCTGTCGATCGAGCGGGATGGCGTGGCGGTCGCGACGGTGGAGCAGATGCTGCTGCATGTCGATATGGGGCTGGGCAAGGCGATGGCGGCCCCGGCGGCCATCTTGGACAGGCTGATGCCGATTGCCGAGGCGCACAAGGCGCTGCCAAAGCCTGCCGCCGTGGGTCGGTTTGTCGGACAAAGGGGGTAGGTGATGGATTTCGGGCTTTCCGCAGAACAGACGATGATCGTCGAGGCGACCCGCGCCTTTGTCGAAACCGAGCTTTACCCGCATGAGGCAGAAGTCGAGCGAACCGGGGTCCTGCGCCCCGAACTCCGTGAGGAAATTGCCGCCAAAGCCCGCGCGGCGGGGCTTTATGCAGCCAACATGCCTGAAGATGTGGGCGGCGCGGGGTTGGATACGCTGACCTGGCTGCTGTATGAAAAAGAGTTGGGCCGCGCGAACTATGCCCTGCACTGGACCTGCGTGGCGCGCCCGTCGAACATCCTGCTGGCCTGTACCCCCGAACAACGCGAGCGGTATCTGTACCCCTGCATCCGGGGTGCAAGACACGACGCGCATGCGATGACCGAACCGGGGGCGGGATCCGACCTGCGCGGCATGAAATCGACGGCGCGGCAGGACGGCGGAGACTTCATCCTGAACGGCACCAAGCATTTCATCAGCCACGCCGATGTGGCCGATTTCGTGATTGTCTGGATGGCCAGCGGCGAAGAAGATACGCCGCGCGGCAAGAAAAAGCTGATCACCGCGTTCCTGGTAGACAAGGGCACACCGGGGTTCACGGTGCGCGACGGCTATCGCAACGTGTCGCACCGCGGCTACAACAACATGATCCTTGAATTCGACGATTGCCGCCTGCCCGCGTCGCAGGTGCTGGGCGATGTGCATCAGGGGTTCGAGGTGGCCGGCAAATGGCTGGGGGCGACGCGGCTGCAGGTCGCCTCCACCTGTCTGGGCCGGGCGGAACGTGCGCTGGGTCATGCGGTGGCCTATGCGGCGGATCGCAAGCAGTTCGGCCAGCAGATCGGCAAGTTTCAGGGCGTGTCGTTCAAACTGGCCGACATGGCGATGGAATTGAAGGCGGCGGAACTGCTGACGCGCGAGGCGGCGTGGAAGTACGATCAGGGCACGGTGACCGAGGCCGACATGGCGATGTCCAAGCTGAAGGCGACCGAAGTGTTGGCGATGATTGCGGATGAGGCGATCCAGATTCACGGCGGCATGGGGCTGATGGACGAACTGCCACTGGAACGCATCTGGCGCGACGCGCGGGTCGAGCGGATCTGGGAAGGCACTTCGGAAATCCAGCGCCACATCATCAGTCGCGAGTTGTTGAGGCCGCTGGGCGGCTGATGGGGCAGGACCGGGGGGTTCACACCCCCCGGACCCCCCGTGGGATATTTAGAGACAGAAAATGAAGAAGAATATGCGATCCAGTAACCAGCCGTTAACTCTTGCCCGGCATTCTGAGGAGGCCGAACAGGGAGGGATCCCGATGACGGTGACGGGAAATGGCACCCTGCTCTGGGTTTCAGGGCAGGGTGTTTCTCATTTTTTGTCTCTAAATATCCCGGGGGTGCGGGGGCTGGCCCCCGCTGCTTTCCACCAGAGCGGAGCTCTGACATGACATCCCTAAACCGCCTGCTACGTCCGCGCCACATCGCCGTTCTGGGCGCGGGCTGGGCGCTTAATGTCATTGAACAGACAGCCAAGATGGGGTTTGCCGGGCCAGTCTGGCCGGTGCATCCGACCAAGGCGAACATTGGCGGGCTGCGGGCCTATGCCTCGCTGGCCGACCTGCCCGAGCCCCCCGATGCGACGTTTATCGGGGTGAACCGGTTTGCCACGGTCGACGTCGTCGCGGAACTTGCGGCGATGGGGGCGGGGGGGGCGATTTGTTTTGCGTCCGGCTGGACCGAGGCTGGGGAGCCGGAATTGCAGGCACGCCTCGTCGCGGCGGCGGGCAGCATGCCGATTCTGGGGCCGAATTGCTATGGCGTGATCAACTATCTGGACGGGGCGTTGCTGTGGCCCGACCAACATGGCGGGATTCGAGTGGAGCGCGGGGTGGCGTTGCTGAGCCAATCCTCGAACATCGTGATAAATCTGTCCATGCAGGCGCGGGGGTTGCCAATCGCTTACGTTGCCTGTCTGGGCAATGCCGCCGTGGTCGGGCTGGCGGAACTGGCGGGGGCGTTGCTGGCCGATGACCGGGTGACGGCGATCGGGATGTATGTCGAGGGGATCGACGACGCACCGGCCTTTGCCGCTTTGGCGCAGGCGGCGCGGGCGGCGGGCAAGGGAATTGTCTGCATCAAGGCAGGCAAGACGGAACTTTCGCGCACCGCTGCGGCGTCGCATACCGCGTCTTTGGCCGGGGGTGGGGCTGCGTCCAGCGCGTTCCTTCGGCAGATCGGGGTGGCCGAGGTTGCAGCCCCGTCCGAGTTGGTCGAGGCGTTGAAGATCCTGCATGTCCACGGGCCGGGGTTGGGGCGTCGCCTCTGTTCGTTGTCGTGTTCGGGGGGCGAGGCGGGATTGGTGGCGGACCTTGCCGCCTCCTTCGGCATCGACTTTCCGCCGCCCTCCGAGGCCCAGCGAGCGCGGCTGGGGGAGATTCTGGGGCCGATCGTCACTATCGCCAATCCGCTGGACTATCACACCTTCATCTGGGGCGACGGGCCGCGCACCACGGATGTGTTCGCCACCATGCTGAAGGGCTATGATGCGGGCATCTTCATCATCGACCCGCCGAGGCCGGATCGCTGTGACCCCTCGGGCTATGAACCGGCGTTTCAGGCGATCCTGAGTGCGGCGGCGACCACGGGGAAACCGGCATTTCCGGTGGCATCGCTGCCGGAAAACTTTGACGAGGGTCGCGCGATCGCCCTGATGGATCAGGGGATTGTGACGCTGATGGGGTTGGAGACGGCGCTGGCGGCGATCCGGGCGGCGCAGGTTGTGGTGGGGGTCGAGGGATGGCGGCCCTTGGTGGCGCAACCCGCGCGCGAGGGGGTTCTGTTGTCCGAGGCGGACGCCAAGGCGCTGCTGGCGCAGGCGGGTGTGGCGGTGCCGCGCGGGATTCAGGCGGCGACGCTTGAGGCGCTGGATGTGGCGGGGTTGACCGCGCCCTACGCCTTGAAAGGATTGGGGTTTGCGCACAAGACCGAGGCCGGGGCGGTGCGCTTGGGGCTTTCCACGCTGGCGGGGCAGGCCGGGATGCCGGGGGCCACGGGCTATCTGGTCGAGGAGATGGTGACGGGGGCGGTGGCGGAAGTGCTGGTGGGGCTGCGCCGCGATCCGGTGTATGGGGTCACTCTGACGGTTGGGATGGGCGGCGTGACCGCCGAATTGCTGGCCGACACGGTGACGCTGGTGCTGCCTGTCACCGAAGCGGAGGTCTTGGCCGCGTTGCGCGATTTGCGGCTGTGGCCGCTGCTGGATGGGTATCGTGGGCGGCCTAAGGCGGATGTGGCGGCACTGGCGGCTATGGCCGTGCGGTTGGGCGCGTTGATGGCCGACCCGTCGTTCGAGGAAATTGAAATCAATCCGGTGCTGCTGCGGACGGAAGGCGCCGTCGCGGTGGATGCGCTGATCAGAAAGGGATGACCATGGACATGCTGACGACAGGCCCGATCCGCACAAGGCGCGAGGGGGCCATTCTGGAGGTCACGCTGGACCGTCCCAAGGCCAATGCGATTGATCTGGCGACCAGCCGGATCATGGGGCTGGCGTTCCGGGCGTTTCGCAACGACGATACCTTGCGCGTCTGCATCCTGCGGGCCGAGGGAGAGAAGTTCTTTTGCCCCGGCTGGGACCTGAAGGCAGCGGCGGGCGGCGATGCGGTGGACGGCGACTATGGCGTTGGCGGCTTTGGCGGCCTGCAGGAGTTGCCGCATCTGAACAAGCCGGTGATCGCGGCGGTGAATGGCATCTGCTGTGGCGGGGGGCTGGAACTGGCGCTTTCATGCGATCTGATCCTGTGTTCGTCGACCGCGACCTTTGCCTTGCCGGAAATCAGGTCGGGCACGGTGGCGGATGCGGCGTCGATCAAATTGCCCAAGCGCATTCCCTATCACGTCGCGATGGACCTGTTGCTGACGGGGCGCTGGTTTGATGCGGACGAAGCGCTTCGGTGGGGATTGATCAAGGAAATCTGCGCGCCGGACGATCTGCTGGCCAAGGTCTGGGACCTTGCGCGGCTGTTGGAATCCGGCCCGCCTCTGGTCTATGCCGCGATCAAGGAAGTCGTGCGCGAGGCCGAGGGCCTGCGCTTTCAGGATGCAATGAACCGGGTAACCAAGCGACAGTTGCCGACGGTCGACCGGCTCTATTCCAGCGAGGATCAGTTGGAAGGCGCGCGGGCCTTTGCCGAAAAGCGCGACCCGGTCTGGCAGGGCAGGTAAGGCCTGTCTGCCGTGACGTGAGGGCGTTGCTTCGGTTGGAACCGCAATGCGGTTTGTGCGTTCATCCCCCATGAAACCCGCCCCATCGAGGGGCGCATTCGGAGGAATAACACATGGGCAGCATCATTTACCTTGTCGGCCTTGTCGTCGTCGTATTGGCAGTTTTGTCACTTATCGGTTTGCGTTGATCGCATAAAAAGGGGCAAAAGCCATGGAAAGAACTGAACAGACGACCCGCGCATCGGCTCCGGCCACAGTGATGGAAGGGTCCTACATCGACTGGGCCGCCATTGCGGGAGGCGGCGTAGTGGCGGTGGCGGTGGCCTCGGTCTTTACGGCGTTTGGCGCGGCGCTGGGTCTGTCGACCATTTCGGCGGAACCGGGCGAAGGCGGTGGCATGCTGTTGCTGATCGTGACGGCGGTCTGGATCGTGGTGTCGTTGGTCGCAAGCTATCTGACGGGCGGATACATCGCCGGGCGGATGCGGCGACGGGTGGATTCCGTCGCCGCGGAAGAGGTTACAGTGCGCGACGGCGTGAACGGGCTGGTTGTCTGGGGTCTGGGGATGGTGGCGTCGGTATTCCTGCTGGGCGCAGTGGTATCGACTGCGGTTTCGGCCGTTGGATCGGTTGCGTCCACTGCTGGATCAGTCGCTGGAACGGTTGCGACCACGGCGGGGTCGGTCGTCGGCGGTGCTGCCGAAGGCGTTTTGGCTGCGGCGGGTGCGATGGTGCCTGAGTCGGTGAAGGAAGATCCGATGGCTTATGTCAGCGAATCCTTGCTGCGCCCCGCACAGGTCACGGCAGGCACCTCAACGCCCGAAGTGATTGCGGCGCAGACTGCCGGGATTATCGGCAACGTGATGGCTTCGGGGGAAATTTCGGATGCCGAGCGGGCCTATCTGGTCAGCGCGACGGTGCAGAGCACCGGTGCGACCCCTGCCGAAGCCGGAACGCGCGTCGATGAAGCGGTTGCAGCAGCGCAGACCGCGCGG
>JBBRVJ010000193.1:0-7053 GCA_038246975.1 Rhodobacterales bacterium | reverse complement strand
TTCGGACAATCTGGGGGTCGAAGGGGCGTCGGACGATCCGGGGGTCGTGGCGGCGCGGGCATTGCGGCGGCGCAATCTGCTGGCGACGCTGATGCTGTCGCAGGGCACGCCGATGCTGCTGGCGGGGGACGAGGTCGGCCACAGTCAGGGCGGCAACAACAACGCCTATGCGCAGGACAACGATGTGGCGTGGATCGACTGGGCCGCCGGGGATGCGGCGATGGTTGAATTCGTGGCGCGGCTGGTGGCGCTGCGCCGGGCGCATCCGGTGCTGCGGCAGCGGCGGTTCCTGCACGGGCGGGCGCGCGGGCGGGACGGGCTGCCGGATGTGATCTGGCGGCGGTCGGATGGCGGATCGCCGGGACCGGGAGAGTGGCACGACCCGGCGTTCCGCTGTCTGGGGGTCGAAATGCGGATGGCGGCGCATGGGCCGGAGGCGGCGGACGTCGTGCTGGCCGTGTTCAACGCCGGGGCGGCGGTGGCGTTCGGTTTGCCTGCTACGGTGCCGCATTGGCGGTTGATTCTGGACACCACGCGACCGATGGTTACCCCGGAACGGGCTGCGGCTGGATTTGTTATCCCTGCGCAATCAGTTCTGGTCTTTGAACCCGAGGGGGAGGGAAGCCTGCCATGAAGATCCATGTTGTGACGACGAAACCGATTGCGGGGCAAAAGCCCGGCACGTCGGGTTTGCGCAAGAAGACGCCGGTGTTCATGGGCAAGCATTACCTTGAAAACTTCGTGCAGGCGATTTTCGATGTGGTGGAGGCGCGATCCGAAGGCGGGGCGGGCAAGACCTTTGTGCTGGGCGGCGACGGGCGGTATTTCAATGATCGCGCGGCGCAGGTGATCTTGCGGATGGCGGCGGCGAACGGGGCGGCGCGGGTCATCGTGGGGCAGGGGGCGATCCTGTCGACCCCGGCGGCGAGCCATCTGATCAGGCTGAACCGGACCGATGGCGGCATCATCCTGTCGGCCAGCCACAATCCGGGCGGTCCGACCGAGGATTTTGGGTTGAAGTTCAACACGGCAAATGGCGGGCCTGCCCCGGAAACGGTGACCGACGCGATGTTTCGCCGGACCGAGACGATCAGTGAATACAGGATACTGGACGCGCAGGATGTGGACCTTGGCACGCTGGGCCGGGTGATGCTGGGCGAGATGATCGTCGAAGTGGTCGATCCGGTGGCGGATTATGCCGCACTGATGGAGACGCTGTTCGATTTCCCGGCGATTGCCGCGATGTTCGCGGGCGGGTTCCGGATGCGGATGGACAGCATGTGTGCGGTGACCGGCCCCTATGCGGTGGAGATTCTGGAGCGGCGGCTGGGGGCTGCGGCAGGGACCGTGGTCAACGGGGTGCCGCTGCCCGACTTTGGCGGCATGCACCCCGACCCCAACCCGACCTGGGCCCATGCTTTGATGACCGAGATGTTCGGCGACAATGCCCCCGATTTCGGGGCGGCGTCGGATGGCGATGGCGACCGGAACATGGTGGTCGGGGCCGGGGCCTATGTCTCGCCTTCCGATTCGCTGGCGGTGCTGGCGGCGAATGCGCATCGGGTGCCGGGCTATGCGGGCGGGTTGAAGGGGGTGGCACGGTCGATGCCGACCTCTGCTGCGGTTGACCGGGTGGCGGATGCGCTGGGGATCGGCAAGTACGAGACGCCGACCGGGTGGAAGTTCTTCGGCAACCTGCTGGACGCCGGGAAGGTGACGCTGTGCGGCGAGGAAAGTTTCGGCACGGGGTCGGACCATGTGCGCGAGAAAGACGGGCTGTGGGCGATTTTGCTGTGGCTGAACATTCTGGCGGTGCGGCAGCAGTCCGTGGCGCAGATTCTGGCGGAGCACTGGGCGACGTACGGGCGCAATTACTATTCGCGCCACGACTTCGAAGGCATCGCGACCGACAAGGCCGATGCGTTGATGGAGGTGCTGCGCGGGTCGCTGCCCGATCTGACGGGGATCGAGTTGGAGGGGCTGCGCGTCGAGGCTGCCGATGATTTCGCCTATACCGATCCGGTAGACGGGTCGGTGTCAAAGGCCCAAGGCGTGCGTATCCTGTTCGACGACGGCAGTCGGATCGTCCTGCGCCTGTCGGGAACGGGTACGGAAGGGGCGACGTTGCGGCTGTATCTGGAGCACTATGCGCCGGGGCCGGAGGGGCTGCACTTCGACCCGCAAGAGGCGCTAGCCCCGATTATCAGGGCGGCGCACCGGTTGTCGCAGATCGAGGCATTTACCGGGCGCAAGGTGCCGGATGTGATTACCTGAGAGGTTTATGAACGACTGTTCGGCCGTTTGTGAATGATCGTTCGATGTTCGGCGACGACTTGAGGCGTTTGAGCCTGCGAAGTCTGGTTCCTCGCTCCCCCCTGTGGGGATGGATGGGGAGGGGGCGTTGCGCGAGATGTGGTCGCCATTCCCCCCTCCCCACAAGGGGGAGCGAGGTACAAAACGGTCGAGGGAGCGGTCGATGTTTGCGTTCAGCTTGCCCGCAGGCCGGTTTCTTCCAGCAAACCCAGACGCTTGGCCTCGTAGTAATAGCCTTTGGCATACCACATGACCGCGCGTTCCTCGTTCCTGCCCGACACCAGCCATGCACCGCGCAGGTAGCGGCCTGCGAATTGCAGGTTGGTTTCGGCATCCAAGAGACCCGACGGCGGGCCGCGATAGCCCATCGTGCCGGCGGTTTGCGGCAGAATCTGCATCAGCCCGTAATAAGGGCCATTGCGCGCGGCGGCATTGTAGCCGCTTTCACGCTGGATCACGCGGTGCAGCAGGCTTTCAGGGATGTCGAGCGCCCCGGCATATTCCTGGACCAGCCGCCGCATTTCGGGGGTCTCGCCGGGGTGCAGGTTGCTTTGGGTGACAGTCTCGGGCGTTCTGCGCCCGCAGGCGGTCAAGGCCGCAGCCAGCGTCAGGGTCAGGGCAGAGCGGCGGTTGAGCATGGGGCATCCTTGGGCACGGCGTTTGGGCGGTGATAGCGGGAGGCCGGGGGGATTGAAAGGGGGGGGCCTTGCGGAGTGCGGAAATCTGCCGCGTGTCCGACGTTTGGTGCGGTTTGCAATGCGCCGGGGGGCTGATAGCGTGATGCAAAGGACCGCACCCCATGACTGACCCGCTGCCCTCGTTTCACCATGCGCTGATCATCGACGATCATCCGTTGTTTTGTGATGCGCTGGCCATGACGTTGAAGGCGGTGGCGGGGATTGCGGTGATCGACACCGCCGACCGGATCGACGCCGCGATCGTGCGGATTGATGCGGGGCCGCTGCCGGATGTGATCGTGCTGGACCTCAACCTGCCGGATGTCTCGGGTTTGGACGGGTTGATCCGGTTGCGGTTGGCCGCACCCGATGTGCCGGTGGTGGTGGTGTCGTCGCTGGCCGACAACCGGGTGATCGGGGCGGTTCTGGTCGCCGGAGCGGCAGGGTTCGTGCCCAAACATGCACACCGCGAGGTGTATCGGCTGGCCTTTGCGGCGGTGGCGGCGGGCGACCGCTATTTGCCCGAGGGGTTTGTGCCACGCGATGCGGGGGCCAGCCCGAGGGAGGCCGCCATTGCGCGGCTGGCGCTGTTGACCCGGCAGCAGGCGCGGATTTTGCAACTGATCTGCGAGGGGATGCTGAACAAGCAGATCGCCTACGAGTTGACCATCGCGGAAACCACGGTCAAGGCGCATGTCACCGCCATCATGCGCAAGCTGGGGGTGATGAGCCGGACGCAGGCCGTGCTGATCGCGCAAGAGGCGAGTTTCGCCGCGTTGATGCCGGAAAACGGATAGCTGCTTGCCCGGACGGCCTTGCGGGGCTTAGCCTGTCGTTCAGGGAGGACGGGCGATGTTGCAGACGGGGGCTTTGGCCCGATCCATGCCATTGGTGGCGACGGCTTCGGTTGCAGCCGACAGTCCGGATGTGGCGGGGCGGCTGGCCGAAGGCTTGGGGCCGGGGCCGTTTGCGGTGGTGGTGCTGTTCATCTCTCCGCTGGCCGACCTTGGGGCGCTGACGGCGGGCTTGAGGGTGTTTGGCGCGGTGCCGGTGATCGGCTGCACCACGGCGGGCGAAATTTCGGGGGCTGGGTATGCCGAGGGGCAGGTCGTGGCGCTGGCCCTGCCGGTCGCGCATTTCGCGGTGGACACGTTGTTGGTGCCCGATCTGTCGGCGATTGCGGCGCAGGACATGATCGGGCGGTTGATCCGGGCGCGGATGGGGTTGATGCGCGGGCGACCCGGCTGGGAGCATGAGTTTGCCTTTCTGATGGTCGATGGCCTTTCGGTGCGGGAGGATGAACTGACGGCGGCGCTGGCGGCGGGGTTGGGGCCGTTGCCGCTGTTTGGCGGGTCGGCGGGCGACGGGGTGCGGTTTCGGCAGACCTTTGTGCTGCACGGCGGGGTGATGCGGTCGCATGCCGCCGTGGTGGCGGTGGTGCGCAGCGATTGCCGGGTCAAGGTGTTCAACCTTGACCATCTGGTGCCGACGGGGCGGCGGATGGTGGTGACCGAGGCCGATCCGGTGCGCCGGATCGTGCGGCAGATCAACGCTGAACCTGCGGCGCAGGAATATGCGCGGCTGCTGGGCAAGGACCCGGCGCAACTGACGGCGTTCACCTTTGCCGCCCATCCCTTGGTGGTCAGGATCGGCGGGCGGCATCATGTGCGGGCGATCCAGCAGGTCGCGGCGAATGGCGATCTGGTGTTTTATTCGGCGATTGACGAGGGGTTGGTTCTGACGCTGGCCGAGCCGCAGGACATGGTGGCGCATCTGGGGGCCGAACTGGCCAAGCTGTCGGTCGGCGGCGCGCCCGAGGCCATTCTGGCCTGCGACTGCATCCTGCGGCGGATGGAGGCACAGGAGAAACAGATGACCGGCGAGATTTCGGCACTGTTGCGGCAGCATCGCGTCACGGGGTTTTCGACCTATGGCGAGCAGTTCAACTCGATGCATGTCAACCAGACGATGACGGGGGTGGCGATCTATGCGCCCGATCCGCCTGTCCGGGCAATGCCATGATCGGCGACCTGATCAACCCCGCCGATCCTCCGGCGCGGCAGACCGCCAAGCTGCTGACCATCGCCGAAGTTCTGATGCGGCGGATCGAGCAGGCCACCGATGACAGCGGGGCGGCCTATGCCCAGTTTCAGCGCGCGGCGATGCTGGAGGATCAGGTCAGTGAGCGGACCCGCGATCTGGAACGGGCGCTCGACCTGCTTAACGCGTCGAATGCGGCGCTGGCCGGGGCCAACCGCGCGACCGAGGCTGCGCGCCGCAACCTTGCCGATGCGATCGAGACGGTGCAGGAGGGGTTCGCGCTGTTCGATGCAGACGATGTGCTGGTGATGTGCAACAGCCGCTTTGGCCGCGACATGGCGGATATCCACCCCGATCTGAAACCGGGGTTGCGGTTTGACGACTATGTGCAGCGGGTCAGCCGGTCGGTGCATCTGGACTTGCCGGGGGGCGAGACGCCCGAAGGTTGGGCGGTGCAGCGGCGGCGCAGGCATCAGGATCGCCATGTGATGTTCAATGTGGCCATGACGGGGGGCCGCTGGATGCAGGTCAGCGAGCATCGCACGGCGGATGGCGGCACGGTGATCCTGCAGACCGATGTAACCGACATCATCCGGCTGGAGCGGGACGAGCGCGGCCGGATGCTGAACGATCAGGCGCGGATCGTGCGGGCGACGCTGGACCATATCGACCAGGGCGTGTGCATCTTTGACGCGGGGTCGATGCTGGTCGGCTGGAACGCGCGGCTGGCCGAGATGCTGGCGGTGCCGGTGGCGCGGATGTATCCGGGCAAGGGGTTCGACCAGTTGCTGCGGCAGGTCACGCAAAGCCTGAAGTTCGGCGCAGGGATGACGGCGGCGCGGCTGGAGGCCTGGGTGGATGGGCGGCGCGGGCGCGCATCGCTGCGGTTCGAGGTGCGGCGCGAGGCGGTGATCCTGTCGGTATTCGCGCAGGAAATGCCGGACGGCGGGTTCGTGATGAGCTTTACCGACGTGACGGCAGAGCGCGGCGCGCTGGCGGCGCTGAGCCGCGCGAACGAAACGCTGGAGACGCGGGTGACCGAGCGCACGCTGGAATTGCAGGACGCGCTGGAGGGGGCCGAGCGGGCGAACGCCAGCCGCACCCGCTTTGTCGCCGCCGCAAGCCACGATCTGTTGCAGCCGCTGTCCGCTGCCAAGCTGTTTTTGTCGTCGATTGCCGATCCGGGGTTGCCTGCGCGCGCCGCCGAAGCGGTGGGCAAGGCGCAGAATGCGTTGCTGTCGGTCGAGGCCATTCTGGCGGCGCTGCTGGATATTTCCAAACTGGAAAGCGGGCGGGCGGCGGTGACGCCGGGGCCGGTGCGGCTGGACCGGCTGTTGGCCCAGTTGGCCGATGAATTTGCGCCGGTGGCGGCGGCCAAGGGGTTGGCGTTGCGCGTGGTGCCGTGCGGTGTGGGGGTCGTGTCGGATGCGACCTATCTGCGGCGCATCCTGCAGAACCTGATCGGGAACGCGGTGCGCTATACCGACCGGGGGCGGGTGTTGGTGGGTGTGCGGCGGCGGGGGGCGATGGTGCGCATCGAGGTCTGGGACAGCGGGCCGGGGATACCCGAGGCCGAACAGGACAACATCTTCAAGGAGTTCCACCGGTTGGACGCGCCTGCTTCGGCGTCCGAAGGCATGGGTCTGGGGCTGGCGATTGTGGAGCGGGCGTGCGGGTTGCTGGGGCATCCGTTGGAGTTGACCTCGGTGGTGGGGCGGGGCACGGTGTTCCGGCTGCATGTGCCGGTTGATGAGGCGGCAGAGGTGCCCGCCCTGCCGCTGCGGGTGGCGTCGCCGGAGGGTCGGATCGCGTTTCTGGTCGAGGCTGACCCCGATTTGCGGCTTGCGCTGCTGCGGGTGCTGGAAAGCTGGGGGGTGGCGGTGCTGGAGGCGGCGTCCGGCGAGGAAGCTCTGGCGCTGATCGACGAGTTGGGCATTTTGCCGGATGCGTTTCTGGTCGGGCAGGATCTGGGGCGCGGACTGTCGGGTCTGGACTTTGCGCAGGCGCTGCGGGCGCGGGGGGC
>JBBRVJ010000192.1:0-7081 GCA_038246975.1 Rhodobacterales bacterium | reverse complement strand
GATCTGGGGGGCGGACCGGCGTCTGTTGGGCCTGAACAACATCGAGTTGATCACCGACCGCCCGCTGGAGGTCAACTTGCGCGAAATCAAGGCGGTCAAGCGCGATTACAAGGACCGCGCGATGATCATTTCGCTGATGGTGCCCTGTGACGAGGAAAGCTGGAAAGACATCCTGCACCGCATCGAGGATACCGAGGCGGATGGGGTCGAGTTGAACTTCGGCTGTCCGCACGGGATGGCAGAGCGCGGCATGGGGTCTGCCGTGGGGCAGGTGCCGGAATACATCGAGATGGTGACGCGCTGGGTCAAGATGCATTCGCGGATGCCCTGCATCGTGAAATTGACGCCAAATATCAGTGACATCCGCAAACCCGCTGAGGCGGCCAAGCGCGGCGGGGCGGATGCGGTCAGCCTTATCAACACGATCAACTCGATCACCTCGGTAAATCTGGATGATTTCAGCCCCGAACCGATGATCGACGGCAAAGGCACGCATGGCGGCTATTGCGGGCCTGCGGTCAAGCCGATTGCCCTGAACATGGTGGCCGAGATCGCGCGCAGCCCCGAAACGCGCGGCATATCGATTTCGGGCATTGGCGGCGTGACCACCTGGCGCGACGCGGCAGAGTTCATGGCGCTGGGCGCGGGGAACGTGCAGGTTTGCACGGCGGTGATGACCTATGGGTTCAAGATCGTGTCCGAAATGATTTCGGGCCTGTCGGATTACATGGATGGCAAGGGCATGACTTCGACCGCCGACCTTGTGGGTCGTGCGGTGCCGAATGTGACGGACTGGCAGTTCCTGAACCTGAACTACGTCACCAAGGCACGGATCGATCCGGATGCCTGCATCAGTTGCGGGCGGTGCTTTGCGGCCTGCGAGGATACCAGTCATCAGGCGATTGCGATGAAGCCGGGCCGGGTGTTCGAGGTGATCGACGAGGAATGCGTCGCGTGCAATCTTTGTGTGAATGTCTGCCCGGTCGAGAATTGCATCACGATGGTCGAAATGCCGAAAGGGGCCACAGACCCGCGTACCGGCACCAAAGTCGGCGAGTACGCGAACTGGACGCAGCATCCCAACAACCCTGCAGTGGCGGCGGAATAACCCTCCGTCGCCGTTATGCGGCGGCTTCACAGAATCGTTAACCGACGTTAAACTTTCCAAATTGTAGCAAGATTTGGAGAGTGAGATGCCCGAATTTCCGTGGCTGAGGCAGGGGGACCGTCTGCCTGCGGTGGCCGCTGCACAGGCTTTGTTGAAGCGACAAGGGTCGAAGTTGACAGTGGACGGGGCCTTTGGGTCGATCACTGCCACGGCGGTGCGCGCCTTTCAATCGCCGCGCGGTCTTGGTGCCGATGGAGTGATCGGCACTTTGACGTGGCCCAGGCTGTGCGGCCCGACAGATATGCAGATTATCGATTGTATCGACGTTTGGGACCCGTCTTTGTGGGAGATGGAGACGGGTTCTTTGCAGGGCTCCGGAGCCAATCCGATTGTTCTGGGCGGAATGTGCAACGGAATCGAACAGGCCGCGGCCATGATCGCATCCCGGTCTAGCAATCTTTACCTCCTGCGGTTCCATGGACATGGTGCGCCGGGAGTTGCGGGGGTCTCGGACGGTCATGGTGAACTGGAGTCCAATTCAAGCTTTCGGTTCAGCCCCGAAACTCAACAGGCGTTGGGGCGATTGCGCGGATGTTTCGGCCCTTATGGCTGCATCCAGTTCATGCATTGCAAAACCGGTTCGGGTATTTCGGGGGAACGATTTTTGCGACTCGTTGCCAACACGGTGGGGGTTCCGGCATCCGGGGCCTATCGTGATCAGTTGGGCGGCGATTTGCGGACGACGATCCGCTATGAGGGGCCGGTGCGAACGGTCTGTCCCGGTGGGGTGCCTCTGGCCGAATGGGCGGCGAGCCGGCCTGCGCTGCCCGGAATGAGCGTTGCCTGAGAATCGCGATCAATAATCGCCTTTCGGCGGAATTTTTGCCGGAGGGGTTTTGACATTTGCGAGGGCTGCGCCCATGTCGGTGGGATGCAATATTATTCCCTTCTCGACCTGTCTCCGATCCCCGAAGGATCAACAGCTGCCGAGGCTTTGGCCGGGACGCTGGACCTTGCCCGTCACGCCGAAGCCGAGGGTTATCACCGCTTCTGGCTGGCCGAGCATCACAACATGCCCGGGATCGCGTCGGCGGCGACCGCCGTGGTGATCGGGCATGTGGCCGGGGGCACCAAAACGATTCGGGTGGGGTCGGGGGGCATCATGTTGCCCAACCACGCGCCGTTGATCGTGGCCGAGCAGTTCGGCACGCTGGAGACGCTGTTTCCGGGGCGGATCGACCTTGGGTTGGGGCGCGCACCGGGGACCGATATGGCGACGGCGCGGGCGTTACGGCGGCATATGGACGGGGGCGATACATTTCCGCAGGATGTGGTGGAGTTGATAGGCTACCTGGGCGATGCGCCGGGTGCCGTGCGCGCCGTGCCGGGGACGGGCACGCGGGTACCGGTGTGGATTCTGGGGTCCAGCCTGTTTGGCGCGCAGTTGGCGGCCTATCTGGGGCTGCCCTATGCCTTTGCCAGCCATTTCGCACCTGCGTTGCTGGATGAGGCGGCAGAGACCTACCGCGCCACCTTCCGGCCGTCGGCGTTTCTGCCGCGCCCCTATTTCATGATGGCGGCGGGGGTATTCGCGGCGGCAACCGATGACGAGGCGCAATATCTGCGGTCTTCGCAACTGCTGGCCTTCGCGCGGTTGCGCACGGGTGCGCCGGGCAAGTTGCCGCGCCCGGTCGAGGATGTGGCAGCGTTGGTGCCTGCGCATGTGCTGGCCGGAGCCGAGGAGGCGCTGTCGTGTTCGGCCACGGGTTCGCCCGAAACGGTACGGCGCGCATTGACAGCCCTGATCGCGCGCCATCAGCCCGATGAGATCATCCTGACGGGCATGATCCACGATCCCGTTGCGCGCAAACGATCTTTCAGCATGGCCGCAGACGTGTTGCGAGGCTTGCGGGTGGCGCAGGCGGCGTGAGCCTCAGATCGTCAACTGCTGCCCCAACTCGATCACCCGGTTGACCGGCAGGCGGTAAAAGTCGGTGGCATTGGTTGCCATTTTGGTCAGGGCGATGAACAGGCGTTCCTGCCAGATCGGCAGACCTTCGTTCCGCGCAGAGCGGAAGCTGCGGCGGTTGAGAAAGAACGACGTCGTCATGATGTCGAATTTCTCGCCGCGTTTGGCGGCCAGTTTCAGGGCACGGGGCACGTTCGGCTCTTCCATATAACCGAACGACAGCATGATCCGGGCAAAATGATCGCCCAGTTTCTCGACGGTGATGCGGTCGGCGTCGGTTACATAGGGGGTGTTGGCGACAGTGACGGTGACGATCAGATTGCTGTTGTGCAGAACGTGGTTGTGTTTCAGGTTATGGGTCAGCGCGGCGGGGGCGGTGTCTGGGTCTGACGTCAGAAACACGGCGGTGCCCGGCGCTCGGTTGATCCGGGTGCTTTTGGCCAGCGAGGTGATCAGGGTTTCGATCTGGACCGAACCCGCGCGTGCCTTGCGCTGCACATAGGCCGTACCGCGCATCCAGGTCCAGATGATCAGGACCAACACGGCTGCCAGCGCCAGCGGCATCCAGCCGCCATCGGCAACTTTGACCAGATTGGCAGACAGGAAGAACAATTCCAGCGACAGCAGCGGCACGACGACGGCGATCACCACCCAGAGCGGCCATTTCCAGTTGCGCAGGAACACGACCGATGCCAGCAATGTGGTGATGACCATCGTGCCGGTAACCGCGATGCCGTACGCGCTGGCCAGACCGCTGGAACTGCCGAAGGCCAGAACCAGGGCCACCACGCCGACGAACAGCAGCCGGTTGATCTGTGGCATGTAGATCTGGCCGACTTGCGTGACCGAGGTGTGACGAATCTCCAACCTTGGCAGCAGGCCCATCTGGACCGCCTGTTGCGACATCGAAAACGCGCCGGAAATCACCGCCTGACAGGCGATGACGGTCGCCATGGTGGCAAGGATCACCAAAGGCAGCAGGAACCATTCGGGGGCCAGCAGGAAAAACGGGTTTTCCAAAGTGTCAGGCCGCGCCAGCACCAGCGCGCCTTGCCCCAGATAGCTGAGCATCAGGGCCGGAAACACCACCCAGCCCCACGCGCGGCGGATCGGTTTGCGACCGAAATGGCCCATGTCGGCATACAGCGCCTCGACCCCGGTCACTGCCAGAAACACCGATCCCATGACCGGTAACCCTGCCAACCCATGTTCGCGC
Organism: Rhodobacterales bacterium; assembly: GCA_038246975.1. Taxonomy (GTDB): domain Bacteria; phylum Pseudomonadota; class Alphaproteobacteria; order Rhodobacterales; family Rhodobacteraceae; genus JAIYDJ01. The sequence continues at coordinate 2,788 of JBBRVJ010000192.1, read as the reverse complement.
ACGAAGCTGATGGCATAAAGCGGATTGACCGCCAGCAGGATCGAGGTGTCGTCGTTGATGTGCCACGCGCCCAGTACCGCCATCGTGGCAAACCAGATCAGGGTGATCGGGCCGAAGAACACCGAAACTTTGCCGGTACCTTTGTGCTGTACCCAGAACACGCCGAAGATGATGATCAGCGTGGTGGGCAAGACGAACGGCTCGAACCCCGGGGCTACCAGCTTCAGCCCCTCGACCGCCGACAACACCGAAATCGCCGGGGTGATGATGGCGTCACCGAAGAACAGTGCACAGCCCAACACGCCAAGCGCCAGAATGGCCGGCGTACGCCGGCCGATGGCCTGTTGCGTCAGGGCGACCAGCGACAGGGTCCCGCCCTCGCCCCGGTTGTCGGCGCGCATCACCAGCACCACATATTTAAGCGTCACGATCAGCGTCAGGGTCCAGATCAACAGCGACACGATGCCGATGATTTCGTTCCGGCTGAGCCCGCCTTCACGTGCGGCATGCAGCGCCTCGCGCAGGGCATAAAGCGGGCTGGTGCCGATGTCGCCATAGACCACACCGATGCACCCGATGAACAGGAGCCAGAAGTTTCGCTGGGGGTGCCCTTTGGCAGCCGCGTCGTCGACCGGATCGGCCGCGTGCAACGTCATGTGTGTGACCCAAACTTAGAAGTGCGGCAGTTACTCTGACGGCGTCCTGTCCACAAGGCAATTCCACGATTGCGTGACACGGCGTTCAGGTCAGGCGGTGGGGGTCAGCAGGCGATGGAACAGGGTCTCGAGAAACGCGCCCGCTTCGGCAAACGGGTCATGCCCCGGCCCCAGAACTGCGCGGACCTGCACGTCGAAGTCCGCGTAATGCTGGGTCAGGGCCCAGATCGAAAAGATCAGATGCACCGGGTGCATCCGGGCAATCCGGCCTTGATCCATCCACATGGTCAGAACGCGCGCCTTGTCATCGACCAGACGCTTGAGATCGCCTTCGATCGCTGCGCGCATCCGGGGGGCGCCTTGCAGCATTTCATTGGCGAACAGGCGGCTTTCGCGCGGGTAATCGCGGGCGAGGTCCAGTTTGCGGCGGACATAGGCCATGATTTCGGCCACAGGCTCGCCGTTGGGGTCCATGTCGCGCAGCGGGTCCAGCCAGGTTTCGAGCAGGCCCGAAAGAAGGGCGGTGTGGATCGCCTCTTTCGACGGGAAGTAATACAGCAGGTTGGGCTTGGACAGGCCTGCCACATCGGCGATCTGGTCCAGCGTGGCCCCGCGAAAGCCGTGCTGGGCAAACACGTCCAGCGCCGCATCGAGGATGGTTTCCGAGTTCTTTTGCTGGATGCGGCTTTGCGGGCGGGTCATGTCGGGGAAGTTCCGGGTCAGGAGGACGGAGAGAAAACTTGGCGCAATTCTGGGCAGGATGCAAACGGGCATTCGCGGTGGGCCTGCGGTCTTGCTGTCGGGGCCGTAGCGCGGTAGCGTGAAGCTGATTTGATCAAACCGGCCTGCGCCGTTGCGCTGTGGCCCCTGTCGCGAGGATGATTGCCATGGCGCTGGATCGCAACGTTTCCCCCAATGACCTGAACGCCTTCTGGATGCCGTTCACTGCGAACCGGCAGTTCAAGAAACAGCCCCGGATGTTCGTCCGGGCCAAGGACATGCATTATACGACCAGCGACGGGAGGCAGGTTCTGGACGGCACGGCGGGGCTGTGGTGCTGCAATGCTGGCCATTGCCGGCCCAGGATCACCGAAGCGATTGCGCGGCAGGCGGGCGAGATGGACTATGCCCCGGCGTTCCAGATGGGGCATCCGGTTGCGTTCGAGCTGGCCAACCGGATCATCGGGATAGCACCCGAAGGGATCGAGCATGTGTTCTACACCAACTCGGGTTCCGAGGCGGTTGAAACGGCGCTGAAACTGGCGATCGCCTATCATCGGGCGCGGGGCGAAGGGGCGCGGACCCGTCTGATCGGGCGGGAACGCGGCTATCACGGGGTGAACTTTGGCGGCATCTCGGTCGGTGGGATCGTCAACAACCGCAAGATGTTCGGCACTTTGCTGGCGGGGGTGGACCATATGCCCCACACGCATCTGCCGGCGGTGAACAGCTATTCCAAAGGGCAGCCAGAACATGGCGCGAACCTTGCCGACGAGTTGGAACGGATCGTGGCGCTGCATGGGGCAGAGACCATCGCGGCAGTGATTGTCGAGCCTGTGGCGGGGTCGACCGGGGTGATCCTGCCGCCCAAGGGCTATCTGGAAAAGCTGCGGGCGATCACCAGGAAACACGGTATCCTGTTGATTTTCGATGAAGTGATCACCGGGTTCGGCAGACTGGGTGCCCCGTTCGCGGCGCAATACTTCGGCGTTCTGCCGGACATGATGACCTGTGCCAAGGGGTTGACCAACGGGGCGATCCCGATGGGGGCGGTTCTGACCACCGCCGATGTGCATGATGCATTCATGCAGGGGCCTGAACACATGATCGAATTGTTCCACGGCTATACCTATTCCGGCAATCCGATTGCCTCGGCAGCCGGGATTGCCACGCTGGACACCTACAAGGAAGATGGCCTGTTCGAGCGCGCAGCCGAGATCGCGCCCTATTGGGAAGCGGCGTTGCACTCGCTGAAAGGCATGCGACATGTGATCGACATCCGCAACATGGGGCTGATCGGGGCGATCGAGTTGGAGGGCATCCCGGGCGAGCCGACCAAGCGGGCGTTTGCAGCGTTTCTGGCGGCCTATGACAAGGGGATTCTGATCAGGACCACGGGCGATATCATAGCG
>JBBRVJ010000191.1:0-7127 GCA_038246975.1 Rhodobacterales bacterium | reverse complement strand
TATGCCCAACCGCACCGCCAGCGCCGCCGCCGCCTGCGCCATATCCGGGTCGCGATCGGGCCAAGGCGTAAACCGCGCCTGATCATAGGCCACCGCCGCCCCGCCGTCCGGGTCGGTGCGCAACCGCAGCGGCCGGCGCGAATGGCTCTCGACCCCGCCCGCCACCACGACCTCGGCCATCCCGCTGACCACCATCGCGCGGGCCACCAGCACGGCGTCCAAGCCCCCTGCGCATTGCCGGTCGATCGTCAGCCCCGCCACGCGATCCGCCAACCCCGCCGCCAGCGCCACCCGCCGCGCCGGATTGCCCCCGGCCCCCAGGGCGTTGGACAGAACCACCTCCCCCACCTCGCCCGGCTCGACGCCCGCCGCCGCGAGACAAGCCCGCAGCACCGGCGCGCCCAGATCCTCGATCTGCAGCCGCGCGAATGCCCCGCCGCGCGGCACCACCGCCGACCGCGCAGCCCCGATGATGAACGCGGTCATGCGATCCCCGCCGCAATCGCCTGCAGATCGGTCTTGCCCGAGGCCAACTGCGGCCATTCCCCCCGCCAGATCACCGACCGGGGCGCCGCCAGCGCGCCAAACCGCCCCCGCACGGCGATCAGCAGCGCAGGCTCGACCGTCGCATCGCCCATCACCACCGCGACCAGAACCACCCCCCGCCGCGCATCGGCACGCGGCACCACGGCCACCCGCGCAACCCCCGGCAAGGCCGCTATAAACGCCTCGATTTCCTCGGGAAAGACGTTGTGGTCGGCCACCGTCACCATCCGCCCCGCCCGCCCCGCCAGATAAAGATGTCCGCCCGCCAGATGCCCGACCTCGCCGACAGACAGCCAGCCGTCCTGCCACACCGCCCCGCCCGCCTCGTCCCCGGCATAACCGTCAAACAGATAGGGGCTGCGCACCCAGATCTCGCCGCGTTCCCCTTCGGCCACGACACCACCCATGCCACGCACCTGCACCTCGACCCCCGGATAAGGCGCGCCGACCGACTCCGGCGGACTGCCTGCCACCGCCATCGTGATGAAACTCGTCTCGGCAGCGCCATAGAACTCGACCACCCGCGCGCCCGGCGCAAGTCCGGCCAACCCGGCCCGCAACCCTGCATCCAGCTTCGACCCGCCGACCAGCACCAGCCCAAGCTCGGGCAGATCGCCCCCCGCCTCGACCAGCAGGCGCAACTGCGCAGGGGCCGCGTAAACCGTCTGCATCCGCCGCTGCGCCAAGGCCGCCGCCTGCCGGTCGGGGCGCAGATCGTCCAGCAGATGAACTTCTGCCCCCAGATGCACCGCCTCGACCGCACCATACAGCGACAGCGACTGCACCAGCCGCCCCAGCACCGCGACCCGCTTCCCCGGCCCGATGCCGAACAGACCCGCGTTGACGGCAAAGCTGGCCGTCCAACTGGCATGGCGCCGCGCAATCCGGCGCGGGGTGCCCGAACTGCCCGAGGTCAAGGTCTGAAAACCGCTTTCAGGCGCAGCCCCCACCCCCCCGATCCGAAACACCCCCGCTGCCAAAGCCTGCGCCAGGGCCAACCCCGAAGGCCGGTCCGCAATCACCGCAGGCCCGGTCAGACAGGCGGCAACCGCGCGGCCCCGCCCGTCAAAAACCCGCGCAGCGGGATGCCAGCGAAACGCCACGGCGGCCCCTTCATCTGTTGCTAAATATCCCAGCGCGGAGCGTCCCATGCCGCCGCAATCGCCCTCAGCCCTGCCGGAACCCCGTCACTAACCCACGCGCCGCCGACACCAGCAGCGACAGGTCGGCCCCTATGGCAGTAAAGGTGGTGCCCCATTCGATACAGGACCGCGCAAAGGGCAGGTCCGGCGTCAGGATGCCCGCCGCCTTGCCGGTCGCCTTGATGCGGCGCACGGCGTCCTCGATGGCCGCCACCACCTCGGGATGATACAACTGCCCCGGATACCCCATGGTCGCCGACAGATCGGCCGGTCCGATGAACATCCCGTCAACCCCGTCTACAGCGGCGATTTCCTCGATCAGCGGCAGGGTTGCGGCGGTTTCCACCTGCACCAGCAGACACATCTCGGCGTCCGCCTGCAACGCATAATCCTCGACCGTGCCATAGCGCGTGGCCCGCGTCATCAGCCCCATCCCGCGCATCCCGCGCGGCGCATAGCGCATGGCGGCCACCGCCCGTTCCGCCTCGGCAGGGGTCTGCACATAGGGGATCAACAGCGACTGCGCCCCAAAATCCAGAATCCGCTTGATCAGCACCGGGTCATTGTCGGCAGGCCGCACTACCGCTGACACCGGATAGGGGGCCATCGCCTGCAAATTGCTCAGCACGTCGGGCACATCGGTCAGCGCATGTTCGCAATCGACCAGAATCCAGTCATAGCCGGTGCCTGCCAAAGCCTCGGCCACCACCGGGCCGGGCAGACTGTTCCACAGGCCCAACTGTTGCCGCCCTTCGACAAGTGCCGCCTTGAAAAGGTTTTTCTGCAGAATCATTTTACACCCAACAGGTTTGCCATCCGGCGCAGCGCCAGGAGATAGCCTTCGGTTCCGAACCCGGCGATCACTCCCTCGGCGCGCTGCGAGACAAAGGAATGATGCCGGAACGCCTCGCGTTTGTGGATGTTGCTGATGTGAACCTCCAGCACCGGCCCGTCAAACGCATTCAGCGCGTCCAGAATGGCGACGGAAGTGTGCGAAAAGGCCCCCGGATTTATGACGATCCCCGCCCCCTGCTCCCGCGCCTCTTGTATCCAGTCGACCAGAACGCCCTCGTGGTTGGACTGGTGAAACCGCACAGTCAGGTGCAGGTCGCAGGCCAGTGCAGCGCAGGCATCCCCCACATCGGCCAGCGACTCGTGCCCGTAAATCTCGGGCTGGCGCTGACCCAGCAGGTTCAGATTGGGGCCATTCAAAATGTAGACGGGTTTGGGCAAAACGGCAGTCCTTGATCAGGTCAGCCGCAGCCTAGCCGATCCTGTCCGCCGAACAAGCCGTCAGGCGACCTTTTCCAACGCCACTTCGGGTGCCAGACCCAAGGCATGCACCACCTGGCGCGTCAGATGCGGGCGGTTCAACGTATAGAAGTGCAGGTTCTGAACCCCGCCCTCGATCAATCGCGTGCAAAGCCCGGTGCACTGGGTCAACGCCAGCAATTCCTCGCGCCCGTCCCGCTCGGCCATGGCAAACGCCTCGTCAAGCCGTGCCGGCACCTTGGTGCCACAGCGCGCCGCAAACCGCTTGGTCCCGGCCCAGCTTTGGATCGGCAGGATGCCGGGAATGACCGGAGCCGTGATCCCCGCCGCCGCACAAGCATCGCGGAACCGGAAAAACGTGTCGGCGTCGAAAAAGAACTGGGTGATAGCACTTGTCGCCCCGGCATCCGTCTTGCGCTTGAGCCATCGCACATCGGCCAACGTGTCGGCAGAATCGGGGTGCGGCTCAGGGTAGGCCCCGACCCGGACCTTGAACTTGCCGGTGTCGGCCAGCGCCGCCACCAACGCGACCGACGAGGCAAACCCGTCGGGATGCGGGGTAAACCGCTCCGCCCCCTTGGGCGCATCGCCACGCAGGGCGACGATCTCGGTCACACCCGCCTCGGCGTAAGCCGCCGCAATCTCCATGGTCTCGGCCTTGGTCGCATCGACGCAAGTCAGATGCGCCGCCACGTTCAGCCGATAGTTCTTGTGAATGGTCGCGACCGCCTCGTGCGTCAGCTTGCGCGTCGTCCCGCCCGCCCCATAGGTCACCGACACAAAGGCCGGGTCCAGCGGCGCCAGCGCCTGCACGGTTTCCCACAGCTTGAACGACGCATCCAACCCCTGAGGCGGGAAGAATTCAAACGAGATACGGGGTGCGGACATCGGGATGCTCCTGTTGTTGTCCCCTTGTCCCATGATTCTTGATGTGAGACAAATTCATATCCTTCACCATGATGATGAGGTTGACCGCATGTATATCGAGCTTCGCCACCTGCGCACGATCCGCGCGATCCATCAGGCCGGCGGTCTGGCCCGCGCCGCCGATGTGCTGAACATGACGCAATCCGCCCTGTCGCATCAGGTCGCGGGGCTGGAGGTCCAGGCGGGCATGGAGTTGTTCGTGCGCCGTTCGAAACCGATGAAACTGTCGGCCGCAGGCATTCGCATGCTGCGCGCCGCCGACCGGATCCTGCCCGAGATCGACGCGATGGAAGAGGAATTTCGCGCCCTGCGGTCGGGCAAGACCGGGCGATTGCACATTGCCATCGAATGCCACGCCTGTTTCGACTGGCTGTTCCCGGTGCTGGAACTGTTCCGCCACGCCTGGCCCGAGGTCGACGTCGATATCCGGGCCGGATTGGCCTTCGACGCCCTGCCCGCGCTGAACCGCGAAGAGGTGGACCTGGTGATCTCGTCCAACCCGATCCCGCTGTCCGGCATCACCTTCAACCCGCTGTTCGACTATCACCCCACGTTCCTGGCCGCCGCGATCAACCCGCTGTCAGCCAAAGCGATGATCGAGGCGCAGGATTTCCGCAATCAGGTGCTGATCACCTATCCCGTGACGCGCGACAAACTGGACGTGTTCACCGAATTGCTGACCCCGGCCCGCGTCGAACCCCGGGCACAGCGCACGGCGGAGTTGACGGCGGTTATCCTGATGCTGGTCGGGTCGAACCGCGGTGTCGCGGTGCTGCCCGACTGGGTCCTGCGCGACGTGAAATCATCCGCCGACTACATCACCCGCCCGCTGGGCCCCGGCGTGATCCAGAAACGGCTTTATGCCGCCACGCGCGAGGAAGATGCCGCCCGACCGTTCATGGCGCATTTCCTGAAACTGGGGCGCAGCGAACCGGTAAAGCTGCAGCGGGGGTAGCAAGACACCTCACCAGACGGCCCTACCGTCGGGACCAAGCGTAGGGTGCGTGATTTAAAGCACCGCTGCTTGGGACAAGCGGTGCGTGAAATCACGCACCCTACGCTCTATGCCGCCAGCCACCGTTTATCCTGACTTCGGCGGGCCTGTCGGCTTTGGCGCTTGAGCGCGGGCAGTTGCACGGCCATCTGGGTAATGGCGTCATAGACCTGATCCACCGCCCCGCGCGGACCTGCCGTCGCCCCCGCTTCGCCCGCCGCAGCGCCGCCGAACGACAAGCCCGACACCTGATGCAACTTGATGATGTCGATGTCGTTCGCCGGGGCCACCATCTCGCGGATGATCGCGGGCAGCCCCTCCAGCCGTAGCGTTGCGATCTTGTAGGCGATCAGCGCTACGGAAATCGCGTTTTCGGCAGTGATCAACGCGCTGCGGCCCTCTGCCTCGGCCAGTGCACGGTCTTTTGCGGCCCCGGCGAGGATCGGGATGCTCTGCGCCTCGGCATTGGCCGAGGCCAGCACTGCCTCGGCCCGATCGTCCGCCGCGTCCCATCCGGCCCGCGCCGTCACGCGGGTCGCCGTCGCATCGGTTTCGGCAATTTGTTCGGCTTCCAGAAGGATGATCTTCTTCTGCCGTTCCGCCACGGCCAGCGACCGCGCGGTAATTACCTGTTCCTCTGATGCCACGATCAGCGCGCGGGCGGTGTTGGCATCCGCCGTGGCCGGCTTTCCTCTTCGGATTTCTTGGCGATCAGGATGGCGCTTTCCTGATTGGCGATGTCCAGCGCGCGTTTCGCCTCGACCTCGGCCCCGCGCACGTCGCGTTCGCGCGAGATGCGGGCCCGTTCGGTCAGCCGTTTGGCATCTTCCTGACGGCGCGCCAGTTCGGCCACTTCGTTGGCCTTCAACTCGGACATCAGGATCGACCGGTTGATCCGCGCCTCCTCGCTTTCGCGCGCCACTTCTCAGGCCTGGATCACAGCCTGCTGTTCGGACCGTCCAATCCAGACCCGCACATTGGCCTTGATCGCCGCGCGTTGTTTGCGGGCAGAGGCGGTGATTTCGGCCAGACGCTGCATCCCCACCGCATTGAAGGCGTTCTGATCGTCAAGCTGTTCGAACGGCGTCTGGTCCAGCGCGGTCAGCGCGACCGAAACGAGCTGCAAGGGCGGTGCGGCAAGCAGATCAAACCTGGACATCCCTGTCCTTTTTGCCCGAGGCTTTGATCGGGTTCCACACGATATGCCCCCAATGCCAAGGGGTTCAAGGTTTCCCACAGCCTTGACCGGACAGGGCAGGTCCACCCTTGACACACCCCCCCCCGCGTTCCGGAAACTCGGCGCCGCGGATAGCACCCATGACCCATCGAGAGCGTTGCCCCGGCCCCTTCTTTACCCTGCGCCCCCCGCAGGACTGACCGCAGGGAACCCCCCCTTGGGCTGCCCGATCTCCCGGCGACTTGCATCTGGTCGACCCCGTGATGCCGGCCCCCCCCCTTGACCCTGCTTGCGGTCTGATCCCTGTCGCTGACCCTCGGCAAACTCTTGTTTCCCGACCTGGCCTTCGCCGTAAAGCGCGACGACCGCAGGGCCTTGTTGCGGCCAATGGCCGGGCGAAATCGGCACTGCTGCTTTGCCTTACCGCGCTTTTGGAACCTGCATCGGGCGACATCAGCCGCGCGCGGGGCCTGCCGTTGGCGCTGGTGGAACAGGACGTGCCGCCTGCCCTTCGCCCCCAGCCTCTGCGCGCCGCCGAGATGGCCGCCCTGTCCGATGCCATGGCCGACAGCGAAAGCTGGCGCGCCGAGATCGTGCTGGATGATCTGGCCATCCCCGAAGCCCTGCGCGACCATCTGCTGAACACGCTGTCGGGCGGCTGGCAACGCACCGCCCCGCTGACCCGCGCTGCCGTGACCGAACCCGGTCTCCACCTGTTGGACGAACCGACCAGCCATCTGAACCTGTCGCGCATCGGCCTCTTGCACCGCTCGATGGCCGCCCTGCCGCACGACAAGGGCGCGATCTTGACCAGCCACGACCGCGCCTTTCTGGACGAGGCCACCACCCGCACCCAGTTTCTGCGCCCGGGGCGCAGTAACAGCTTTGTGCGCAACGTCGGCACAAGGTTCTGGCAGATCGACGAAAAACCGCTGACTGAGGTCGACAGTCCCGAGCCATTCTTTCGTACCCAGATGCAGGCGTAACGGGGCCCCTCCCCCCGTAACCAGCGCCCCGCCCCTTCCCATCCGCCCCGCCCCCGTGTAAAGCCCCACCTTTGATCCGACCC
>JBBRVJ010000190.1:0-7194 GCA_038246975.1 Rhodobacterales bacterium | reverse complement strand
GCACCACCCGTTGCGCGAGCGGTGCGTGACATCACGCACCCTACGCCCCTCTCTGAAATGCTTGGCAAGGGATGGGCGTTGCCGCCCGTCCGGCACCCTGATCAGTCAATCATCGGCAACAAGGCATCCAGCGACTTCTTGGCGTCGCCATAGAACATCCGGGTATTCTCCTTGAAGAACAGCGGGTTCTCGATCCCCGAATAGCCCGTCCCCTGCCCGCGCTTGGACACGAACACCTGTTTCGCCTTCCAGCATTCCAGCACAGGCATCCCTGCAATGGGCGAGTTCGGGTCCTCTTGCGCCGCCGGGTTCACGATGTCGTTCGAACCGATCACGATGGCGACGTCGGTGGTGGGGAAATCGTCGTTGATCTCGTCCATCTCCAGCACGATGTCGTAGGGTACCTTGGCCTCGGCCAGGAGCACGTTCATGTGGCCGGGCAACCGCCCCGCGACCGGGTGGATGGCAAAGCGCACGGTCTTGCCCCGCGCGCGCAATTTCCGCGTCAGTTCCGACACCGACTGCTGCGCCTGTGCCACCGCCATGCCGTAGCCCGGAATGATGATGATGCTGTCGGCATCGTTCAGCGCCGCCGCCACCCCTTCGGCGTCAATCGCGATCTGCTCGCCCGTGACTTCCATCGCCGGACCTGACGTGCCACCAAACCCGCCGAGGATCACCGAGATGAACGACCGGTTCATCGCCTTGCACATGATGTAGCTCAGGATCGCGCCCGAAGACCCCACCAGCGCCCCCACCACGATCAGCAGGTCGTTCGACAGCGAAAACCCGATCGCCGCCGCCGCCCAGCCCGAATAGCTGTTCAGCATCGACACGACCACCGGCATATCCGCGCCGCCGATCCCCATGATCAGGTGATAGCCGATGAAGAACGCGGCCAGCGTCATCACCATCACCGCCACCGACGACCCAGATTGCAGATAAACCACCAGCATCACCACCGATAACAGCGCGGCGCCTGCGTTCAGCGCATGGCCCCCCGGCAGCTTTTTCGCGCGGCCGTCGACTTTGCCTGCCAGTTTGCCGAACGCAACGACCGACCCGGTGAAGGTCACCGCCCCGATGAACACGCCAAGGAAGGTTTCGACCCGCAGAATGGTGATTTCCACCCCTGTCTTTTGCGCGATCACCCCGGCAAACCCGGTCAGCGCCATGCGGGCTTCTTCCGCCATGCCTGCCACGGCGGTCATTTCAAGATGGGTGTTGAACCCGATGAACACCGCAGCCAGACCGACCAGCGAGTGCATCGCCGCCACAAGCTGCGGCATCTCCGTCATCTGCACCCGCTGCGCCACGACCCAGCCGATGGCCCCGCCAAGGGCGATCATCAGGACCGACGCAAACCAGTTGCCCGCACCGGGACCGTACATCGTGGCGGCAACCGCCAGCGCCATCCCGGCGATGCCGTACCAGACCGCGCGCTTGGCGCTTTCCTGCCCCGACAATCCCCCCAGCGAGAGGATGAACAAAACCGCTGCAACCACATAGGCGGCCGTGGTGAATCCGTATTCCATCGCGGTCGCTCCCTCAGGATTTCTGGAACATGGCGAGCATGCGCCGGGTGACCATGAAGCCACCGAAAATGTTGATCCCGGCCATGAAGACCGAGGCACCGGCCAGGAAGACCACCAGATACGACGTCGACCCGATCTGCATCAGCGCGCCCAGAATGATGATCGACGAGATCGCGTTCGTCACCGCCATCAAGGGCGTGTGCAGGCTGTGGCTGACGTTCCAGATCACCTGGAACCCGATGAACACCGACAGCACGAACACGATGAAATGCGCCATGAAGCTGGCCGGGGTGAACAACCCCGCCAGCAGCATCAGCGCGCCGCCGATGGCAAGCAGACCCACCTGATTGCGGGTCTGGGTCTTGAAGGCGGCAACCTCTTGCGCGCGCTTTTCGACCGGGGTCAGTTCGACGACTTTGGCTTTGGGCTTGGCGGCGGCGATGGCCGCGACCTTGGGCGGTGGCGGCGGATAGGTGATCGCCCCCCCTTTGGCCACGGTCGCGCCCCGGATCACGTCATCCTCCATGTTGTGGACGATCACGCCGTCTTTCCCGGGCGTAAGGTCGGTCAGCATATGACGGATGTTGGTGGAATAAAGCGTGCTGGCCTGTGCCGCCATCCGACTTGGGAAGTCGGTATAGCCGACGATGGTCACGCCGTTGTCGCTGACCACCTTCTGATCGGGCACCGTCAGATCGCAGTTGCCGCCGCGTTCCGCCGCAAGGTCGATGATCACCGACCCCGGCTTCATCAGCGCCACCATGTCGGCGGTCCACAGCTTGGGCGCGGGCCGTCCGGGGATCAGCGCGGTAGTGATCACGATGTCCATGTCGGGGGCAAGTTCGCGGAATTTCGCGAGTTGTTTTTCGCGGAATTCGGGGCTGGACGGTGCGGCATAGCCGCCGGTCGCCGCGCCATCCTGTTTGTCGTCGAAATCGAGGAACACGAAATTCGCACCCATCGATTCGATCTGTTCCGACACTTCGGGCCGCACGTCGAAGGCATAGACAATCGCGCCCAGCGAGGTCGCCGTCCCGATCGACGCCAACCCGGCCACCCCTGCACCGACGATCAGCACCTTGGCGGGCGGCACCTTGCCCGCCGCCGTCACCTGCCCCGTGAAGAAGCGGCCAAAGTTGTTGCCCGCCTCGATCACCGCGCGGTAACCCGCAATATTGGCCATCGAAGACAGCGCATCCATCTTCTGCGCGCGGCTGATCCGGGGGACCATGTCCATTGCGACGACGGTAGCACCACGCGCCTTGGCAATCTCCAGCAGGTCGGGGTTCTGTGCGGGCCAGAAGAAGCTGATCAGCGTCTGCCCCTCGCGCAGCGCCTCGGCCTCCGCAACCTCGGGGCCACGCACCTTGATCAGCACATCGGCAGCGGCGACCACCGCAGCGGCATCCGGCAACACCTCGACCCCGGCCCCCGCATAAAGTGCATCCGAAAAGCCCGCCTTCACCCCGGCGCCCGACTGAATACAGCAGGAATGCCCCAGCTTCACCAGTTGAAGCGCCGAATCGGGCGTCATCGCCACCCGGTTCTCGCCTGCGAAAACTTCTGTTAGAGCGCCGATTTTCACTGTTTTTCTCCCGTCTGGCGATGCGCGAGGCACCCCTCCATTGCCGTGCGAGCCTTATCACCGCGCAACAATATTTCAATGGCAGATCGGCACTTTGCGGCAAAATTGCTCACAGAAAGGCGATCCAGCGACCCGTGCGGGCAACAAACTCGTTATATGCCGCCCCGAAACCCGCGCGCAGGCGGGCCTCCTCGCCGTCGATGAACCGCCTGCGGATCACCCAGACAAACGCGATCAGTACCGGCACCGCCAGCACCACATCGCGCCACAGGATCACCCCGGCCAGCATCATCGCGTCCCCCAGATAGATCGGATTCCGCGACAGATGGAACAGCCCGCCGGTGACCAGAACCGCAGGCTGTTCACGCGGAATGACCGTGGTGCGCTGTACAATCATCTGCCCCGCCGCCGCCAGCACCAGAGCCAGGCCGGTCACGAACAGCCCCGGCCCTGCCGCCGCCATGATCCCGAACCCGCCCCCGGGCAGCACCCATCCCAGCGCATAGACCAGCGCCATCGACCCCAGCAGCCAGACCGGCGGCATATCCAGCCATTTTCGCATCGCAACCCTCATTCTGCCGCACCAGATTGACAGTATCCCCCCCCGGCGCAAGCCCGGATCTGTCTTGAAGCCAGCGCCCGTTGCAGGCAGGGTCCGCGCCAACCAAGGAGCCAGCCCATGACCAATTTCGCCGCCACCCGCGCCATGTTCGACCTGCCTGCGGGCGTGATCTATCTGGACGGCAACTCGCTGGGCCCCCTGCCGCGCGCCGCCGCCGCCCGCGTGGCGCATGCGGTGACCGATGAATGGGGCAAACTGCTGATCACCGGCTGGAACAAGGCGGGGTGGATGGACCAGCCGTCGCGCATCGGCGACCGGATCGCGCGGCTGATCGGGGCCGAACCGGGCACGGTGGTGATGGGCGATACGCTGTCGATCAAGGTCTATCAGGCGCTGGCCTCGGCTTTGGAGATGAACCCGACCCGCCGTTTGATTCTGTCGGACACCGGCAACTTTCCGTCCGATCTGTATATGGCCGAAGGTCTGTGCCGGACGCTCGGCAACGGATATGAATTGAAATGCGTGGACCCCGAACAGGTGGCGGGCGCGATCGACGCCTCGGTGGCCGTCCTCCTGATCACCGAAGTCGATTACCGCACCGGGCGGCGGCATGACATGGCTGATCTGACCATGCGCGCCCATGCGGCGGGGGCGCTGACGGTGTGGGACCTTGCCCATTCGGCGGGCGCGTTCCCCTTGACGGTGGCGCAGGACGGCGCGGACTTCGCAGTGGGGTGCAGCTATAAATACCTGAATTCAGGCCCCGGTGGCCCGGCTTTCATCTATTTGGCCCCGCGTCATGCCGATGTGGCCCGCCCCGCCCTGTCGGGATGGTTGGGACACGCGGCCCCTTTCGCTTTTGACACCTCCTATCGCCCCGGTGCCGGAATTGAACGGATGCGCGTCGGAACGCCACCCGTCCTGCAACTCGCAGCCCTGGAGGCCGCTCTGGACGTCTGGGATGCGGTGGATCTGAACGACCTGCGCACAGCCTCCCTCGCCTTGTCCGACCGCCTGATCGCAGGGGTCGAGTCCGCATGCCCCACGCTGACCCTCGCTACCCCCCGCGACCACGCACAGCGCGGCAGTCAGGTCAGCTTCCGCCACCCCCAAGGCTATGCCATCATGCAGGCCCTGATCGCACGCGGCGTGATCGGTGATTTCCGCGCCCCAGACATCCTGCGCTTTGGCCTCACCCCGCTCTATATCGGAGCGCAGGAAATCGACGCCGCCGTGGCGATCCTCGCCGAGGTGATGTCGCGCGACCTGTGGCAGACCCCAGAATATCAGGTGCGCGGCCGCGTGACGTGACTGCCCCTGCGGCAAACTGTTGCGCAATTGCACTGTTTTGTGATCGGCATTCCGCCTGTCGCAGGGACCGGGCTTTGACCTTCCCGCCCACGACCGGTAGCCTGACAACAACAGAATCCCCGCCCGGCCTGTGCCGGACCATTCACGGACAGTTGACCCATGCGCAACCGCTTGCTTTCCCTGATGCTTTCCACCGCCCTGATCGGCGGACTTTCTGCCTGCGTCCCCGACCCGTCGCTGGTCGCAGCCGGTCTGGTACAAGCACCAGAGGCCAAAGTGGCCACCGGAGTCTATGGGTCCAGCAAAGACGGCGAATTCGTGGTGCCTGCCGTCCCGGTCGAAAAGGTGCCGACCGAGTTTCAGCGGCAGACCGTCTATTACCCCACCACCGAAGTGCCCGGAACCATCATCATCAACCCCGCCGCCAAACATTTGTTTCTGGTGACCGGCAAGAACACGGCCACCCGCTACGGCATCGCTGTCGGCGCCGCAGGGTTCCAATGGTCGGGTGAGGCGCTGATCACCGACCGCAAGCATTGGCCCACCTGGACGCCGCCGAAAGAGATGATCGACCGCAAGCCGGAACTGGCCAAGTGGGAAAAGGGGCAACCGGGCGGCACCACCAATCCGCTGGGCGCACGCGCTCTCTATCTGACGACGAACGGGGTGGATTACGGCTACCGCATCCACGGCACGCCGGAATGGGCGTCGATCGGGCGGAATGCCTCGTCGGGCTGTATCCGCATGATCAACCAGGACGTGATGGACCTTTATTCGCGCGTGCCGGACGGGTCCAAAGTCATCGTACTGACTGCGTCGGGCGAGATGCCGAAAGGCCTGACCTTGCCGCCGCCCGCGCCGGTGAAGAAGAAAGCCCCGAGCGTTACGCCCGCAGCCGCAACGACCCCGGCCCCGATGCCAGAGCCAGCAATGCCCGCTTTGCCGTCTCCGCCCCCGCTGGACCCGGCGCTGACCGGGGTGCAGCCCGCCTGAAAGGGCCAGCCCACAGGCGCAAAACCTCTCCAAACCGGGCGTAGGGTGCGTGCTTGCACGCACCGCCTGGTCAGATCTCCTCGACCACCATCAGATCGCGCACACTCGCCCCCTTGGCATGAACCAGCGCCGCCTGATAGGCCGGGGAGTGATAACACGCCACCGCAGCCTCCAGGCTGGGAAACCGCGCCACCACATTGCGCGCCCGGTCGCGGCCCTCAAGCTGCACATAGCGCCCGCCCCGCGCCAGAAACACGCCGCCATGCGCCGCAATTGCAGGCCCGGCGCTTGCCGCATAGCGGCCGTAAGCCTCCGGGTCGGTCACTTCGACATGGGCAATCCACAGGGCCGTCGGCATCATACCCCACCAATCACGGCCAGCGCTGCCGCCATGGCCTGATCGGCAAGGCCGATCTCGGCCCCCCCGGCCTGCGCCATGTCGGCCCGCCCGCCGCCGCCTTTGCCGCCCATCGCCTCGGCCGCTGCCCTGACCAGCGCCACCGCCGACAACCGCCCCGTCAGATCACCCGTAACCCCCGCCGCGACAGCCGGTTTGCCCCCGGTATCGGCAATCAGCACCACCGCCCCCGACCCCAGCCTGGCCTTCATCTCGTCGATCATCGCCGGCAGATCCTTGCCAGACACTCCGGTCAGCACTTGAGCAATCACCTTGATGCCGCCCACGTTCTGCACCTGCGGCCCCGATCCGGCCCCCATCGCCAACTCGCGCCGCAGCGTCGCCACCTCGTTCTGCAAGGCGCGCCGTTCGTCCTGCAACACGCTCACCCGGTTGACCACCTCGCCGGGATGGGTTTTCAGTATCGCCGCCGCCTTCGCCAGCGCACGCGCTTCGGCCAGCAGATGGTCCAGCGCGGCCTGCCCGGTCAGCGCCTCAATCCGCCGCACGCCCGAGGATGAGGCGCTGTCGCTCAGCAGCACGAACGCCCCCACATCCCCGGTCCGCGCCACATGCGAGCCGCCGCATAGCTCCAGCGAATAGACCGCCCCATCTGCCCCCTTGCCCGATCCTTCCAGCCGCCCCATGGAAATCACGCGCACCTCATCGCCATATTTCTCGCCAAACAAAGCCTGCGCGCCCAAGGCACGGGCATCGTCCGGCGTCATGATCCGGGTTTCCACGGGGGTATTCTGCCGGATGAAGCGGTTCACCTCGGCCTCCACCCCGGTCTGCTGCGTCTGGGTCATCG
>JBBRVJ010000189.1:0-7198 GCA_038246975.1 Rhodobacterales bacterium | reverse complement strand
GATCGCTGCCGAAATCGCGACGCGCCTGCTGGCCGCTGGCAGGGCAGGGGACGCGCTTGGCTTCATCGAACGCGCTGATGTCGGCAAGGACAGTTGGGTGCCTCGCGAGTGGCAGGACACTCGACTTGAGGTGCTTGAGGCGCTTGATCGCAAGGAGGAGGCGCAGGCATTTCGCTGGACCTGTTTCGAGAGCACGCTCGAGTCCGACTACCTGCGCGACTTCCTGAAGCGGCTTCCCGATTTCGAGGATATCGAGGCCGAGGAACGCGCCATGGACTACGCAGCGGCGCTTCCGCGCGTGACGCCTGCCTTGGGCTTCTTCCTGGACTGGCCGTCGCCAGACCGCGCCGCCCGGCTTTTGATCGCCCGCCATGCCGAAATCAACGGCGACCATTACGAAATTCTCGTGCCTGCGGCTGAGGCCCTCTCGGAGCGCCACCCGCTTGCCGCGACGCTGGCTTTGAGAGCCATGATCGACTTCACACTGTCGAAGGCCAGAACGAAGCGCTACGGCTACGCCGCACAGCACCTGGCCGACTGCGCGGCGCTGGCCGACGGGATCGAGGATTACGGGACGTTTGAGCCGCACGCCACCTATGTCGCCCGGCTGCGCCGCGAGCATGGCCGGAAGTCGGGATTCTGGGGGCACTTCGCATGACAGCGCACTACGACATCATCCCCGATATTCATGCGGACATCCGTTGCCTGACGCAAACGCTCTCGACCCGCGACGATTCAGCCCGGACCTGAACCCCGTCGAGAACGTCCGGGCCTTCCTTCGCGCCAACAACCTCGCCATCACCATCTTCGACACCTGTGACGATATCCTTGAAGCCTGCGGCACCGCCGGGAACTTCTTCGCCAACGACCCGAATGCAATCGTCTGCATCATCCACCGGTCAAGGGCACAGGTCAGTCGAGGAGGCCGCCGATCTCAGACCGCCACGAACCCTTTTGCAGGATCGAACTGCTCCAGATCACCCTCGCCGGTGTCGGTCCATAATCCGTGCAGCGTCAGGCGGTCGTCGGCCACCAACTCAGTGATGAACGGGAAGTTCATCAGGTTCTGCAGCGACACCAGAACCGCCTCTTTCTCCAATGCGCGGGGCCGCTCCGGGATCGGCAGATGCGCCACCCTGTCGAAACCAGGGCGAAGGATATCCATCCAGCGGCCGACGAAGCTCGACTTCATCTCCAACTCTGGGGCCAGACCACAACACATGTCGTGACACGCCAGCACCCCACCACAGTTGGAATGGCCCAACACCACGATATGCGCAACGCCCAGCGAAGTGACCGCATATTCTACCGCCGCCGACGTACCATGATACTGTCCATCCGGATTATAGGGCGGTACCAGACCGGCAATGTTGCGATGAACAAAGAATTCCCCCTCGTCCGCCCCGAAAATCGCCGTGACAGGAATGCGGCTGTCGCAGCACGAAATCACCATCACGCGCGGGTGCTGGCCGCTGGCCGCCAACCGGCGATACCACGCCTTGTTTTCCTGAAACGTCGTGGCCTTCCAGCCATGAAACCGCTGCGCAAGATAGGCGGGCAGGGGGCGGGCTTGGTCCATGATCACGCATCCAGTCGAGGCTCTGCTCCTTGCTAGGCCGCAATTGCAGAAAATTCGAGGGGTTTTCCCGAACTCGCTGAACCTTTTCTTCAGCATGGCGGCGCAATCTGGCACTGGGTGTGAGAAATACAGGTGGGTGATGATGACTGACAACGTGGTCGCGATGCGGCCAAACGACCGGGTACGCCAGGATGCGGAGCCGATCGCCACGATCTATCGCAACCTTGGCACGGTGTCCGCCGAACAGGTGGTCACGCGCGCCTTGGCCGAACTGGCGCTGACGATGGCCGGCCTCGCGGCACGGGTCAAGGTGCATGACCTGACCGACCTGTCGCGCCAGTTGCGCCGTCTGCAACGGATGAGCGAGAATTTGGGTCTGACCAGCCTTGGCCTCGTCGCAGCCGACGTGCGCATCTGTCTGGAGCAAAGTGACGGCACCGCCTTCTCTGCCGTCTGGGCGCGGCTGATGCGCATTGCCGAGCGGTCGCTGGCCAGCGACAAGAACCTGCTGGACAAGACCCAAGTTTGACAGCTTGCAGGCGGTGTCGGAACCGATAGGGTCAGCCAACCCTTGCAAGGACACCGCCATGCCCGCCGCCTTTGCCGACCCTGACGCCTTGACGCGTCCCGTACACATGCTCATGCCCGACGCACTTGGCCCGTGGCTCGCAAGCCAAACGCCCGACGTCGCAAGCTGGCTGACCGCCTCCGGGTTCGACGCAGCCTTGGGCGATGTGCGCCTGTTGCCCGGTCCGGGCGGCGTGGTGGGGGCGGCGATCGGCCTTGGCACACCCCAATCCCGCGCGCGCGTCCGGTTCGGCATGGTCAAGGGGATAGCGACCCTGCCCGCCGGAGATTGGCACCTGTCGGGCGACCTGCCCGCCGTTTTGCGGGACGAAACGGCCGTTGGCTGGCTTTTGTCGGCCTACAGGTTCGACCGCTACCGCAAAACCGGTCCGCTTGCTGCCCGCCTGAAAGCCCCCGAAAACTGCGATGCCCCCCGCCTGCGCGCCATGGCAGACGGCGAATTCCTGACCCGAGACCTGATCAATACCCCGGCGTCCGACATGGGGCCTGCCGATCTTGAACACGCCGCCTTGACCCTCGCCAAAACCCAAGGCGCGACGGCGAGCGTCATCACGGGCGCCGATCTGCTGACCCATAACTTCCCGATGATCCATGCGGTTGGCCGCGCCTCGACCCGCGCGCCGCGTCTGATCGACCTGCGCTGGGGCAGTAGCGGCCCCGCCGTGACGCTGGTCGGCAAGGGCGTATGTTTCGATACGGGCGGGCTGAACATCAAACCCTCGTCCGGCATGCAGTTGATGAAGAAAGACATGGGCGGTGCGGCTACCGTACTGGGTCTGGCGCAGATGATCATGGCGCTGAAATTGCCGCTGCGCCTGCGCGTCCTGATCCCTGCCGTCGAAAACTCCATCTCTGGCAACGCCCTGCGCCCCAAAGACATCCTGACCTCGCGCAAGGGTCTGACTGTCGAAGTCAACGATACCGACGCCGAGGGCCGCCTCGTGCTGGCCGACGCCCTTGCCTATGCCTGTGAGGAACAGCCCGATACGATCATCTCGATGGCTACCCTGACCGGCGCTGCCCGCGTGGCGGTCGGCCCGGACCTCGCCCCTTACTATACCGATGACGCGATCCTGGCCGCAGCCCTCGAATCCGGGGCCACGACAGGCTTCGATCCGGTCTGGCGCATGCCGTTCCACACGCCTTACGAGCCCGTCATCGAACCCGGAATCGCCGATCTCGACAACGCGCCGGGATTCGGCTTTGCAGGTTCTATTACCGCCGCCCTGTTTCTGCGCCGGTTCGTGACGACGCCCCGCTACCTGCATTTCGACATTTACGGCCACAGCCCTGCCGACCACCCGGCCCGCCCCAAAGGCGGCGCTGGCCAAGGCGCCCGCGCGATCCTGAACGGTCTGCCGCAAATGCTGGGACTGTGATGGACCACCGCCTGACGCCTGCCACGCGCCGCATCGCCCATACATCCCTGATGGGCAAGCACGACGCCCCCGCGTTTACCGACGGCATCCCGCTGCGGCTGACCAACCCGCTGACCGACCTTCTCAGATATCCGAATGGCGCGCGCGAGCGCCAGCTTTGGCTGGGTGAAACCTTCACCGTCATCGACCAGATTGACGGCCACGCCTTCGGTTTTGCCGCCAAGGACGGCTATTGCGGCTGGTTACCCGAGACAGCCCTTGCCGACACCCCCGCGACGACCCACTGGGTCGCGGCCCCCGCCAGCCACCTTTATCCCGATCCCCGTGTGCAGACGCGTGAACTTGCCGCGCTGCCGATGGGCGCCCGGCTGCACGTTCTGGATCAAGACGCCAAATGGACAAAAACCAACATTGGCTACCTCCCCACTCCCCACCTGCGCGGGCTGGATGACTGGCTGACCGACCCCACTACCGTTGCTGAATCCCTGCTGGGAACTCCGTACCTGTGGGGTGGCAACTCCCGTGCAGGCATCGATTGCTCGGGACTTGTCCAATTGGCCTTTCATGCCTGCGGCCTGCCCTGCCGCGGCGACAGCGACCTGCAGGAAACCCTCGGTCACCCCCTGCCCGACGATGCCCCGCCCGAACGCGGCGATCTGATCTTCTGGCGCGGCCATGTGGCAATCGTGACCGACCCCGAAACACTGCTCCACGCCAACGGCCATTCCATGTCTGTCGCCTTCGAGCCGATCAAAGCCTGCATCACCCGCATCCAACAGCAAGACGGCGGCCCGGTCACGCACCGCCGGCGCCCCTGATATTTTCTGTCCCTAAATATCCCGGGGGTCCGGGGGCTGGCCCCCGGTCTGTCCGCTATTCGACCGGGCGGATCAGCTTGCGTTCCAACACCCGCAGCACCTCGTCCAGCTCATGCCCACGGCGCAGGATCTGCCCGTCCATGCCCAACACGGCATACATCCCCTGCCGCCCGCGCAACCGGGGCCTCTTTTCGATCCGGTACAGCGGAAACTCGGTGGTCCGGCGAAAAATCGAAAACACCGCCACCTCCCGCAGGATCGAGATGCCGTAATCGCGCCACTCGCCCGCTGCCACCATCCGACCGTACAGCCGCAAAATCACCCCCAACTCGCGGCGATCGAAACAGACCTGCTCGGCCTGCGCGTCGGAACCGGGAAAGGGGGTCGGTATTTGAACCGTCATACCCCGACTTTACGCGGCCGGTGCGGCAAATCAAGCCCATCGGTGACACAACCACCGGCAGATAGCACTCGCCACGAAACAGACCACGCCGCGTTTCAGTCGCAAGATCACCGCAGAATGACCATACCCGGCCCATAGGGCCGCCATGATCCGGCGACATACAGGTCTCAGTAACAAGTGCGACCCCGGTGGTGCGGGTGTATTGCCCCCACCCATCCCGTGCCACCGGACCTTGTTGCGCCTTGAAACCCTCGCTGCAAGGCGGGGGTTTCCACCTTTCCTAGGCCGGAAATCCCGGTGCCGCCCGCACTTCCGCCGCCGCAAAACCGCGCCAGTTGCGTAACGGCCCGCCCAGATGGCGCAGCGCGGCCGGGTGGTCAGCCTCCAACACTCCCAGCCAGATCAGCATCGCCGCAATCGCCGCGTCCTTGCCCCGGTTCGACCCGTCGACGATCTTGAGCGCCACACCCAACCCCTGCTCTGGCAGGATGGCGACATAAACGCCCTCGGCCCCGCCCTTGATCGTGACACGCCCCCCCATAGCCCGCATCAGTTCGGTGCAGGTGCCCCCCTCGCCCGACACCATCTCTGGGTAGGCGGCCATTGCGTGCGTCAGGCGGTGCATGGCGCGCGACCGCGTATCCCCGCTTTCAGATGCTCCGGCAAACGCGGCCATGGCCCGCGCCAAGCTTTCGACCGAAGTGGCAAAGTTCGGCGCAGAACAGCCGTCGATGCCCCATCCGGGGCTGTCCTCTCCCGTCACCTCCTCGAACGCCGCCTTTGCAGCGATCTGCACGGGGTGGTCCACCTCGCTGTATTCCGACCCGGCCCTCAAATGCCGGTTCAGCGTCAGAAAGCCCGAATGCTTGCCCGAACAGTTGTTGTGCAACTGGCAGGGTGCCTCGCCCGCGATGATCAGGCGGTTCCGTTCCGCCCGGTCGTCCGGCTCATGCGCGCCACAGCGCAGATCGGCCTCCCCCAATCCCAGTCCCGCCAGCCAGTCCGCCGCAGCACCCCTGTGCAACGCAGCCCCCATGTGACTGGCACAGGAAAAAGCCACCTGCCGCTCGGTCAAACCCGCCGCGTCGGCCGCGCCGCTTTCGATCAACGGCAGCGCCTGCAGCATCTTGCATGAGGATCGCGGAAAGATCACCGTGCCCGGATCACCCCAGACCTGCACCACCTCGCCCCCCGTTCGGCACACCACCGCGTGGCCTGCATGACGGCTTTCCAGCAACCCGCCGCGCCACAACTCCACCATCGGCACCGCCGCCATTTCCCCGCCTCCTGTCAAACTTGCGCGATTTTCTGCCCATGGGGCTTTCGCGAATTGGCCCTTTCCGGCTATCCATGGAATATCGAGGCAGAGGATCCCGCGCCACCGGAAAAGACCGCGTCGAACGTGGCTTTGTCGCACGGGAAAAAGCAGCAACAGGTTGGAGGCTGGGGAAAAAATGACACGCTGGATGACGCGCACCGTACTTAGTGCCGGATTGATCGGGATGATGGCCACGTCCGGTTTGGCGCAGGAATCGACGAACCTTGTCAACACTGTGACCGACTGGAGCATCTTTACCGAAGAAAACCCCAAGGAATGCTGGGGCGTCTCGCCGCCCAAGGAAACCGTGAACACCAAGGACGGAAAACCCGCGTCGGTTCGGCGTGGCGATATCCTGCTGTTCGTCACCTTTCGGCCTGGTGTTGGTTCGGGCGAAGTATCGTTCAGTGGCGGATATCCCTTTGCCGAAGGGTCCACTGTGACCATGCAGATCGACGCTGAATCGTTCGAACTGTTCACCGATGGCGAATGGGCCTGGCCTTCGACCCCGGAACAGGATGCCTCGTTGCTTGCCGCAATGAAACGCGGCACCGCCGCCATGGTGTCCGGCCGTTCGGGCAAGGGAACGCAGACAAAGGACACCTTCTCTCTGCGCGGCTTCACCGCCGCGATGGACGAAGCCGCCAAGCGCTGCACAAGCTAGCCTGACGCCAGCAAAGCGTCCAATTGCGCAGTTCCGTTCGGTCGGTGAATGCCCTATACCAACTGCTTTACCGCCGCACCGGAACCCGCCATGACCACTTCCGTCCCGATTACGCCTGATGTTCTGACCGTCCCCCGCAAACTGGCCGAGGGCAGTCTGACAAATCTCATCGGCTTGACCCGTGATCAGATGTTGGCCGCCCTGATTGCGGCAGGCACCCCGGAACGGCAGGCCAAGATGCGGCTAGGGCAGGTCTGGCAATGGATCTACCACTGGGGCGTGCGCGATTTCTCGGCGATGACCAACCTCGCCAAAGACTACCGCGCCTTGCTGGCCGCGAACTTTATCATCGCTGTGCCGCACGTCGTCACCCGCCAGATCAGCGCGGACGGCACCCGCAAATACCTGGTCCGCATCGCGGGCGGCCACGAGGTCGAGGTGGTCCACAT
>JBBRVJ010000188.1:0-7208 GCA_038246975.1 Rhodobacterales bacterium | reverse complement strand
TCTGCTGGTTTACCGCCCCCCGCCTTCCCCCCGCTTCGCGGTTTCCCTGCCACCCCCGTCCCCCCTCCCCCCCCCCGGGGTGGGGGGTCCCACGCACCGCTTGCAACGTGACGGGTTGACCGCGAGATCCCTTGATCCTGAAACAGGCCTCCGCCCTTTGAATCGGGGCGGCTCTTTTTGTCATTCCGCAGACCCTCGCGCCTGACCAAGCGCCATGGTCCGCGCCTTCGACTGTGACGCCGTGCAGCGAGCCGGCCAGTCCTGGATCTGCGGATCATCGGATGTCATGTCGGTGAACCACGCAAAGGGCGAATGCGGCGGCAGATCCGCCGCCGAGAACGCGGGCTCGATATTTTTTCGACATCGACCGCGCGGGGCAGATCAGTCAGCGAAGGATTTTGCCGCTGGCCGTGGTGTTTCTGGACGGGACGCTGATGTGCCTCGCCTCTTGCACGACGCGACAGGCTGCCGGCGCTTTCACCTCACCCGGATGCCTGACATCCACTTGACCGACGACAGTTTTCGCCCCCGCCGGGTGGCGATGCTGCGGACGTTTCTTGCGCAGACGCGGCTTGGGGCGGCTCAGGCCGCGAGCCAGCGGTCGTAATCGCTGACCAGCAGATGGGTCGGGGCCGCATCCTCGTCGATCTCTGCAAAGCGGCCGATCGGTTCGCGAAAGACGTTGTCGGTCAGATCGTCGTTGACCGTCGACACCTCGCCGATCAGCACATCACCGCCCTCGCCCCAGAATGCATGCCAGTCGCCGGGCATCAGCGTGACGGACTCGCCCGGAGCGAGCTGCAACTTGTCGCCCGGCGCATAGTCCCGCGCGATCCCGTCGCACAGGACCCGCCCCCCCCGGTCCGCCGCAAAGGCACCCCTATCGTCCGACCCGAACAATTCGACCACAAGCATCGCCCCGCCGCGGTTGATGATATCCTCGGCCTTGATGACATGGGTGTGCATCGGCGAAAGCTGATCCTGCCGCGAGATCAACAGCTTTTCGGCATAGCACATGCCGCCGCCGCGTTGCAGGTCGGCCAGCAGGCCGTTGCGCAGGGTGAACAGGAACAGACCCATCTCGTCGAACCGTGCCTGTCCGAAATCGGTGATGTCCCAGCCCATCCGGGCATCGACGATCCGCTGCGCATCGCCGCGCGCCTTGAATTGATCCGGCGACCAATAGGCAAACGGCGGCAGGACAAAGCCGTAGTGGCGGATCATCTCGTCCGCCTGCGCCATGATCTGGTTTATGGTTGATCGTTTCATGGCGCTGCCTTCTTCAATTCCCGGACATGGTGCAAGCTACGCTGTCGGCGTCATCCCCGACAACCCCCTGGACGGTGGCAAACTGCCCGGCCGCCCACTGGTCCACCAACCGGGTCAGCGCCGCCCAGTCGGTGAATTCCCGGTCTGCGTTCTCATCGACCTCTTGCCCTTTCTTCACCGCGATCCGCTTCATCATCCAGGCCTTGAAGTAATCATACTCGGTAAATCGGAACGCCCCCGCGACATCTGCCGACGTGCCCGGCACCCAGCCGGTTTCGGCCTCAAACGCGGTGTGACAGTCGCGCAAGCCTTGCAGATCGTCGGCGTCCTTTCCGGCAGCCGACAGGGACACCGCCAGAAACAGCGAGGGTTTGGCCTGCAGGATGGCCGCATTGGCTTTGGCAAAGGCCACCAAGGGTCTCTGGAAATTGTGCAAGTGCACCGATCCTGCCAGAATGATGCCCTGAAAGCGCGACAGGTCCAATCCCTCGCTGTCGTCAAGGTTCAGTAGCTCGACCGAATGACGGGCGGACAGGTGGTCGGCACAGAATCGCGCGATCTTGCGGGTATGCCCGTCGGTGGTGGCATAGGCGATCAGGATGGTCATGGGAAAACTCCTTGCAGGACTTGGCAGATGTTGGCGGAACCCGGCGAACCCCGCACTGATCTAGCGCAATGCAGCATCCGTCCGCGCCAGAAACCGCAACGTCAGCGCCGCCCCCGCCCCGACCAAAGCGACGCCGAACCCCATCCACACCCCAGCCGCGCCGATGCCTGCCCAATGGGCCAGCCCCCAGCCGAGCGGCAGCGCCACCCCCCAGTAGGCGATGATCGACACCCCTGCAGGCCATGCGGTATCCGACAAGCCCCGCAATGCGCCCAGCATCGTCGATTGCACCCCGTCGGCGATCTGCATCGAGGCAAAGACCAGAAAGATCGCAGCCGCCACCAGCACCACGCCGGGATCATCGGTGATCGACGCGGCAATCGCGCGCCCCCAGATCGCCAATATCGCCGCTGTCCCCGACAGCCAGACCAGAACGATGCACAGCGCGGCAAACACGATGGGCCGCAGCGCCGCCAGCGCCGCCGCTCCCTTGGCCTGCGCCACGCGGATCGACACCGCCCCCGCCATACCCAACGGCACCATATACAACAGCGAACCGACCGACATCGCCACCTGATTACCTGCCAAAGCCAGCGTGCCGAAGGTGCCGATCATCAACGTCCCCACCGCCATCGCCCCCGTTTCGGCCACATACAGCGCGCCCAGCGGCGCGCCTTCGCGGAATGTGGCCACCATCTCGACCCGCAACAACGGCTTGCGCAGCCGCAGCCGCCGCAGTCCCGGCGCGCGCGCCCACCACAGCCACGCCACTCCCAGCGCCACGCCTTCCGCCAAAAGCGACGCCATACCTGCCCCGGTCAACCCAAGCTGCGGCAGCGGCCCCAGACCCCAGATCAGCGCATAATTCAGCGGAATGTTGACCACGACCGCGACAAAGGCGAACGCTGTGCCAAGCCACGGCCGCCCCACCGCCTCGAACGCCGATTTGAACACGGTCAGCACGGCAAACGGGATCATTATCAGCGAAATCGCCGCCCAATAGCCCGGCATCGCGTCCAGAACCTCGGGCGGCTGGCCGAGCAGAGGCAGGGCGAACCAGACAGCCGCCATCACCGCGCTGCCTGACACGCCGACCAGCGCGCCCAAGGCCAACCCATTGCGCAGCAACAGCGGAATCCGCCGCCCCTCCCCCGCGCCATGCGCAGCCCCGATCCGCACCGACAGCGCCGACAGCATTCCATAGATCGCGGCATACAGAATGATTGCGACCGACATGGTCAGCCCGACCGCCGCCAGCGGCACCGGGCCCAGCGGGGCCAGCATCAGACTGTCCGTCACCCCCAGCAACGTCGACGCCGCCAGCCCGACCACAATCGGCACCGCCAGCCCGAACAGCCCCGGCACCTCGGCTCTGATCGCCGCCCAACCCTGCATCTTGCACCTTCCGACCGCCTGCCCTGCGCCCATGCCACACTGCAAGCGATGCTGGAAGGGTTCAATGCACGTCAGCCCTCAGGCAATCCGCCGCGCCTGCCCGCGCCCGGCCCAGTCACGCGCGGCATCGCCGAACGCGGTGAACAGCGGACGCGACACCGGGTCATCCGCCGCGTTCCATTCCGGGTGCCACTGAACCGACAGCGTGAACCCCGCAGCCCCCCGAACATAGGCCGCCTCGGGTGTGCCGTCCGGGGCCAACCCGTCGACCACGATCCGCTCTGCCGCCCGCGCTATGCCCTGTCCGTGCAGCGTGTTGGTCATCACCTCGTCGGCGCCCAACAACCGCGCGAACACGCCGCCGGGGGTGAACCTGACCGGATGACGCAGGGCGAACTGCTCTTCCAGCGTGCCATCGGGCGGCATGCGGTGGTTCATCCGCCCCGGCAGATCGCGAATCTCGGGGTACAGCGTCCCCCCCAGCGCCACGTTCATCTCTTGAAACCCCCGGCAGATGCCAAGGATCGGCTGGCCCCGCTCGACACAGGCGCGCACCAAAGGCAGCGTCACCGCATCGCGGCTGCGGTCGAACGCGCCATGTGCCGGGGTTTCCTCTTCGCCATATTCCGAAGGGTGCACATTGGGCCGCCCCCCGGTCAGCAGGAACCCGTCGCACAGGTCCAGAAGTTCCGGCACCGTCACATAGCGCGGGTCCGATGGGATGATCAGCGGCAGACACCCCGCCACCTGCGCCACCGCGTCCGAGTTCATCGTGCCGCCCACATGCACCGGATAACGGTCGTTCAGCGACAGGCTGTTGCCGATGATGCCGATGACCGGGCGAAGCTGCGATCTGTGCATGGGTCTGCCGATATGTAACGCTTTCAAGAAAGCATACGCCTGCCTTTGCGGCACGGAAAGGCCCGACGCGCCCTGACCGCGTCACCGGCGCGTGACCTGCCGCAAGTGCAGGCAACCTGTCACACGATTGCATCAACCGGGGGCGTCGCGGTGACAATCGCGGGGGCGGAAAACCGCGACATGGCAGTTGCGCGCGCCGTACAGGGCAGACAGGTCTTGGCCTGCGTCTCCGTTCATGGCTACATCGGCGCAACAAGGGGGGCACCATGCATATTCTGATCATCGGGGCGGCCGGAATGCTGGGCCGCAAGCTGGCGGCCCATCTGGCCGCGCGGGGCACGCTGAGCGGCCAGCCGATCACCCGGCTGACGCTGGCCGATGTGGTGGCCCCGACCGCCCCCGGCTTTGCGGGCCAGACCGCCACAATGACCATCGACCTTGCCGACCGCGCCACGGCCACCGCGCTGGCCGCCCTGCGCGCCGACGTGATCTTTCACTTTGCAGCGATCGTGTCGGGCGAGGCCGAGGCGGATTTCGACAAAGGCTATGCCATCAATCTGGACGCAACCCGCGCTCTGTTCGACGCGATCCGCCTTGACGTGCAGGCGGGATCGCCCGTACCTCGCATGGTCTTTGCCTCGTCGACCGCCGTGTTCGGAGTACCTTTTCCGGCAAAGATCCCCGACGATTTCCACGCCACCCCGCGCAGCAGCTACGGCACGCAAAAGGCGATGGCCGAGTTGCTGCTGTGCGACTACTCCCGTCGCGGGTTCCTTGACGGCATCGGCCTGCGCCTGCCCACGATCTGCATCCGCCCCGGCACCCCCAACAAGGCGGCGTCCGGCTTCTATTCCCGTATCCTGCGCGAGCCTTTGGTGGGCCTGCCCGCCAACCTGCCGGTCCCCGACACCACCCGCCACTGGTTCGCCAGCCCGCGCAGCGCCGTCGGGTTCTTTGACCTCGCCGCCAGCCTCGATCTGACCAAGCTTGGCCCGTCGCGCATCCTGAACATGCCGGGCCTGTCCGCCACCGTCGCCGAACAGATCGAGGCGTTGCGCGATGCCGCAGGCCATGATGCCGTGCGCCTGATCACCCAAAACCCCGACCCGGTCATCGCGAAAATCGTCAACACCTGGCCGCAGGATTTCGACACCGCCCGCGCGACCGCGCTCGGGTTCACCGCCGATGCCAGTTTCGACCAGATCATCGCAACCCATATCGCAGATGAGTTGGGCGGGGCGCTCTGAACGCCCCGCGCCCATGACCTGAAAGACCAACCCCTGATCCGGCAGATCGGCGACCCGGCAGCTCGGCGCCCGTTGCAGACGTCAGCCCGCCCCGGACCCCCCTCAGGCCGCCCGCGCCACAACCCCCGCCGCCGCTGCCAGCGCCCCCGGCCCGTGCGGAATGTCCAGCGCGATCATCCCCGCCTCCATCACCGCCAGCGCGCCCAGCGTCATATGGGCGTTGACGTGGCCCATGTGCGCCACCCGCAGGAACCCGTGATAGGCAGGGTCGCCCGGTTCGGCCATCCCCAACCCGATGCCCAGCGTGACGCCCGCCTTGAACTCGGTCCATTCGCGCAGCTTGGTCGCATGCGGTGCCCCGATCCGCGCCGCCGTCACGGATCGGCCCCTGTCATCGGCATTTGCGACGTTCATCGCGATGCCCGAATTGCCCGACCCCCAACAGTCGAACGCGGCCCAGACGGCACCCGCCAAAGCCTCGTGCCGTGCCCAGACCGCCTCCAGCCCCTCGTCCTTCAGGATCATGTCCAACGCCTCGCGCAGGCCGAACAGGTGGTGGGTCGGTGCCGTGCCCGCCCAGTACTGCCAGAACTCGCCCGCCTCTGACCGTGGCCCCCAAGCCCAATACGGCGTGCGCAGATCGGCACCGGCACACCGCGCCTTGGCCTGATCCGAGAACCACACGAACCCCATGCCGGGCGGCGTCATCAGGCCCTTCTGGCTGGCCGCCACCGTCACATCGACGCCCCAATCGTCCATCCGGTATTCGTCGCAGCCCAGCGAGGCGATGCAATCCACCGCCAACAGAGCCGGATGCCCTGCTGCATCCATCGCCGCCCGCAGACCCGGAATCGACGTGCGCACCGAACTGGCCGTATCGACATGCGTCGTCAGTACCGCCTTGATCCGCCCCTCGGTATCGCCGCGCAGCGCATCCTCGACCTGCCCCATGTCGGGGGGCGAAGATTTGCCGAAATCGAGCATCTGAACCTCGATCCCCATCGCGCGGGCTGATTCCGCCCAGCCATGGCCAAACCGCCCGGTCGCGATGACCAAAGCCTTGTCGCCGCGCGAAAACATGTTGGCGTTGGCGGCTTCCCACGTCGCATGTCCGTTCCCGATATAGGCCGCCACATTCTGCTGCGTCCCCGCCACGGCGCGCAGATCGGGCCAAAGGGTCTGCACCATGTCGAGCAGACCGCCCGCATAGATGTTCGGCCCCGCCCGGTGCATCGCGCCCAACACCCTGTCGGGCATGGTGGACGGACCGGGAATGGCAAGATACTGACGACCGAACCCAAGCGACATGCGAACCTCCTGACAGGACGCCCCTCGCTATTCCCCGCCACGCGCCGCGTCAACCTGCCGGGCGAGGAACCGGGGTGCATTTGATGGGCGAGGCGTGAAACTCTGGTTGTGCGGCAGCCAGACCATCCAAGGTTTCGACGCAAGCATCAGGGACTTCGATTGACTGGTCCGGGCGTTGCGGCATGTCTGGTCGGTGGAAACCCGACGCCGGCTGTCGGCAACAGACGGACAAGGCCAGGAACTGACAACGGGATACCCCGTCTTTGCCGACCCCCCCATCCCTTGCCCCGTGCCGGCTTTCGCGTTAAACGCAGCGCCATAGCCACGATCCGATCAGGAACCCCGATGATCCGGCAGATTCACCAACGTCTGAAGGAGTATCAGGACCGTCTCGGCGCGCAATACGGCCGCGACATCTCGACCCCTGCCGCGCGGCGGGCGGCAAAGTGGCACTTTCAACTGTCGGACCACGCCTTTCTGCGGGTGTTCTGGACCAACCTGGCGCAATTCGCCCCCGGTGC
>JBBRVJ010000187.1:0-7269 GCA_038246975.1 Rhodobacterales bacterium | reverse complement strand
GGCGATCAGGGGCAGGCGGACGAAATCGATCGGGACGATGAAACTCGCCGGGGCCAGCGACAGCGCCGAGGTCAGGCACAGATGCGCCACCACCCCGCACAGCCCGATCAACGCCAGCCACGGCAAGGTCTGCGCCGTGGGCAGCGTCATGTGCCCGTCGGCCAGCGCCGTCGCCAGACCCAGCACCAGTTGCATCGCCGTCAGCCAGAACAGGATGGTGATCAGCGCGATATCTCTGGTCAGCGCCTTGGTCATCAGGTTGGTCAGCGCAAAGAACATCGCCGACCCCGCCGCCGCCAACACTCCCAGGTCGATCTGATCAATCTGCGGCCGCGCTACGATCAGGATGCCGACAAAGCCCAAGGCAACAGCCAGCACGCGCAGACGGGTCAGCTTTTCGCCCAGCAGCCACGGGGCCAGCATCACCACCCACAACGGCGAGGTGAACTCCAGCGCCACAACATGCGCCAAGGGCAGCACCCCGAGCGCGTAAAACCACAGGTTCTGTCCGGTAAAGTGAAACAGGTTGCGGATCAGATGCCCGCCCAACCGCGCCCCGCTGATCCGGCCCAACTGGCCCAGAGCAGCCCCCCCCGCCAACACCAGAACCAGCCCGATCGCCGACCGTATCGTCATGATTTCAAACGTATCATGAATGCCCGCCACTTCGCGCCCCGCCACCGCCATGCCGGTGAACGACGCAATCGAACCTGTCATCCACAGCGCCGCAGCCAGCGGGCGGTAGATCGGCGGGGCAGGGGGTGGGGCTTGGGTCATCGGCGCTCTGTCTGGGACATTCTTGTCGCGTCTTGCGGCCTGACTGTCCAGCGACAGAACCGTCGCAGTCTCGTCCGGCCCATCTGCCCAAAACAACGGCAAGAAATGTGCCGGGGCCGAAATGCGCGGCGGGGTTGCAGAAATTAGCCTGGCAAACTGGTCAAAACTTCTTACCGCTTCTGCCAAGACGCCCGCGACACAATCTTTCGGGGTCGTCTTTGCCCGGTTGGCAGCCCATGGCGCTTGCGCTGCTTGGCATCGACCCGCTACCACTCAACGCAACGGTTCCGAAAGAGAGTCCCGATCCGATCCGTCCAAGGGAAGACATCATGCAAGGATTGCTGGCCCTCGCTTCCGCCATCGACCGGATCAACCGGTTTTTCGCCATCATTGCCACGATACTGGTCGCGACAAGCTGTTTCATCAGCGCGGGAAACGCAATTCTGCGCTACGCGTTTTCGATCAGTTCCAACGCCTGGCTTGAAATCCAGTGGCAGATGTTCGCAGGCATCTTCCTTCTCGGGGCGCCTTATGTGTTGAAGCTGAACGAACACGTTCGGGTCGACATCCTCTATGGCGGGCGCAGTCAGCGCAACAAACTGTGGATCGACGTGTTCGGCCTGATCTTCTTTTTGGGCCCGGCCTGTTTCATGATGACCGAAATGGCCTGGGGATTTTTCATGGACAGCTTCAACCGGCTTGAAATCTCGTCCAACGCCGGGGGGTTGCCGGTCTGGCCGGTGAAATTCCTGCTGCCGCTGGGGTTTGCCCTGCTGTTGCTGCAAGGCATCGCCGAACTGATCAAGCGCATCGCGGGCCTTCAGGGCCATGCGCAATACCTGACCGCCTACGAAAAACCCCTGCAATGATGCCGATGGCCCGCGACGGAGAGGACTGATGCTCGAATACGGCTATCTGGCACCGGCGATGTTCGGCGGATTGATCATGTTCATGCTGCTGGGCTTTCCTGTGGCGTTTTCGCTGGCGGCTCTGGGGCTGTTCTTCGGCTTCATCGCCATCGAGGTCGGCTATTTCGAATTGTCGTTCCTGCAGGCCATGCCCTATCGGGTTTTCGGGATCATGGCGAACGACCTGCTGCTGTCGATCCCGTTCTTTACCTTCATGGGGGTGATCCTCGAACGAAGCGGGTTGGCCGAGGATCTGCTGGAGGGCGTGGGTCAGGCGTTTGGCTCAATTCCTGGCGGCCTTGCCTATGCGGTGATCATCGTGGGGGCCATTCTGGGGGCGATCACCGGCACTGTGGCGGCAAGTGTCATCGCCATGGGCATGATCTCGCTGCCGATCATGTTGAAATACGGCTATGACATGAAGATCGGCACCGGGGTCATCGCGGCGTCGGGTACCATTACCCAAGTGATCCCGCCAAGCCTCGTTCTGATCGTGCTGGCCGATCAGTTGGGCGTCCCGGTGGGCGAGATGTATCTGGGGGCCATCGGGCCGTCGCTGATGCAGATCGCGCTGTTTCTTGCCTTCATCTTCCTTGTAGCGACCTTCCAGCCCCACAAGGTGCCCGGCCTGCCGCCCGAGGCGCGCACCCTGCACGGCTGGGCGCTGGCGTCAAAGGTGGCGTGGGGCATGGTGCCGTCGCTGGTGCTGATCTTCCTTGTGCTCGGCACGATCTTCATGGGCCTTGCAACGCCGACCGAAGCGGGGGCGATGGGGGCGGTCGGGGCCATCGGTCTGGCCATCCTGCACCGCCGTTTTTCCATGGCGCTGATGTGGTCGGCGATGGATCAGACGATGCGGATCACCGCCATGGTCATCTTCATCCTGGTCGGCGCCACGGTGTTTTCGCTGGTGTTTCAGGGCGTCAACGGCAGCCGCTGGATCGAACATCTGTTGGCCGCCATTCCGGGCGGGCAGTTGGGATTCCTGATCTTCGTCAACGTCTTCATCTTCTTTCTGGCCTTCTTTCTGGATTTCTTCGAGATCGTGTTCATCGTGGTCCCCCTGCTGGTCCCGGCAGCCGAGGCGCTGGACATCAACCTCGTCTGGTTCGGGGTGCTCTTGTGCGTGAACATGCAGACCTCGTTCATGCATCCGCCCTTCGGCTTTGCGCTGTTCTACCTGCGCGGCATCGCCCCGCCCGAGGTGAAAAGCCGCGATATCTATCTGGGGTCGATCCCCTTCATCGGCCTGCAGCTTATCCTCGTTAGCGTCCTGATCTTCTGGCCCGAGTCGGTGACCTACTGGCTGGGCGGCGAGGTGGTGCTGGACGCCGCAACCGTCGGACAGGCGCTTGATGCACTGCCGATGCCCGAAATTCAGTTGCCAACGCTAGATTTTGGAAACTGATCCGCAGCCCCTGCATGGGGGGGCGGTTCCGACAGATGAACCTTACAGGGAGAGAAACATGAAAAGACGTAATTTCCTTACCACGGCAACCTTTGGTGCCGCCGGTGTGGCGCTGGCCGCCCCGGCCCTCGCGCAAACCGCGCCCAAGATGGCGTGGCGCCTGACCTCGGGCTTCCCCAAATCGCTGGACACGATCTTTGGGGCGGCCGAGGTTTTCACCAAAGCGGTGAAAGAGGCGACTGACGGCAATTTCGAGATCCAGACCTTTCCGGCGGGTGAAATCGTGCCGATGCCCGAAGCCTCGGATGCCGTGGCCAATGGCGTGGTCGAGATGACCCACACCGCAAGCTATTACTATTGGGGCAAATCGCCGTCCTTTGCGCTTGGCACCGCGATCCCGTTCGGCATGAACGCGCGCGGCATCAACGCGTGGTACTACCGCGCGGGCGGTATCGACATGATGAACGCGTTCTACGCCAAGCAGGGCCTCTATTCGCTGCCCGGCGGCAATACCGGCGCGCAGATGGGTGGGTGGTGGCGCAAGGAAATCACTTCGGTTGCCGATCTCGCGGGCGTGAAAATGCGCATCGGCGGCATGGGCGGCAAGGTGATGGAGGCGCTGGGCGTGGTCCCGCAGCAGATTCCGGGCGGCGACATCTATCCCGCGCTGGAGCGTGGCACCATCGACGCCGCCGAATGGGTCGGACCCTATGACGACGAGAAACTGGGCCTGAACAAGGTCGCCCCCTACTACTACTATCCCGGCTTCTGGGAAGGTGGGCCGACGCTGAACTTCATGTTCAACCTCGCCAAGTGGGACGAACTGACCCCGGCCTACAAGGCGATCCTGACGGCGGCGGCCGCCTATGCCAACGTCGACATGATGGCCAACTACGACGCCAAGAACCCGGCCGCCCTGCGCAGCCTGGTGGCAGGCGGCGCGCAACTGCGGGCCTATCCCGATGACGTGATGGTCGCGGGCTTTGCGGCGGCGAACAAGCTGTACGACGAGATTTCAGCCACCGACGCGGACTTCAAGGCGATCTATGACAATCAGATGGCGTTCCGCAACGAGGCCAACCTGTGGAATCAGGTGTCGGAATACACCTTCGACAGCTTCATGATCCGCAACCGCCCCAAGGGCTGAAATATCCCATGACAAGGGGCCGGAGAAACTTCCGGCCCTTTTCCCCAAAACCTGTCCCGAACCCGGCGAGATCAACGTCCGCTTTCCAGCTGGCCGAAATATCCCCGCCGGAGGCAGCCGCCGTCCCCCCCAAGACCTACTCCAATTCAATCGTCCCCGGCGGCTTGCTGGTGCAATCGTAGAACACCCGGTTCACCCCCGGCACCTCGTTGATGATCCGCGTCGCGGTTTCGCCCAGAAACGCGTGGCTGAACGGATAGTAATCCGCCGTCATCCCGTCCACGCTGGTCACCGCCCGCAGCGCCAGCGCATAGTCATAGGTCCGCGCGTCGCCCATGACCCCCACCGTCTTCATCGGCAACACGGCGGCAAAGGCCTGCCAGATCTCGTCATACAGCCCATGCTTGCGGATCTGGTCGATGTAGACCGCGTCGGCGCGGCGCAGGATGTCCAGCTTTTCCGGCGTGATCTCGCCGGGGCAGCGGATCGCAAGACCGGGGCCCGGAAAGGGATGGCGGCGGATGAACGGCTCGGGCAGACCCAACTCCCGGCCCAAGGCGCGCACCTCGTCCTTGAATAACTCGCGCAACGGCTCGACCAGCGTCAGGCCCATCTTTTCCGGCAACCCGCCGACATTGTGGTGCGATTTGATCGTGACCGACGGCCCGCCACTGAACGACACGCTTTCGATCACGTCCGGATAGAGCGTACCCTGCGCCAGAAACTTCGCGCCGCCGACGGCTGTTGCATGTTTCTGGAACACGTCGATGAACAGCCGGCCAATCGTCTTGCGTTTCACTTCCGGGTCCGACACCCCGGTCAGCGCACCCAGGAACAGGTCGGCTTCGTCTGCATGGATCAGTGGAATGTTGTAAGTGTCGCGGAACATCGACACGACCTGATCCGCCTCGCCAAGCCGCAACAGCCCGTGATCGACGAACACGCAGGTCAACTGATCGCCGATCGCCTCGTGGATCAGAACGGCGGCCACCGACGAATCGACCCCCCCCGACAACCCGCAGATCACCTTGGCATCGCCGACCCGTGCGCGGATTTTCGCAATCGCCTCGGTGCGGTAGGCGCCCATCGTCCAGTCGCCGGTAAAGCCCGCCAACCGCACGAAATTTTCGTACAACCGTGCGCCTTTGGGGGTGTGGTGCACCTCGGGGTGGAACTGCACGGCATAGAAATGGCGCGCAGGGTCGGCAGTGATGGCAAAGGGTGCGTTGGGCGAAGAGCCATAGACCGCAAACCCCGGTGCGATGGCGGAGACATGATCGCCATGGCTCATCCAGACCTGCTCGCGGCAAAGCGGGCCATCCTCGGGCGGGAACCAGCCGGCGAGGAGCGGGTGGGTCAAGGCGGTCGGCGTGACATAGGCCCGCCCGAACTCTGCCGTGCCATGCCCCCGCTCGACCCGGCCGCCCAGCAGATGCATCATCACTTGCTGGCCGTAACAGATGCCCAGTATCGGCACGCCCAGATCGAACACGCTTGAAGGCGGCATCGGCGCGCCTTGGGCAAATACCGAGGCAGGGCCGCCGGAAAAGATCACCGCCTTTGGGGCGAAGTCGGCCAGAAAGGCGTCCGTCACGCGGTTGAACGGGTGAACTTCGCAATAGACATGCAATTCGCGCAGGCGGCGGGCGATCAATTGGGTGACTTGGCTGCCGAAGTCGATGATCAAAAGGCGGTCATGTTTGGTCATGCGTTCGATTACTGAACGGAACAGGGAATCGCAAGAGGGGCAAAGAAAGCCGGGGGCCTTCTGCCCCCGGACCCCCGAGGATATTTAGAGACAGAAAATGTGGGAAGTCGTTTCCGACCCGCATCCATGTCGGTTTTGGAGACCATGCGACGTATTCAAGGTGCAGATTGACGGCGCAGGGCTGCATAAGACGCCAAAGCAGCGGAGGCGGACCATGAACGAAGTCGCAGGGCGCAGGGCGCGGGGCGGTGGCGGCGGGGCACGGCGGGCGGAACGCACCGCCGTCAGCTTCGAGACCGCCCGGTTCATCACCCGCAACATTCCGAATTTCGAGATTTTGAACGAAGAGGCGTTGCAGATCATCGAATGGAACGCCGACACGGTGCTGGAGGAGATCGGCGTCAATTTCATCGAGAACCCCGATGCGCTGGCCTTGTGGAAAGCCGCCGGAGCCGATGTGCAGGGCGAACGCGTCCATATCCCGCGCGGATTGGCGCGCAAACTCTGTGCGACCGCGCCCAGTCGTTTCACTCAATATGCCCGCAACCCCGAGCGTAACGTCGAAGTTGGGGGCCGCAATCTGGTGCTGGCCCCGGTTTATGGCCCGCCCTTCGTGCGCGATGCTGAAGGCGGGAGGCGCTATGCCACCATCCATGATTTCCAGAACTTCGTGAAACTGGGCTACATGTCGAAATGGCTGCACCATTCGGGCGGCACGGTTTGCGAGCCTACGGATGTGCCGGTCAACAAGCGTCATCTGGACATGCTGCATGCCCATATGGTGCTGTCAGACAAGCCTTTTATGGGGTCGGTCACCGAACCGTCCCGCGCCGAGGATTCGGTCGAGATGTCGAAGATCCTGTTCGGCGCGGATTTCGTCGATCAGAACACGGTGATGACCTCGCTGATCAACATCAACAGCCCGCTGACGTTCGACGGCATCATGATGGGTGCGCTGGAGGTTTATGCCCGGGCAAATCAGGCCGTGATCATCAGCCCGTTCATCGTTGGCGGCGCAATGGCTCCGGTCACGGTGGCAGGGACATTGACGCAAGTTTTGGCCGAGGTGCTGGCGGGAGTGGCTTATTCCCAGTTGGTACGCGCAGGCGCCCCGGTGATCTTTGGCGCGTTCGTGACCAGCATCGACATGAACTCTGGCGCGCCGACCTTTGGCACGCCAGAGGCCGCGCATATCACCTATGGCGCAGGGCAGTTGGCGCGGCGGATGAACCTTCCCTATCGCAGCGGCGGCGCGTTTTGCGGATCAAAGCTGCCCGACGCGCAAGCGGCCTATGAAACCGCGAACAGCCTGAACATGGCG
>JBBRVJ010000186.1:0-7292 GCA_038246975.1 Rhodobacterales bacterium | reverse complement strand
GCTCCAGACAGGGGCGCCACGGCTGTCGATCTCAAAGGTCGTTCAAGACCCCGAGGACCGCTGTCCTGAAGGTGTGGCCAAGGGCGGCGCAATCGGTCCGGTGGAGGGTCTTGATCGGCGTTACCCGCGCGCCGGTTTGTCGGCGAGATGGCTCGTCCGATGCCAGACCGTAGGGTTGCGACAAGAAAATAATTGCAACCGTCCACTTCCCCCGCGCGTCGCCCAATCGGGAACCGATCGCCATCGGGCTGCGTTGATCTGGGCAGAACGGGGCCGCAGCCCGATGCGTGATTGACAGGAGCAGCCGATGGAATGGATGAAAATCGAACGGAAATGGAACGAGATGGCAGTTCGGTTGCAGGCTGCAAATGGGCGTGCTGTACTGGTCGATCGAGAAGTCACTGACAGGGCTGTTCCCGAGGCTTCCGTGTCGGTGACCGAAGTCGACGTCAAAACAGATGACAAGGCAGCCTTGAGTTCAATGGCCTGATGCGGATTGATCGGCACTTGCCGGGGGTCAAGACGGCAAGGGCACGTTCGGTTTGGCAGGATACCACGCCGGTGCGGGCCGACCTGTTCGGCACCGAACGGCTGGAACATCACGCGGAAACGCTGGCTGTGGCACAACGCGTCACACTCGCGCCGTTGCGCGTGCCCAACCTTGCGCGGCGCTTGCGAGAAAACGTCCGTGTGTTGCTGCAAGCCTACCGGGCAAGTGCGGATGTGGTGCAACGCGGACAGCCGGTGACACCTGCGGCGGAATGGCTGCTCGACAACTTTCATCTGGTCGAACTGCAATTACGCGAAGTCACCGAAGACCTGCCGCCCGGCTTCTACCGCCAGTTACCCAAGCTGGCTGAGGGGCATCTGGCAGGCTACCCGCGCGTTTTCGGGATAACCTGGGCCTATGTGGCCCACACCGACAGTCTGATCGCCGGCCCGATCCTGCGCCGCTTCGTTCAGGCCTATCAGCGGGTCACGCCGCTGATGATCGGCGAATTGTGGGCGGTGGCTATTTCGTTGCGTATCGTGCTGGTCGAAAACATGCGTCGCTTGGCGGTGCAGATCGTCGCGGGGCAGGAGTTGCGCAGCCGGGCCGATGCTCTGGTCGATGCAGTCATGGGGACGGGGGGGGTGGCCGTCCCGCTGCATGTGGCCGTTGCGGACTACGACAACGCCCCGTTGTCCGTGATCTTTGCCGCCCAGATTGCCCGCCGTCTGCGCGGGTTCGACCCGGTGGACACACCCTTGCACGGCTGGCTGGAACAGCGGTTGCGCCGTCAAGACACGTCGGTTGACGAGGTGGTGGCCCATGCCTTGCAGAGGCAAGGTGCGTCGAACGTGTCGATGCGCAACATCGTGACCAGCATGCGGATCATCTCGGAACTCGACTGGGCCGAGTTCTTTGAAAGCGTCAGTCTGGTGGATGCGCGGCTGACAGCGGCGTCGGATTTCGCCGACATGGATTTTGCGACACGCAACAGGTATCGGACTGCGATCGAGGATCTGGCCCGCTGGTCCAAGGCTGACGAGTTGGCGGTGGCCGATGCGGCACTGGTGCTGGCGGCGCAGGGAGCCACGGAGCGAACGCGCGATCCGGGCTATGTGCTGATCGGGCGGGGTCGGCGGGCGTTGGAAATCGCGGTGGGCTATGTCCCGTTCCTGCGCGGACGCATGTTTCGCGGGCTGTCCCGGTTGGGGTTGCAAAGCTATCTGACGGCGGTTGCGGTGGTGTCGGGGCTGGTCCTGTGGGCGGCGTTGGCCGGGGCAGGGGTCGCTGGGTGGGCTGCGGTGTTGCTGGGGGTGCTGGCGGCGGTGCCTGCGACCGACTTTGGGTCGGCATTGATCAATCATCTTGTCACACGCACTGTCGCGCCGCGCCCCTTGCCGGGGATGCTATTGCCACTTGGGGTGCCGGACGAATTGCGGACTTTGGTCGCGGTGCCCGTCCTGTTGGCGGATGCAGACGACCTGCGCAGGCAGGTCGAGCAGTTGGAGGTGCATCACCTGTCCAGTGTCGGGGGGGCGGTGCATTACGCGCTGTTGACTGACGGTCCAGATGCCGAGACCGAGACGATGCCGCTGGATGCCGCGTTGGTGGCCGTGGCGCAGGACGAGATGGCGCGACTGAACGCGCGCTATCCGATGGCGGGGGGCGAGCGGTTCTTGCTGCTGCATCGGCGGCGGTTGTGGAACGACAGTCAGGCCAGGTGGATCGGGTGGGAGCGTAAACGCGGCAAGCTGCACGAGTTGAACCGGTTGCTGCGCGGTGCCACGGACACCGGTTTTGTGGCCGGGCTGGACCGGGTGCCGCCGGGCGTGCGCTATGTCATCACCTTGGACGCCGACACGCGTTTGCCGCGCGACACGGTTCGGGCACTGATCGGCAAGATGGCGCATCCGATGAACCGCGCCGGGTTCGACCCGGCCACCCAGCGCGTAATCGAAGGCTATGGCATTCTGCAACCAAGGGTCACGCCTGCGCTGCCCGTGGGGGCCGAGGGGTCGGTCTATCAACGGGTCTATTCCAGCCCCGGCGGGATCGAGCCCTATGCGGCGGCGATTTCGGATGTCTATCACGATCTGTTCGGCGAAGGCTCGTTCACCGGCAAGGGCATTTACGATGTCGATGCCTTTGTGGCGGCGCTGGACGGGCGGGTGCCCGACGACACCATGCTGAGCCATGATCTGTTCGAGGGCGTCTTTGCCCGCGCAGGACTGGCATCGGACATCGAGGTCATCGAGGATTTTCCGTCGCGGGTCGATGTGGCGTCCAAGCGGGCGCATAGATGGGTGCGGGGCGACTGGCAGTTGTTGCCGTGGTTGGTCGGGTCGCGGCGCGGTGACGGGGGCGGGTTGTCCCCGCTTGGCCGCTGGAAGATGATCGACAATCTGCGCCGGTCGCTGGTCGCACCGTTCAGCGTGGCGGCGCTGGGGGTCGGGTGGGCGATGCCTTGGCCGGTGGCTGTCGGATGGACGCTGGCGGTGCTGTTGATGCTGTCGGTGCCGCGATTGCTGGGTCTGCCGCATGCGGTCTTGCCGAAACGGTCGGGGCTGAGTCTCCGGGCGCATTTCGCGGCCTTGGGGCGCGATGCGGTGGTGGCTGCGGAACAGATCGCGTTGAACGGGGTGTTTCTGGCGGATCAGGCCTGGCTGATGGGCGACGCGATTGTGCGCACCGTGGTTCGGCTAAGTGTTACGCGGCGCAATCTGCTGGAATGGGTGACGGCGGCGCAGGCCGGGGCTGCAGGGCGGGCGGGCGTAGCGGGGACGTACCGGGCCATGGCGGGGGGTGTCGCGCTGGGGCTGGCGGTGACGGGTCTGGCACTGATGATGCAGCCGTCGAACTGGCCGTTGATTGCGGTTTTTGCCGTGTTGTGGACGGTTGCGCCCGTGGTCGCGCAACGGATCAGTCGGCCGCAGGTGGCGCGCGTGGCGGCGCCGGTTACTCTTGCCGA
Organism: Rhodobacterales bacterium; assembly: GCA_038246975.1. GTDB lineage: Bacteria > Pseudomonadota > Alphaproteobacteria > Rhodobacterales > Rhodobacteraceae > JAIYDJ01. The sequence continues at coordinate 3,834 of JBBRVJ010000186.1, read as the reverse complement.
AACGCAGACCCTGCGCCAGATCGCACGCCGCACATGGCGGTACTTCGAGACCTTCGTGACCGAGGCGGACAACTTTCTGCCGCCCGACAATTTTCAGGAAACCCCGCGCCCCGAAGTGGCGCATCGCACCTCGCCCACCAACATCGGGTTGTATCTGCTGTCCACTGTCGTTGCGCGCGACATGGGTTGGGTATCAGAGGCCGAGGCGATGCAGCGGCTGGACCAGACGCTGGAACGGATGGGTCGGATGGCGCGGTTTCGCGGCCATTTCTACAACTGGTACGATACGCTCGATTTGCGGATTCTGGACCCTGCCTATGTGTCGTCGGTCGACAGCGGCAATCTGGCCGGGCATCTGATCGCCGTCGCTCAGTCATGTCGCGACTGGGTGAATGAGGGGGCATCTGACGCGGCGTTGCGGGCGGGCTTGCACGATACGGCTGGTCTGGCGCGGCTGGCGGTTGGCGAGGCGGCAGAAGTCGGGGCGGCGCTGGAGCGGCTGGAGGGCGCGCTGTCGACCGCGACTGCTGCCGAATGGCGCGCATTGGCCGACGAAGCCCACCGCCTTGCGCAGGCGTTGGGCGGGCAGTCCGGGGCCGAGATCGCGTACTGGACCGGTGCAGTGGTGCAGCGGTTGGCTGCGGTGGCGGATGATCAGCGCGACCGCGACACCCGCACCGCACGGTTGCAAGCGCTGGCCGAAACGGCGGACCGCTTTGCGCGGGACATGGAGTTCGGCTTTCTGCTGGACCCCGACAAAGAGCTGCTGTCCATCGGTTTTTCGGTCGCGACCAACGCGCTTGACCCCAACTGCTATGATCTGCTGGCGTCCGAGGCGCGGCTGGCCAGTCTGTTTGCCATCGCCAAGCAGGACGTGAAAACCCGTCACTGGTTCCGGCTGGGGCGGGCCGTCACGCCGATCGGGGCCAATGCGGCGCTGATTTCGTGGTCGGGGTCGATGTTCGAATATCTGATGCCGTCGCTGGTGATGCGCGCGCCGGAGGGGTCGGTACTGGCCACAACCAACGCGCTGATCGTAGCGCGGCAGCAGGATTATGGCCGGGAATTGGGGATTCCGTGGGGCGTTTCGGAATCGTCGTATAACGCGCGGAACCTGGAAATGACCTATCAATACTCGAACTTCGGCGTGCCGGGTCTGGGGTTGAAGCGCGGGTTGAGCCAGAACCGCGTGGTTGCGCCTTATGCCACCGGATTGGCTGCGATGGTCGACCCAACGGGGGCGGTGGCCAATTTTGCGCGGTTGGCCGCCTTGGGGGCCGAGGGGCGGTACGGGTTCTATGAGGCGGTCGATTACACCGCCCTCCGCCTGCCCAAAGACGCGGACCACGCAATCGTGCGCAGCTTCATGGCGCATCATCAGGGAATGGTGATCACCGCGATTGCCAACACGGTGCAGGATGGCATCCTGCGCACTCGGTTCCATGCGGTGCCGATGGTGCAGGCGGTGGAGTTGCTGTTGCAGGAACGCGTGCCGCGCGATGTGGCTACCGCACGGCCCAGCGCGCAGGATGTGACCGTCACTGCGGCTGACCCGACCGATGCTCCCAAGGTCCGCCGCTTTGACGACCCCGCCCGCGCGCCTGCGACGGCGCATCTGCTGTCGAACGGACGCTATGGCGTGATGCTGACCCCCACCGGGGCGGGTTACAGCCGGTGGTGCGACTTTGCGGTTACGCGGTGGCGGCCGGACCCGACCGTCGACGCGCTGGGGTCGTTCTTGTTCCTTAGGGATGTGCAGTCGGGCGGGGCGTGGTCCAGCGGGGTGCAGCCGACCGGTGCCGTCCCCGATCAGCACAGCGCTGTCTTCAGCGAGCATCAAGCCAGTTTCACCGTCCGCGCCCGCAATCTGACCACCATCACCGAAGTCGTGGTGTCTGCCGAGGATGACGCCGAGGCGCGGCGTGTGACGCTGACCAACACCGGGCGACGCGACCGCATGATGGACCTTACGTCCTACATCGAACTGGCGCTGGCCCCGCAAGCCGCCGATCTGGCGCATCCGGCTTTTTCCAAATTGTTCGTCGTGACGGATTACTTGCGCGAACTGGAGGTTCTGATGGCGACCCGCCGCCGCCGCACCCCCGGCGAACCCGAGGTCTGGGCCGCTCATATCGCTGTGGTCGAAGGGGTTCAGGCCGCCCCGATGCAGTACGAGACGGACCGCGCCCGGTTCATCGGGCGGGGCGGCAGTCTGGCCCGGCCCGCGATGGCGACAGAACCGCTGAGCGGGACGACAGGCACGGTTCTGGACCCGATCTTTGCGATCCGCCGCCGCGTCATTGTGCCGTCGGGGGGCAAGGCGCGGGTCACGTTCTGGACCATGGTCGCCGATACGCCGACCGCACTTCTGGATCTGGTGGACCGCCACCGCGACCCATCGGCCTTTGACCGGGCCGGCATGCTGGCCTGGACGCAAGCGCAGGTCCAATTGCGCCATCTGACGATTTCCAACGCCGAGGCCGCCGATTTTCAGCGGCTGGCCGGGGTCTTGCTGCGCGCTGATCCGCGGTTGCGGGTGGGGTCGGGACGGATCATCGCCGGGGCGGGACCGCAATCGGGGCTGTGGCCGTTCGGAATCTCCGGCGATCTGCCGATCGTGCTGATGCTGATCGACGATGCCGAGGATATCGGACAGGTGCGCCAGATCCTCGCGGCGCATGAATACTGGCGCGCGCGGCAGGTGGCGGTCGATCTGGTCATTCTGAACGAACGCTCCTCGTCCTATATTCAGGATCTGCAGAGCGGGATCGAGGCTGCAGTGCGCATCGCACAGGCGCGTCCCCGGTCACCCGGGGCCGCCCCGACGCAAGGCGCCATCCACACCTTGCGGGCCGATCTGATCACCGCCGAGGCGCGGGCGCTGTTGTTGTCGGTGGCGCGGGCGGTTCTGGTCGCCAGCCGGGGCGATATCGGGCAGCAACTGGATGCGGGCGGTGGGGCCGCTTTCGCCACCGTCGCGCCGGCTCCGTCGCCGGTTGTGGTCCCGGTCTGGGCCGCACAGCCGCGCGTGGCGGATGCAGGCGGCGGCGCATCGGACCCTGACCTTGAGTTCTTCAATGGCACGGGCGGCTTTGCAGCCGATGGTCGCGAATATGTCACCATCCTGCGCGACGGGGCGACCACGCCTGCACCGTGGATCAACGTGGTGGCTAATCCGTCCTTCGGCTTTCTGGTGTCGGCCGAGGGCAGCGGTGCAGTCTGGGCCGAAAACAGCCGCGAAAACCTGCTGACCCCGTGGTCGAACGACCCGGTCAGCGATCCTGCGGGCGAGGCGATCTATCTGCGCGATCTGGACAGCGGGGCGCTGTGGACGCCGACCGCGCTGCCCATCCGGGGAATGGGGACCTATACCGCGCGGCACGGCTTTGGCTATACCCGGTTCGAACATACCGTCCACGGCATTGCCGCCAGCATGGTGCAGACGGTGCCGCTGGAAGACGCGGTACGGATCACGCGGCTGACCCTGCACAACCAGACCGACCGGGTGCGCCGCCTGTCGGTCACCAGCTACGCCGAATGGGTGCTGGGCACCTCGCGCAGCGCCACGGCGGCCAATGTGACGACCGAGGTAGACCCGGTGACGGGGGCGTTGATGGCGCGCAATCCGTTCGGGCTGGCGTTTCCGGGGCGGGTCGCCTTTGCCGATATCGGTGCGCAGGTCAACGGGTTTACGTGCGACCGGGCCGAAGTACTGGGGCCAAGGGGCAGTCTGGCCGACCCGAAGGGTTTGCGCGGGCAGGCCCTGTCGGGGCGCTGCGGCGGGGGGATCGACCCCTGTGCGGCGCAGCAACGGATGGTCACGATCGCGCCGGG
>JBBRVJ010000185.1:0-7313 GCA_038246975.1 Rhodobacterales bacterium | reverse complement strand
TGGACCCCTGATAGTAGCCGCGCGATTTCAACTCGCCCGCCGTCACCTCGTTGTCGCCGACGTTGAACAGCAAAAGCGCCTGCACCGAGTTGATTTCGAGGATCCCAAGGCGTTCGAATTCATCCTTGACCACATCCAGCAGCAGCCGGTGCAGCCGTTCGACCAGCGCGAGGCTGTCGAGATAGCAGGACATGAACGCCTTTTGCGAACCATCCAGAAGGGGGGCGTGAAGCGTCATGCGTCATCTCCGTGATCCGTAACATCCGGTCAAACTGGAGACAAAACACAAACATAAAGTAAACTCGAGAAAGATTAGCCACGATTTTAGGCAGATTGCCCCGCAGACAGCCGCGCGCGGGCAAACGCCCCGATTTCGGCGATCAACCCGGTCAAAACCGGCGGCGCACTTTGCTGCCCCAACACCCACGGCAACAGGTCCTGATCGTTCTCTTCCAGCAACACATCATAAACCGCCAGGCGATCTTCATCCATCGCAGCCAGATGCGCGTCGGCATAGGGGCCAAGGATCAGGTCCATCTCTTTGGTCCCCCGCCGCCAACTGCGCATCCGCATCCGTTTCAGGCGGGCATCCGGGGTCTCGGTCATGCTGCCTCTTCTCGCAGGATTTTGCGCAGACGCCCTTCGAGCCGCCCGATATCTCCGAATAAATCAACCGCTTGCGCCTTTAGCCGGGTCAGATCGGCCAGCACTGACCGCAAGTGCACCAATGACGGGTGGCCTTCGGCAGGCGCGTTCAAACCGTCACCTTCGCCGGTCAAAAGCCACGTCAGCGACACGTTCAGCATCCCCGCCAACATCTGGAGCCGGTTGGCCCGGGGTTCGGACTGGTCCTCTTCCCACTGCTGCAACGTCTTTAACCGCACGCCCAAAGTGCGGGCCAGATCGGGTTGCGTCAACCCCGCAGCTTCGCGCGCACCTGCCAGACGGTCGCCGAATGTCGCAATTTCGGCATCGAACCAGCGTTGTTCTGCGGTTTCTTGCATCGCACCTCTCCTTTTCGGGATATCGCTTGATCGTTCGGAATGTCGATCCTAAGAGAAACAGCCGCCGATCGCAAACTTGTAGGAGCCGTTTCATGGCCTTTCTGTCCGACACCTTGTCGCGGGTGAAACCGTCACCCACCATCGCCGTCAGCACGAAGGCGAACGAACTCAAGGCGGCGGGGCGCGATATCATCGGTCTTGGCGCAGGCGAGCCCGATTTCGACACGCCGCAGAACATCAAGGACGCGGCCAAGCGCGCAATCGACGCGGGCCGCACCAAATACACCGCCGTCGATGGCATTCCCGAGTTGAAGGCCGCGATCTGCGCGAAATTCCTGCGTGAGAACGGGCTGACTTATACGCCCGCACAGGTGTCGGTCGGAACCGGGGGCAAGCAGATTCTGTATAACGCGCTGATGGCGACCTGCAATCCGGGGGATGAGGTCATCATCCCCGCGCCCTATTGGGTCAGTTATCCGGACATGGTTTTGCTGGCGGGCGCTACTCCGGTGCCTGTCGTGGCGGGGATCGAGACAGGGTTCAAGATCACCCCGGCGCAGTTGGAGGCGGCAATCACGCCCCGGACGAAATGGTTCATCTTCAATTCGCCATCTAACCCGACGGGCGCGGGCTATACCAGAGAAGAGTTGCGCAGATTGTGCGACGTTTTGTTGCGCCACCCCCAGGTCTGGGTGATGACCGACGACATGTACGAGCATCTGGTGTTCGATGATTTCGTGTTCACTACTCCGGCACAGGTGGAACCGGCGCTGTATGATCGCACGCTGACCTGCAACGGCGTGTCGAAGGCCTATGCGATGACCGGCTGGCGGATCGGCTATGCGGCGGGTCCGGTGGCGCTGATCAAGGCGATGGGCACGATCCAGTCGCAGTCCACTTCAAACCCCTCGTCCGTCAGCCAATATGCGGCGCTGGAGGCGTTGACCGGACCGCAAGACTTCCTCGCCCCCAACCGCGCGCTGTTTCAGCGCCGCCGCGATCTGGTGGTGTCGATGCTGAACGCCGCAAAGGGCATCACCTGCCCCAACCCCGAAGGCGCATTCTACGTCTATCCCGACATCGCAGGCTGTATCGGCAAATCGACCCCCGGCGGCACCGTCATCACCGATGACGAGGTGTTTGCCACGGCCCTGCTGGAGGAAACCGGCGTCGCGGTGGTGTTCGGCGCAGCGTTTGGTCTATCGCCAAACTTCCGGGTCAGTTACGCTACCTCGGACGCGGTTCTGCGCGACGCCTGTCAGCGCATTCAGAACTTCTGCGCCGCTTTGGTCTAGGAGCAGCCTTGGGCGACCTGCCGGACTATTATTTCCGCATCCGCGATAATGGCGCGGTGGTGTTTCGGGTCGATACCGAAAACCGCCAGCGCCGCATCGACATGGAAGAGATCGCGACCGTTATCGTCAAGAACGGCAATATCAAGCCGCATGGCGACAGGACCCTGTCTGCCGCCGACACCAAGGCGATCAAGGACTGGCTGGCGGCACGGGTCGACATGCTGGCGCGGCGCGATATTGATGATATATTCCGGGCAGTTGACCATCTGAACCTGACATCGCAATGGGTGCAGACAAAAGCCACCGATCCGCAGTTGGACGAGGTCACGGATACCTTGCTGCTGGCGATGCATGACTTGCGGTCGGTGCTGGTGCGCAAAAAGTCGGAACGGCTGATGAAGGACGAGGCGGCGGAATAGCCGTCTTTGAACAGGCGGCTTCCATTTGATCAAATTCCGCGCGATAACGCGCGGACCCAAAGGATGCCCGACATGATCCCTGATCTGATTGCCGGTGTGCGGCGTGACCGGCTTGCCGAACTGACCCGGCGCGAGTCCGCGCGGTTTGCGCAAAGCCGTCCGGCCTCGGCCGCTGCGATGGCGCGGGGGGCGGGGGTGTTTCTGGACGGTGTACCGATGCACTGGATGAAAGACTGGCCGATGCCGCATTTGCCCTTGGTGGCAAGGGCTTCGGCGGCGACGCTGACCGACATCGACGGGTATGAAATCGACGATTTCTGTCTGGGCGACACCGGGTCGATGTTCGGCCATTCGTCCGGCCCGGTAGCCAAGGCGATCCGCCGCCAGGCGCGCGAGGGGTTGACCTACATGCTGCCGTCCGATGCGGCGCTGGAGGCGGGGCGGTTGCTGACGGACGTGTTCGGCGATTTTCGCTGGCAGATTGCGACCACGGCGACCGACGCCAACCGTTTTGCCCTGCGGGTCGCGCGGGCCGTGACCGGGCGGCCCAAGGTGCTGGTGTTCAACGGCTGTTACCACGGTACGGTGGATGATATCTTTGTGACGCTGAATCAGGGGGTTACGGTCACTCGGCCCGGTTTGCTGGGGCAGGTTGCCGATCTTTCGCTGGTGGCTGTGTGCTGCGAGTTCAACGATCTGGCGGGGATCGCGGCAGCATTGGCCAAAGGCGATGTGGCGGCGATCTTGACTGAACCCGTTATGACCAACTCTTGCATGGTCTTACCCGAACCCGGCTTTCTGGAAGGCTTGCGCGCCTTGGCAACCGAAGCTGGCGCGCTGTTGATCATCGACGAAACCCACACGATTTCAACGGGTTTGGGCGGCTATACTACGATTCATGACCTTGACCCCGACATGTTCGTGGTCGGCAAATGTGTGGCGGGCGGGATGCCGGCCGGGGTTTGGGGGATGACGCAGGCCGTGGCGGATCGTTACCTGACGGTGAACGCAGGGCGCGAGTCGGGGCATTCGGGAATGGGCACCACCCTGTCGGCCAATCCGATGCAGTTCGCCTGTCTGGTGGCCACGCTGAAAGATGTCATGACGCCAAAGGCTTACGGCCGGATGGAGGGGGGCGCCGCACGGCTTGAGGCGGGGCTTGCGGCCTCGGTCAGGGCGCACGGGCTGCCGTGGCATGTGGTGCGGGTTGGCGCGCGGGTAGAGTTCATCTGTGCGCCGGGCCCCCTGCACAACGGAGCAGAGGCTGCCCGCGCGCACCAGCCACAGGTCGAACGGGCGGTTCATGTGGCGCTGTTGAACCGGGGCAGCCTGATTGCGCCGTTCCACAACATGATGCTGATCAGCCCGGTCACGAAAAAGCGGCAGATCGACCGGCTGATCGCGGCCTTTGATGAAGTTTTGACCGAACTGGTGGCCTGAGACATGACGCATCTTCCTTCCCCTTCGGGATCCACCGTGGCCGAGGCCGAAGCCTTCCTCGCCGCCCATCCCGAGATCGAAGCCTTTGATATCGTTCTGCATGATTGCAACGGCATCGGGCGGGGCAAGATCATCCGGCGGCATGAATTGCTGGGGTTCTACACCTCGGGGCGGCATCTGCCGATCTCGATCCTGGGTCTCGATATCTGCGGCGAGGATGTGCATGAGACCGGGCTGATCTGGGATCAGGGCGACGGCGACCTGCGCGCCTGGCCCATTCCGGGCACGATCGTGCCACTGCACGGCACCAACCCGCCGCGCGGCGAAGTGTTCATGTCGATGTACGGGCTGGACGGGACCAAGATGACCAGCGATCCACGCCATGCGTTGCAGCGCCAGGTCGATGCGATGGCCGCCGAGGGGCTGTATCCGGCGGGGGCCTTCGAGCTGGAATTCTTTCTGCTGGAAAACGAGCGCGGGCCGGATGGCAAGATGGTGCCCGCGCGCGACGTGCTGGACGGGCGTATGTCGCGCAAGACCGAGGTTTATTCGGTGGACCATCTGCACGGCATGTTGCCCTTGTTTTCCGATATTTACGCAAGCGCGGCCAAGGCGGGGATCAAGGCGGAGACGATGATCTCGGAATATGCGCCGGGGCAGTACGAATTGACGTTGCACTACCGTGCGGACGTGATGCAGGCGGCGGATGACCTGATGCGGCTGAAGCGGATCGTGCGGGCGCAGGCGCGGGCGCATGGGGTGACCGCGTGTTTCATGGCCAAGCCGAACGAGGATTACGCAGGGTCGGGGATGCATTTTCATGTGTCTTTACAGGATGCTGCTGGAAAGAACGTCTTTATGGAGGCCGTCGAGGGGGTCTGGTCGCCGACCATCCTGCATGCCTTGGGCGGCCTGAGGGCCACGATGGGCGAGGCAATGCTGGTTTTTGCGCCGCATTCCAACAGTTGGCGGCGGTTTGCGTCGCAAAGCTATGCGCCGGTCAGCCCGACTTGGGGGGTTAACAACCGCTCTGTCGCGTTGCGAATCCCGGCGGGGGATATGGCGGCGCGGCGGATCGAACATCGGCCTGCGGGGGTCGACGCGAACCCCTATCTGGTGGCGTCGGCAGTGCTGGCCGGAGTGCGGCATGGCATGGTGCAAGCCATTGATCCGGGCCCGGAAACGGTTGGGAACGGCTATGTCGACGGCGCGGGTGCGCCGGCGTTTCCCGTCGATTGGCGCGGCGCGATCGAGGCCGCGTCGCAGTCTGAATTCCTGAAGGGGGCCTTGGGCGAGGACCTGCACCGGACCTTTACGGCGGTGAAGGCCGCCGAATACCGGCGGGTGCAGCGAACCGTGTCAGAGGTGGATTTCGATCTGTATCTGCACACCGTTTGATTTCAAGCGGGCGATGGGTAAATCCCCTGATTTGTTGAGAGAACCGCGGCGGTCAGATGTCGGGTTTGCGTCGGGCTTTCGTCGGAGATCTGTCCCTACGTTTTTGGGCTCTGGTCGGGTTAACCGACGGGGGGGCGGTGCGTGAGATCACGCACCCTACGCATCGCACATGAGGTGGTTCTTGGGGTGAGGCTGGGGGGCAGCCCCCCAGACCCCGCTGGGATATTTGTCGACAGAAAATGATGGAACGCACTGCAACGGTTGAATTGGAGCGTAGGGTGCGTGATTTCACGCACCGCCTGTTGCGACGCGGTGGCGGCATTCGGTGGTACAGATCGGGACTCCCACGCGGAGGGCGGCGGCAATCAGGGCGGGGGTTCGGGGGTCGAGGCCCAAGGGGGGCAGGAGGTAGCCTTGGAAGCCTGCGGTGGTCAGAGCTTCTGGGATGTCGATGGTGACGTGGCCCCCCTCTGCCGCGAAGAAGGGCAGGCACAGGGTGTTCGGGCCGGTTTCGCGAGTTTGGGCCAAGGTAGGGGTCTGGTCGATGAAGGCGGCGGTGGCGTGGTGCAGGCCGAGGGCGGTTTTGATCCGCTTAACGAGGCTGCGGGCGATGGCAGACGGGACCGGGCTTTTGAACGAGCCGTGGGCAGCGAGCAGCAGGGTGGTTTCACCGGGGTTTAGGCCATGACTTTCCAGCGCTTCGGCCACTATCGTTTCTGCAAGCGCGTGAAGCGCGGGGTCGCAGCCGAAGGGTTCGAGTACGGTCCAGCCCCCTGCCCCGGCTTCGGCCAGTTTTGTGGGAATCTGGACGCGGGTGAACCAACCGCCCGCCATGAACAGGGGGTAGGCGCGGCCCGTCGGGCTGGCCGCCGTAGCCCGGGCGATTGCACCGGGTTCGGCGAGGGTGGCGGCGGTGACGCGCCATCCGGGCAGATGCAGGGCCACTTTGGCGGCGAGGGCGTTCAGTGCCTTTGCGGCGGGTTCGGGGTCGGAGGGTTGTCCGTGGGCGATCAGGACGGCGTTGGTCATGTGGGATATGGCCAATTCGCCTGACTGAACGCGCCGCCGTCGACCCACAGGGTTTGCCCGGTCACAAAGGCGGCGGCGTCCGAGATCAGGAACAGCAGGGGGCCGGTCAGGTCGTCTGGCGTTCCGACCCGGCGCAGGGGGGTGACTGCGGCCCATGTGGCGGCATAGTCGCCTGCTTCGGACGCCGTGCGCGCGGTCGCGATCGCCCCCGGCGCGATGCAGTTGACCCTTATGCCGTGGGGGCCAAGCTCGGTTGCGGCGACTTTGGTGAATTGCTCGATCCCGCCCTTGGAGGCGGTGTAGTCGACCAGTCCGGGGAAAGCGTGTTTGTTGCAGCCTGATCCCAGCGTAATGATGCTGCCGCCGTGGCCTGCGGCGATCATCGCCTTTGCCGCCGTCTGGGTGTTCAGGAATGTACCGCGCAGGTTGGTGGCCATCACGGCATCCCAGCGGTCTACGGACAGGTCCAGCAGGGTGCTCCACGTCTGGATACCTGCGTTGTTGACCATCACGCGCGGGGCCTTGCCGGACCAGGCGGCGGCTTCGGCATGGAATGCCGCGACATGGTCGGGGTTTCCGGCGTCACTTTCCCAGGCGCGGGTGCTACGACCTGCGGAAGTCAGGTGCGCGGTCAGGGCTGCTGCCTCATCAGTCTGGCCAAGATGCGTGAAAGCCACGTCGTAGCCCGCATCGGCCAACGCCAATGTCAGGCTGCGGCCGATGGCGCT
>JBBRVJ010000184.1:0-7318 GCA_038246975.1 Rhodobacterales bacterium | reverse complement strand
TGCGATCACCGCTGTACCTTTTGCATCATCCCCTATGGTCGCGGCAACGCGCGGTCAGTGCCGGCGGGCGTGGTGGTCGAACAGATCAAGCGCTTGGTGGGCAAGGGTTTTCTTGAAGTCGTGCTGACCGGCGTCGACCTGACAAGCTGGGGTGCCGACCTGCCTGCCGCCCCTCGGCTTGGCGATCTGGTGCTGCGTATCCTGCGGTTGGTGCCGGATCTGGCCCGCCTGCGGATCAGTTCGATCGACAGCATCGAAGTGGACCATGCCCTGTTGGCCGCCATCGGCTCGGAACCTCGGCTGATGCCGCACCTGCACCTGTCGTTGCAGGCGGGGGATGACATGATCCTGAAACGGATGAAGCGCCGCCACCTGCGCGACGATGCGATCCGGTTTTGCCAGGACGCGCGGGCCTTGCGCCCCGACATGGTGTTCGGGGCCGACATCATCGCAGGCTTCCCGACCGAGACGGAGGCAATGTTTCAGCAATCGCTGAGCCTGGTGGCAGACTGTGGCCTGACCTTTCTGCACGTCTTTCCGTTCAGCCCGCGCAACGGCACCCCTGCTGCACGGATGCCGCAAGTGCCGGGGCCATTGGTCAAGGACCGCGCCGCCCGGTTGCGGACGGCTGGACGCGCCGCACTGACACAGCATCTGGAGGCACAGGTGGGCCGCACCCACCACGTGCTGACCGAGGGGCCGCGTCTGGGCCGTACCGCGCACTTTGCCGAAGTGGCCTTTGCGACCGATCAACCCGAAGGCCGCATCCGGGAGGTCCGGATCGCAGGCCATGCGCAGGGTCGGCTGCTGGCCTGCGGTGCGTGAAATCACGCACCCTACGCCGGGTCAACGGATCGTATCGCCGCGTTGAAGCGTCGGGAACAACTCGATCACCTGCCCTGCCGCTTCGGGCGTCTTTCCCGCGACGATCTGCGCCGAGCGGCGACCGATCTCCAGCCGGCAGGCGTCCATCGTAGCCAATTTACAGGGCAGACCGTCCAGCAACTCGACCCCGTTGAACCCGGCAAGACCGATCTTGCCCGGCACATCCAGCCCCTGCGCCAGACAATAGAGCAAGCCACCCGCACCGATCATGTCGTTTGAGTAATACAGGAAATCCACGTCCGGACTGCGGGTCAGCAGAGCCTCCGTCATCTCGCGCCCCTTGAGCAGGGCCGATGAGCCTGAGTAGAACTCGCGGTCCACCAGCGCCAGACCGGCCAACGCCAGCGCCTCTTCGAACCCCTCCAGCCGCTTGCGGGCGCGGTGGTCGTTGGGCATCTGGGTTCCCAGAAACGCGATACGGCGATAACCTGCGGCGATGATCGCCTCGGCCATCTGCCGTCCGGCGCGCCTGTGCGAAATCCCCACCGCCGAGTCGACCGGGGTGCCGTCGATATCCATGATCTCGACAATCGGAATGCCCGCCTGCCGCAGCATCGCCTGCGCCGCGTCGGTATGTTCCAACCCCGCAAGGATCAGACCGGAAGGCCGCCACGACAGCATTTCATAGATCACCGTCTCTTCGCGGTCGGGCGAGTAGTTCGTCACGCCGACAACAGGTTGCAGCCCGGTATCCTCCAGCATGTCGGAGATGCCGGTCATCACTTCGGGAAATACCATGTTCGACAACGACGGGATGATCACGCCCACCAGATTGACCCGGCTGCTGGCCAGCGCACCGGCGATCTTGTTGGGCACATAGCCCAGCCGCCGCGCGGCCTCCAGCACCCTCTCACGCGTGGGAGCCGACACGTCGCCACGCTGGCGCAGCACCCGGCTGACCGTCATTTCGCTGACGCCCGACGCGTCGGAGACATCGCGCAGGGTCAAGGGTCGGCGGGGATCGACGGGTCTGGTCACAGAAAGGTTGGTCTCATCATCTTGCCCGAAGGCGGGGGAAAGGGCATTGATGCCCCGGCCACGATGGTCTTGTTATCGCCAAAACCGGGGATTGTCCAAGGTCGGTTTCTGCGGTGGGTGATTGCGGTTACGAGGCAAATCTTTCGTTCCACAGCCGCCAGACTCGCTTTTCCCGACGATGCGCCGTGCAGCAACATTGCAAGCCACGCGATTTCGACGCACGAAGCCGGTAAGGGTCGGCTTTACCGGGCTTCGTCGGTCCGGGAGATAAAGGGACAGTCAGTAAAGCGGCTGTCAGTCAGGATAACTCTGCGCGGCATGAACTGCAAAGGTTGACCCGTTTCGCAAACCGATTTACCAACCGGTTTCAGTCGATGGCCCCGTAGCTCAGCCGGATAGAGCGACGGTTTCCTAAACCGTAGGCCGCGTGTTCGAATCACGCCGGGGTCACCAAACTTGCCGATGTTTTGCTGGTGGTAAACCACCGGCGCGGGCCAGTTCATAGCTCAGGCGTTCACGTCAATCACTACGCGGCCCTGAATACGGCCCGCCACGATATCGGCGGCGAGTTGCGGCAGGTTCGACAGCGGCTCGACCCGGGCGATGCGCGACAGATCGGCGGGGTCCAGATGGGCGGCAAGCGTGGCCCATGCACGGGTGCGTCTGGCGGGCGGTGCCATCACGCTGTCGATGCCGATCAGGGTGACTGCGCGCAGGATGTGGGGGGCGACGGTGGCGGGCAAATCCATGCCCCCCGCCAGACCACAGGCCGCGACGGCCCCTCCATAAACCGTCTGTGCCAAGACATTCGCCAAAGTGGTGGACCCGACGGAATCCACCGCGCCCGCCCAGCGCTCCTTTTGCAAGGCGCCGCCCTTTTCGGACAGCGACGCGCGGTCCACAAAACCCGTGGCCCCAAGGCTTGACAAATAGTCGTGCGCTTCGGGCCGCCCGGTGGACGCGGTGACGGTATACCCCTTGGCCGCCAGAAGGCTGACCGCCGTGGACCCCACACCACCTGCGGCACCTGTGACCAACACTTCACCACCACCCGGCGCGATCACGCCCCAATCCTCCAGCGCATCGACACAGAGCGCGGCGGTGTAGCCCGCCGTGCCAATCGCCATCGCCTGTTCCAGCGAGAACGCGTCGGGCAAGCGGGTCACCCATTGCGGTTTGACCCTTTGGAATCGCGTGTAACCGCCCCATTCGGTTTCCGACAATCCCCAGCCGTTGACGATCACCTTGTCGCCTGCGCGCCACGCTTCGGACCGGCTTTCCACCACGGTGCCTGCAAGATCCAAGCCCGCCACCATCGGCAAACGGCGCGCAATCCGGCCCTTGCCGGTGACGGCAAGACCGTCTTTGTAGTTCAACGTGGAATAGGCCACCTCGACCAGAACCTCGTGGTCGGGCAGCATCGCCAGCGTCAACTCGCGGAATTCAGCCTTGGGCTTGCCCTCATGGTCGACGATCATCAAGGCGCGGAAGGGCTCGGTCATTGACGGTTTTCCAAAGTTCCACACATGCACGACAGGGCCACTCGCCCAATTTCACGATAGATGAGCGCCATCTCGTCCTCCGAATGTAACCCGTTGGGAGTAAGCCTAGAGCGTTCCCCCACCGAATAAAAGGTTTGACGCGCCTGCGCGCGACTCTGTTCCAGATGGCGTCCAAATGGCGCGGCAATCAGTCAAAAAACGGCGTCATCTGGGCGACGACGACCGAGTTTTCGTCGAGCGCACGTTGCATCAGCCCGCGTTCTTCGGCGTCGATCTCGTCGCCGTCTTTCAGCCGATCCTCCAGCGTGCCGTAGCCGGACACGTCCAGCGGGGCCAGATCGGCCTCTTTCAGGATCGCCACGGTTTCGCGCACCGCCTCTGCCTCGTCCACGCCGCTGGCGTAGATCATCAGGGCCGCCCCCGTGGCCTTGTCGGGCAGACCGTCGCCTGCCTTGCGGCCCACTTCGACCACCAGGGTGAACACCTGTTGGGGGCGTTTGACCTTTTCCGGTTTCGCTGTCTCGTCCATAAATCCCTCCGTTCAGCCCGCAACCCAGGTATCAATCGCCACCATCGCCTCTTCTGCCGTCTCGACATAGGTGAACAGCCCCAGATCGTGATCGGCAATCACGCCCGCATCGGCCAAGGCCTGCCAATTGACGATCTTTTCCCACCATGCGCGGCCGAACAACAGGAACGGCACGGGCTTCATCCGTTTGGTCTGGATCAGCGTCAGGCTTTCGAACATCTCGTCCAGCGTGCCAAATCCGCCGGGAAAGATGCAGATCACCCTGGCCCGCATCAGGAAATGCATCTTGCGAATCGCGAAGTAGTGGAAGTTGAACGACAACTCCGGCGTCACATAGCGGTTCGGGGCCTGTTCATGCGGCAGAACGATGTTCAGCCCGATGGACCGCCCGCCCGCCTCCAACGCCCCACGATTGCCCGCCTCCATCACCCCCGGCCCGCCACCGGTGACGATTACGCCTTCGCTGCCGCCACCCGCAAGGCAGCGTCCGGTCATGGCGTGGGCAAAGCGCCGCGCCTCGGTGTAATAGCGCGACAGATCGGACAGTTCCGGGGTTCGCGCAAGATCGCGGGTTGCCGGATCGGGAATCCGCGCGCCACCGAACAGGACGACGGTCGACGTGACCCCGGCCTCGTCCAGCAGCAGTTGCGCCTTCAACAGTTCCAGTTGCAACCGCACCGGGCGCAGGTCTTCGCGGGTCAGGAAATCGGTGTCGCCAAAGGCCAATTGGTGCGACGGCGACCGGGTTTGCGGCGTATCGGGTATGCGGTCCGCAGTCGCCAGATCCTGGGTGGAATGGCGCAACGGATGCGCGCGGGGTTCGTCTTTCATCGCTGTTCCTTGGCGTGCCGCGCATTGCGCGGGCTTGGTGCAAGCTTTATAGGCTGCTGCGGACCAGACCAACCGCAAAACGAGGCCCCGATGACCCAAGCCCTTGAAGCCGCCATCAACACCGCGTGGGACGCCCGCGATACTCTGTCGGCTTCCACCAAAGGCGAAGCGCGCGATGCGGTCGAAGCGACGCTGGAGGCGCTGGACAAGGGTACCTTGCGCGTCGCGGAAAAGCGGGGGGCGGACTGGCATGTGAACCAGTGGGCCAAGAAGGCGGTGTTGCTGTCGTTCCGGTTGACCGACATGACGACGATTGCGGGTGGCAACGGGCAAGCCACATGGTGGGACAAGGTGCCGTCCAAATTCGAGGGCTGGGGCGAAAACCAATGGCGCGCGGCGGGCTTTCGCGCCGTTCCGGGGTCGATCGTGCGGCGGTCGGCGTTCATCGGGAAAAACGTGGTGCTGATGCCGTCCTTCGTCAACGTGGGCGCGTTCGTCGATGAAGGCTCGATGGTCGATGGCTGGGCCACGGTGGGGTCCTGTGCGCAGATCGGCAAGAATGTGCATCTGTCGGGCGGTGTCGGGATCGGTGGCGTGCTGGAGCCGATGCAGGCCGGGCCGACGATCATCGAGGACAATTGTTTCATCGGGGCGCGGTCCGAGGTGGTCGAAGGCTGCATCATCCGCGAAGGGTCGGTTCTGGGGATGGGCGTCTTTATCGGTCAGTCGACCAGGATCGTGGACCGCGAAACCGGCGTGGTGATGTATGGCGAGGTGCCGGCGGGGTCGGTCGTCGTCGCGGGGTCGATGCCGTCCAGGAACGGGATCAATCTCTATTGCGCGGTGATCGTGAAAAAGGTCGATGCGCAGACCCGGTCCAAGACCAGCATCAACGAGTTGCTGCGCGACTGAGCACCCGTTCCGTCGCAGGCTTCCGAGCATTGCGCGTGACTTGCGGGGCTTTCGGACACCTGCCGCTTGGCCTATCAGAGCGACAAATCAGGGGGTGGGAATGCGGGACGCGATCGGCCGGTGGGCTGCGGCGGCGATGTTCGGGCTGAACGGCATGATGATCGGGGCATGGGCTCCGCAAATTCCGTTGCTGCTGCCGCGCCACGACATTACGAAACCGGTTCTGGGCCTGTTGATTCTGGGACTGGGCATCGGTGCTGTCGGGTCGATGCTGTTTTCGGGCCGGTTGATTCAGCGGTTCGGCTCACGACGGTTGGTGATCGGGTTCGGTATTCTGACCTTGCCGCTGTTGCCGATGATCGTGCTGGCCCCCAATCTGCTGCTGCTGGCGCTGGCGATGGCGGTTTTTGGCGCGGTCATCGGCTGCATGGATGTCGCGATGAACGCCAACGCGGTCGAGCTTGAACGCCGTCTGGGCCGCGCAATCATGTCGTCATCGCATGGGTTCTGGAGCCTCGGCGGCTTTGTCGGCGGGGCTTTGGGCGGGTTGGTTCTGGCCCGGTTCGGAGCCGAAGTGCAGGCCGTGACCGCGTCCGGAATCGCGCTGGTTATACTGGTTGTGGCAGCGCCGCTGATGGTCGGCGATCCGCCGCAGGATCGGCGGTCTGCCACGCCCGAGCCACGCCATCCCCTGTTCCCGCGCCAGCCGATCCTGTGGCTGCTGGGCGTAATGGCGCTGTTCTGCATGGTGCCCGAGGGGGCCATCCTGGACTGGGCAGCGCTGTATCTGGCCAACGAATTGGGCGCGGGGTTGGAACGGTCGGGACTGGCCTTCGGATTGTTTTCGGGGACCATGGCGGTGATGCGCTTTGCCGGGGACCGGATTCGCAACCGGTTCGGCGCGGTGTCGACGTTGCGGGTGTCGGGGCTGATCGGGGCGGCGGGCATGATAGTGGCTGCCGCTGCGCCGACCGACCTGATCGCCGTGGCCGGATTTGCCTTGGCCGGTGTCGGTATCGCCAACACGGTGCCGATCCTGTTTTCCGCCGCCGGAAATCAGCCGGGCATCCCGTCTGGCGCGGGAATCGCGACAGTCACCATGCTGGGCTACTGCGGCATTCTGGTGGCACCGTCGTCCATCGGATTCATTGCCGAGGCTATCGGGTTTCGAGTGACCTATGCGGCCCTCGCCCTGTTGCTGCTGGTCGTATCGGCTCTGGCGGGGCGAGCTTCGGCGGCGGATCGGGCCGCCTGAGCGGCTTACCGCCCTGTCAAGCCCATGTAATCCGCTTTGCCGACCTCGACCCCATTGTGACGAAGGATGTTGTAGGCGGTTGTCGCGTGGAAATAAACCTGAGGCAGCGCAAAGATGGTCAGATAGTCCAACCCGGTCATCTGCACGTCCTGTCCGCGCATCGTGATCGTCACCACCCGCTGTTCCGCCCCGTCGAACGCGGCAGGATCCATGCTGTTCACATGATCGCGGGCGTGGATGATCCGGGCGGCAAGCTCGTCAAAGGTGGTTTCGGTATCGGGGAAATTCGGCACCTCCGACGTCGAAAGGCGGGCGGCGGCGCGGGCGCTGAAATCGCAGGTCAGTTGCACTTGCCGGGTCAGCGGGAACATGTCCGGAAACAACCGCGCCGTCAGCAAGGCCGCCGGGTCGATCTTGCGGGCGGTG
>JBBRVJ010000183.1:0-7333 GCA_038246975.1 Rhodobacterales bacterium | reverse complement strand
GCGCAATTCGTCCATGGTCATGTCGCGCAGGGTGACGCCGACGGTTGACGCGCGCGCCTGCTCGACCGTCAGGAACTCGGCCCAGGCGTCATCCCCGGCCAGATAGATCGCACCGGTCTTGTGCAGGCCCAGCGACGCCTCACTTTCCCGCGCCAGCCGGTCATAAAGGCCGATGGTGTACCCTTGCAGCGCGGCCATGCTGCTTGAGCCGTTCAGCGAATGAAATCCGCCAGCCGCGTGCCATGTTGACCCGGCGGTCAGTTCGGCCCGCTCGATCAAGACGACATCGCGCAACCCGCGTTGCGCCAGGTGCCAGGCGATTGCGCACCCGGTAATGCCCCCCCCGATCACTAGAACGCTTGCTGTTGACGTCACCCCTGTCCCCCTGCAGTTTGACCCATGCTAGACCGGAGGTTAGGGAAAGCGGAATTGAATGTTTTGTGGGCTCGCGTTGCGAGCCGTTCATCTTGTAAACAGTTTGGGATGAGTTTCGCGTGACTTGGCACCTTGATACCCGAATTCTCCGCATGATCGTTGCTGTCGCCGAGACAACGACAGCTTCGCAGGCAGCCATGCGCCTTAATCTGACGCCGTCAGCCCTGAGCCACCAGATGAAAAAGGCCGAGGCTGCGTTGCGGGTGGTCCTTTTTGACCGGCGCGGCCCCCGCATGCAACTGACAACCGCTGGCCAGCAGGTCTATGCGGCGGGGCGGGTGATCCTGGCTCAACTCGCCGAGGCAGAAGAGATTTTGGAGCGGACACGCCACGGGAACCGGACCGCAGTGCGCCTGAGCGGTGGAGCCTATCCGGTGCAACGCCTGCTTATCCCGCGGCTTGAACTCGTTGACCTGTCGCAAATTGATTTCGTAACACGGACGCGACATTTCCCGCTCGTCGAAGCCGTTGCGGAGGGCGAGATAGATCTTGCTCTCGTCTGCGCCAGACTGAATCGCCCCAGCATCAGGCACTATCCGCTTTTCTCGGATGAGCTCGTGGCGGTCGTCCACCGGTCCCATTCGCTGGCGGCCTTTGCGACCCTGTCCACAAGCACATTCGAGGATGCCACATACGTCAGTTATTCCCGTGTGGTCGAAGAGGGGCTCGATGACGAACTCCTGTTCCGCCCGACACGGCGGGGGCCAGCGCATTTCGTCCTCGCGGAAACGGTCGAAGCGATCCTCGATCTGGTATCGGCCGGCGTCGGCTTCAGCATTCTCAGCCGCTGGGCGTTGCCAGACACTCTGGACGACGTCGTTGTTTTGCCGCTCATTGAGTCGGGAGCGCGTGTCATGTGGTCGATTATGCGCCGTGAGCACGAGAAAAGTGCTCCGACCCTTTCACTTTGCGAGGATCTTCGCGAAAGTTTTGCCTTTGGCTTGGACTTAGCCGAAGTTCCGACGGTTGTTTGACCATGAATTGTCGCTGAAAGATATTGATGCCCCCTTTGGCAGCGACCGACCATGGCGCTCAGGCAGATCGAGCCATGGGAACGGTTGCCCATCGCGGCGCCACCGGTTCAAGCCCGATGGGCGACGGTCCCAGCGACCATGGCGAGGAGGGTTTGTCGAGAGCCTGCTGCGCCTGACCAGTCTGGACTGGTCGGTGATCGAGGGAGGAGCGCAGGCGCCATCCGCCCCGTGCGGGTTCGCCGGTCCCAGACACGTCCTTTATGGAGAAAAGCCCAAGTATAGAACGCGTCAGGATGCCGGTCCCCGCCACATAGCCGACATGCACACGAACGGGAAACGCGGGAAACAGCATGATCGGCGCATTCCAGACAAAGCGAGGACGATGTGTGACAACATACTGGTGCAAGGTGAAAGACTGCCATTGCTGGGCATCAAGACGAATGTTGAACGTGCCCGTCATCGTGGCGTCGGCTGCCCGCCATGTTGCGCCGGTCGATGACCTTTGACCGTGGCAGCGAGATGGCATGTCAGCCTTTAGGGTGCCGCGCGGTTCGCCAAGCGGCGCGAAATCCTCGGCTGGCCATGCGGCCGAGGGGTGCGGATCGGGGCCGTTCCAGACCAAGGCCGCCATTGCATGCTGCCAGATTGATCAGCTTACCGCCGATCGGCCGCAGATCAGCGAAGGCGGATATTCCACAGATTTCTGTGCTGTGCGCGGGGGCCGTCCATGAGGCGCAGATGGCGGGCGGCTGGTGACATATGGGGTGGGTCTTGTCAGTTGGCCATGGCTGGACTTCACGCCGGCCAAGCCTATCTCTTGGATCATGGAAAACAACCCCAAAACCTCTGTTCTTTACAACGCCAACTGCCCAGTTTGCAACTTTGAGATCGGGCATTACGCGCGGTATGCGGGTAACCTCAGCCTGCCGATCCGGTTTGACGATCTGAACACGGACGCGCGGACCCGGTGGGGGCTGGATGCCGATACTGCCGCCCGGCGGCTTTATGTGCTGCATGACGGCACGCTGACATCGGGAATACCGGCGTTTCTGGTGCTGTGGGCGCAGATGCCAAGGTATCGTTTGTTGGGGCGGATCGTGGGCTTGCCGGGGATCAGGCACATCGCCGCTGCGGCCTATGACCATGTGCTCGCTCCGGTCATTTACCGTTGGCACCTGCACCGTTTGCGCAAGCAGGCCGCACGCACCGCCAACTGAGGCTGGAGAAACCCTTTGCCGGATGACAACGACAACAGCGGCACAGCAGTGCCGACGGGACGTGCGGCGCGGCTGTGGCACTTTGGTGGCATGGCATCGGGCATTGCAGGCAGCGTGGCGGCGGGGGGTCTGCGGGCGCTGGCGGGCGGCAAGCGCCCCGATCTGGCGCAACTGCTGCTGACACCGGCCAACACGCGGCGCGTGACGGACGGTCTGTCGCATTTGCGCGGAGCGGCGCTGAAGCTGGGGCAGATGCTGTCGATGGATACCGGGCTGGTGCTGCCGGGCGAGTTGACGGCGATCCTTGCCCGGATGCGGGATGATGCCCGCCACATGCCGCCAAAACAGCTGCAAACCGTGCTGAATGCCGAATGGGGGTCGGGCTGGTACAGCCGCTTTGCCCGCTTTGATGTGCGCCCCTTTGCCGCCGCCTCGATCGGACAGGTCCACCGGGCAGTGACCCGCGACGGTCAGGAACTTGCAATCAAGGTGCAGTATCCCGGTGTGCGCGCCAGCATCGACAGCGATGTGGACAATGTGGCCACGCTTTTGCGCCTGCCGGGGCTCTTGCCGCGCGGCATGGACATCGGCCCCCTCTTGGCCGAGGCGAAGCGGCAGTTGCACGCCGAGGCCGACTATCTGGCCGAAGCACAACATCTGGCCCGGTTCAGCACCTTGCTGGAAGGGTCGGACATGTTTGTCTTGCCTGAACTGGATGCAGGGCTTTGCACACCGCAAGTGCTGGCGATGACCTATATGGACAGCGTCCCCTTGGACAGTCTGGTCGAGGCCCCCCAGACCCAACGTGACCGGGTTGCAACGGCGCTGATCGAGCTTGTCCTGCGCGAGTTGTTCGTGTTCGGCGCGATGCAGACCGACCCCAACCTTGCCAACTATAGGTATGACCCCAGGACAGGCCGCGTGGTCCTGCTGGATTTCGGCGCGGTGCAGCCCATCGCTGAGGAACTGGCGGCTGATTTCCGCGCTCTTGCGCGGGTGGCGCTGGAGGGTGGGGCAGAGGCCACGCGCGACGCCATGCTGCGCATCGGCTATTTCGGCCACGATACTGCGCCGCAGCATCAGGATCTGATCCTGTCGATGTTTACCGCCGCGATGGTGCCCGTGCGGCAGGACACCCCGTTCGACTTTGGCCAGAGTGACCTTCTGGAACGCCTGCGTGACATGGGTCTTGCCATCGGCCACGACCGCGAGCTTGCCCATGTGCCGCCTGCGGCCACGCTGTTCTTGCACCGCAAGATCGGTGGCATGTATCTGATGGCGGCGAAACTTCGGGCGCGTGTCGCCCTGCGCCCGATGGTCGAGGCCTATTGCCTCGAAACGGACATACGACGTTGAAATCCGGGGGGCGCGCGCCATCTCTCGCGCGGACAGGCAAGTGATGGACCTGATGACAGACTGGATTGCTACGCGCGCTGAGGGCGAGAAGATCATGGCAGCCTTCACGCCGCGCATGGGGCGGCGCTATGCCAATGGGCGCAACCCCGATCACGGCCCCGGCGCGCACAAGGCGGTGTCGGTGCTGTCGCCTTACGTTCGGCGCAGGCTGGTGACGGAACAGGACCTGGTTACCACCGCTCTTGCTGCCCATGGGCCGGAAGATGTCGAGAAATTCGTTCAGGAAGTCATCTGGCGCGGCTATTTCAAAGGTTGGCTGGAGCGCCGTCCGCAGGTCTGGGCCAGCTATCGCACCGGGCTGGACGCGGACCTCGCCGCCCTGGACCGCGACCGCCGCCTGCGCCGCGATGTGGACCGCGCGACGTACGGTCAGACGGGGCTGGAGTGTTTCGACGCCTGGGCCACCGAACTGGTGGACACAGGCTATCTGCACAACCATGCGCGGATGTGGTTTGCGTCGATCTGGATATTTACGCTGGGCTTGCCGTGGCGGCTGGGCGCGGATTTCTTTTACCGGCATCTGCTGGATGGGGATGCCGCGTCAAACACGCTGGGCTGGCGTTGGGTGGCAGGGCTGCACACACGGGGCAAACCCTATCCGGCTGACGCGCAGAACATCGCCACCTTCACCGCCGGACGCTTTGCCCCGCGCCCCGGCGATCTGGCCGAGGTGACCCAAGGGCTGGAGGCGACGGAACCGGACGGCCTGCCATCCGTGTTGCCCCTGCGACCGTTCAATCATCCGCAACCGGGCCGCCCCACAGCCCTTTTGATCACGGATGAGGATTGCCGGGTCGAGGATTTCGACCTTGCCGCTTTGGACATCCGCACAACTGCCACGCTGGAGTCGAGCCACCTGCGCTCTGCGTTGCCGGTGTCAGATGCGGTTGCCGGCTTTGAGAAAGCGGCCTTGGCCGATGCAGCCTTGCGGGTTGGTCTTGCCAATGTTGCCTTGCGGGCCGGTGATCCCGCCGACCTGGCCAAATGGGCCGCCATGGCCGGGGCGACGCAGATTGTCACGCCCTACATCACGCAAGGCCCGCTGCGCGACTGGCTGGATGAGGCAGCACCTTCGCTTGCCCGCGCCGGAATCACCCTGTGCGAATGGCGGCGCGATTGGGACGCTGCCATCTGGCCCCATGCCACTGCCGGGTTCTTCAAGGTCAAGCAGAACATCCCCCGTATCTTGCAACAGGTGCTGCCCGCATGACTCCCATTGGCATCATCGGTGCGGGCATGGCGGGGCTGGGCGTGTGCGCGCCGGTTGGCCGGTGCGACCGCTTGGGGGAAGCATTTGGCAAAGTGACCCGTGCCGCAGCCCACCGCTGGCGCTATGCCCGCATCACACGGGCGCCTGACCTGCCGTTCCTGCGCAGCGCCGATGCCTCGCTGTATCGCGCCACAGTGCCCTGCGCGCTGCCCCGCCTGAACATGCCCAAGGATCAACCCGATGCGCAATGACCTGACAATCTATGACAAGGTGGCGGATCGCTGGTGGTCCGATGACATCCGCTGGGTGCGGACGCTCAAAAACCTTGTGCCGGGGCGGCTGCAATGGTTCGACCGACACATCGACTGGCAGGGCCGCGATGTGCTTGACCTCGGCTGCGCCGGGGGCTTCATGTCCGAGGCGATCGCTGCGCGCGGGGCCAGTGTCACCGGGATCGATCCCGCCGCTGATGCCATCGACGCCGCCCGCGCCCATGCCCGCGAGGATGGCCTGCGTATCGGCTATGACGTGGGGGTGGGCGAGGCGCTTCCGTATGACGATGCGAGCTTCGATGCCGTGGTTTGCGTCGATGTACTGGAGCATGTGGCCGACCTGCACCGGGTGCTGGCCGAGGTCGCCCGCACTTTGCGCGCCGGCGGGCTGTTCCTGTTTGACACCATCAACCGCAATCCGCTGGCCCGCCTTGCCACCATCACCATCGCCGAAGATGTTCTGCGCCTGTTGCCGCGCGGCACCCATGATCCGGCGATGTTCATCAAACCGGGCGAATTGCGCGCCGCGATGCAAGGCGCGGGACTTGTGCCGGGTGCAATGACGGGGCTTGGCCCGCGCGGGATCAACCGCCGGTTTGACCTGACCTTCGGCCCTCTGCCGCTGACGGCCATCCTTTATATGGGCATCGCGCGAAAACCGATCCTTGGGGTTCACACATGACTGAGATATCGCGCGAAA
Source organism: Rhodobacterales bacterium (assembly GCA_038246975.1). Taxonomy (GTDB): domain Bacteria; phylum Pseudomonadota; class Alphaproteobacteria; order Rhodobacterales; family Rhodobacteraceae; genus JAIYDJ01. The sequence continues at coordinate 1,109 of JBBRVJ010000183.1, read as the reverse complement.
ACGTCCAGTCCTACCCGCGCCCGCCCGCACTGGAACCGGTACCGCCACGGATCACGATCCGGCTTGGCGGAGTGCTTGTCGCTGAGACCACACGCGCCTTGCGGGTGCTGGAAACCCACCATGCGCCCAGCTATTACCTGCCCCCCGAGGATATTCAGGCCGCTTTGCGCCCAGTAAAGGGCAGCAGCTATTGCGAATGGAAGGGCGCGGCGCGCTATTTCGATGTCATCGTGGCAGGCAAGACCGCATTGCGCGCCGCTTGGGCCTATGACCGCCCGACCGCCAGCTTTGCCGCCCTCGCAGGTCATGTGGCATTTTATGCCGGGCTGATGGATGAGGCTTGGGTCGGCGATCTGCGCGTCATCCCGCAACCCGGCGACTTTTACGGCGGCTGGGTCACGCCCAATCTGGACGGACGGATCAAGGGTGCGCCGGGAACGCAGCATTGGTAGACCGGGGATGATGTGCAGGCGTTTGCCCTAGGCCGGGCATGAGAAAGATCAGGGGACGAAATTGGTGATGCACGGTCTGATGCCATTGGTCCTTGCGGCCATCGGATGGGCGGGGCCGTGCCGCCTGCGATGGCCGATGGGTCTGCACCTGAGCAACCGGTCATTGACGATCTTGCCATGCGCCTGAAGCCCGCTGGCGGTTCTTCACCGATCAGGTGATGGGGCGTGTCCACTGACGGTGTCGCCTTCCGCAGGAAGACGGCATCCCCCAAGCGCGCGTGAGCATCCGGCGTTGCGGCCCTGCTGCGGATCGAGTGGGACAGATGACAACACCGCCGAACGTGCAATGCGCTCTGTCGCTTTTGGCCGCAAGAATTAACTCCTCGTCGAATCGCAAACCGGCAACAAATCTGTTGCCATTGCCAACACACCGATTCACACCGCCAAACTGAATTGGCAGGACGGCACGAAGTGAAGATGAACCGTTTACCGTCGTGGCGCACTCTTCCGCCGCAGGGCAAGCCGGTCATGTGGGCAGCCGATCTGGCAGTTATTCCATAAGATTTGTCGCCAGTTTGAAATTCTCCAACTCTTTGGGCACCAGGATATAGATGTCGTCTGGCGGCGTCATCAGCGCCTTGGCCATGATCATGGGAT
>JBBRVJ010000182.1:0-7553 GCA_038246975.1 Rhodobacterales bacterium | reverse complement strand
CCCAAAAGGATCAACCCCATGACCGATACAGTCACGCTTTACGGTTTCGACGGATCGACCTGTGTGCGCACCGTGCGCATTGTGCTGGCCAAGAAGGGCATCGCCTATACCCAGGTGCCGGTCAACGTGCTGGCCGGGGAAACCCGCAGTCCCGAGCATCTGGCCCGCCATCCGTTCGGCAAGGTGCCGGTGCTGGACATCGACGGGATGCGCCTGCGCGAAACCGACGCGATCTGCCGCTATCTGGATGCGCGCAACCCCGAGCCGCCGATGATCCCTGCGGACCCCAAGCAGGCGGCGATGATGGCCGAAGTCACCAGCATGATAGGCAGCTACGGTTATGGCGCGATGGTCGGCGGGATTGCGGCCTACCACCTGTTTCCCGATTTCGTCGGCGGCAAGAACGAACAGATGCGCGCCGATGGGCTGACGGCCGCCAGAACGTTGCTGACCCTGATCATGGAGATCAAGGGCGATGCCCCCTACATCGCCGGGGATGCACCCAGCATCGCAGATTACCTGCTGGGGCCGATCCTGTTCTATGTCTCGCTGACCCCGGATGCGGGCGAGGTGATGTCGATTCCGGGGTTGGAGGCGTGGTGGCAGCGGATCAGCACCGACGCCGATTTCGCAGCCTCGGCCCCGAACTTTGGGTGACTCCAAAGGGGGTGACTTCCCGGCTCATACCTTTGCCGTCCGGGTCTATATCGAGGATACCGACCTTGGCGGGATCGTCTACTACGCGAACTACCTGAAATTCATCGAACGCGCGCGCTCTGAATGGGTGCGCGCGCAGGGGATGGATCAGGGTCTGTTGCGCACGCAGACCGGGGTGATATTCGTGGTGCGCCGGGTTGAGGCGGACTATCTGCGCCCCGCCCATTTCCAGGATCTGCTGGAGGTGCGCACCGCGCTGATCGCGTTGGGCGGCGCGCGGATCATCCTGCAACAAGATATCTGGCGCGGCGAATCGCGGATTTTTGCGGCGAGGGTGGTGCTGGTCTGTCTGGGAGCGGACGGCCACGCAGTCCGGTTACCGGAACCGATGCGGGCGTTGCTGGCTTGATGACAAGGCGGTGCAAAGGCACGTTGGGCGAGGGGGCGCCCAATTACGGCATTGTGTTGGCAATCCGCTTCAAACCTTGGTAGAATTAAGTCAATAGGCGGCCAAAGAGCCCCGATAACAAGAGCAGGCAAGATGGAAACGGATACGTTAGCTGCGGCGGCAGAGATTGATTTCTCATTGCTGTCCCTCTTTGTTCGGGCCACGATCACGGTCAAATTGGTGATGATCGGGTTGATCGTCATGTCGTTCTGGTCTTGGGCGATCATCGTGCAAAGACACATTCTGTTTCGCACCGCGCAAAGCGAGGCTGCGGTGTTCGACCGCAATTTCTGGTCAGGGGAGCCTCTGGACGAGTTGTTCGAAAAGATCGGTGCAACTCCGGAAGGCGCGTCTGAAAAGATCTTTGCGGCTGGTATGCTGGAATGGCGGCGCAGTCACCGGCAGGACGGCGGGTTGATTGCGGGCGCGCAGGCGCGGATCGACCGGGCGATGGACGTAGCGATTGCGCGAGAGGCGGAACGGCTGAACAAGGGCATCGGCTATCTGGCCACCACCGGGTCGACCGCGCCTTTCATCGGGCTGTTCGGCACGGTTTTTGGCATCATGCACGCCTTTACCCAGATTGCCGCGACCAATAACACCGATCTGGCGACCGTGGCCCCCGGCATTGCCGAAGCGCTGCTGGCCACCGGCATCGGGCTGATCGCGGCCATTCCGGCAGTGGTGTTCTACAACAAGCTGAACGCGGACTCCGAACGCATCGTCGGCGGATACGAGGCGTTTGCCGACGAATTCGCCACCATCCTGTCGCGCCAGTTGGACGCCTAGGCGATGGGGGCGGGAGTTGCGAAAAAATCGGGTGGCGGGCGGCGCGGGCGCAGGCGGGGCTCTGCGGCGGTGATGTCGGACATCAACATCACGCCTTTCGTCGATGTCATGCTGGTGTTGCTGATCATCTTCATGGTGGCCGCACCCCTGTTGACGGTCGGCGTGCCGGTCCAGTTGCCCGAGACGGCGGCGAAGTCCTTGCCGACCGAACAGGAGGAACCCTTGACCATCACCCTGACCGCCGATGGTCTGGTGGTCTTGCAGACGACCGAAGTGGCCGATAGCGAACTGATCCCGAAATTGCAGGCGGTTGCGGCGGAACGCACCTCGAACAAGGTCTTTCTGCGGGTTGACGGGTCGGTCAATTACGAGCGGGTGGCGCAGTTGATGGGCGCGCTGAACGCGGCGGGGTTCAATGACATCGGATTGGTGACGGATACCAACGGGCCGACCTTCGGCGGCAACTAGGCTGGGCATGAGCACGGGCACGATCATCTCTGGTGCAGGCCACGCGGGTCTGATCCTCTGGGTTCTCCTGGGGGATTTGCTGTTTTCGCCCCAACCCGCGCCCGAAATTCAGGTGGCAAGCGTGTCACTGGTGTCTCCCTCGCAGTTTGACGCAATGGTGGCGGCCGCCCCGGCCCGCCCGGCACCGGCCCCAGAACCCCCCGTCACGCCCGACGCGCCCGAAGTGGTGGCCCCCGACCCGATCACCCCCGAACTGCCGAAGCCCGAGACCGACCCAGAACCTGTGGCCTTGCCCGAACCCCCGCCGGACCTGCCGCCCGACGTACCGACCTCGCCCGAACCGCAGCCTGTGCCGGCCCCTGATCCGGTGGCCCCGCTGGCCGCCGAAGAACAGCCGATCCCGGTGCCGACGACGACGCAACGCCCCAAACCGCGCCCGATTGACCGCGTGGCCCCGACCCCGGTCGATGAGATCACCGACGCGCCCGAGTTGGCCGAAACCCCGACCCCCGCCGTGTCCGACCAACCCGCCCCCGAGGCAGAGGTCGTCCCCGAAGATGTGCCGGAAGCCGCGCCGGAAGAGGCCGCAACCCAGATCATCACCGAAGCGGTGGAAACCGAACAGGACGCCCCGCAACTCGCCATGACGTCCAGCCGCCGCCCGCAGGCGCGGCCTGAACCTGTGGCCGATGCGCCCATTGAGGACCCGGCCCCCGCCGTCGCGGAACCCACCGACACGCAGGACGTTGAAGCAGACGCAATTGCAGCGGCCCTTGCCGAGGCCATGTCGGAAACCCCGGCGGAGGATAACGGTGTTCAGGATGCCCCGACAGGACCGCCGATGACGGGCGGAGAGATTGACGGGCTGCGCGTCGCGATCAAGACTTGCTGGAACGTCGGCGCCCTGTCGTCCAGCGCCTTGCGCACCGTGATCACCGTGCGGGTCGATCTGGCCGAAAGCGGCGTACCCGATGTGGGGTCGATCCGCCTGACGGGGTTCGAAGGCGGGACCGATTCCGATGCGACCAAGGTGTTTCAGGCGGCGCGCAGTGCGATTTCACGCTGTGGCCGCAATGGATTTCCCCTGCCGCCCGAGAAGTATGACACTTGGAAGGACCTTGAACTGGTCTTTGATCCAAACGGCATGAGAATGCGATGAACACCGATGCCCGAGGGGTATGCGCCCCGCCTTTTCCCCGCACGTTTTGCGCCCATTGTGGCGCAGTGACTTTGACCCAAGACATGAGAATGAGGCCGCAATGACCCTGCTCAGAATCCTTGCCACCGCGTTTGCCCTTGGTGTGGCGGCGTTGTCCGTACAAGCCGCCCCGCTGCGGATCGTCATCGACGAAGGCGTGATCGAACCCTTGCCTTTCGCCGTGCCGAACTTCATCGCCGAAAACGGCGGGGCCGAGCAATATGCCCGCGACATCGCCCGCGTCGTCGCTGCCGATCTTGCCGGGACCGGGTTGTTCCGCGAGATCGGGTCGGATGCCTTTATCAGCGGCGTCACCAGTTTCGACGCGCCGGTCGCCTATAACGACTGGCAGGCGATCAATGCGCAAGCGCTGATCACCGGGGCGGTGCAGGCGTCGGGCGATCAGATTGTCGTCAAGTTCCGCCTGTTCGACGTCTTTTCGGGTCAGCAACTCGGCGAAGGGTTGCAGTTCGCCGGGACTCCGTCCAGCTGGCGGCGAATGGCGCACAAAGTGGCGGACGCGGCCTATAGCCGGATCACCGGCGAGGGCGGCTATTTTGACAGCCGGGTCGTCTATGTTGCTGAATCGGGACCGAAAAATCAACGTCTCAAGCGGCTGGCGGTGATGGATTATGATGGTGCGAACGTCCAGTATCTGACCGACAGTTCTTCCATCGTCCTTGCCCCGCGCTTTTCGCCGACGGGCGACCGGATTCTGTTCACCTCTTACGTTTCGGGCTTTCCGCGCATCTATGTGATGGACGTGGGCAGCCTTCGCACGCGCGGGCTTGATGAGCAGCCGGGCACGATGACCTTTGCGCCACGCTTTTCTCCCGATGGCAATACGGTCGTGTTCAGTCTGGAACAGGGCGGCAATTCGGATATCTACACGCTCGACATCGGGTCGGGGGGCTTGCGCCAACTGACCAACGCGCCGTCCATCGAAACGGGCCCGAGTTACAGCCCCGACGGCAGCCAGATCGTGTTCGAATCCGACCGTTCGGGCACCCAGCAGCTTTACATCATGTCGGCAGGCGGCGGCGAGCCACGCCGAATTTCCAATGGGCAGGGCCGCTACGGTACCCCGGTGTGGAGCCCGCGCGGCGATCTGATCGCCTTCACCAAACAGAACGAGGGTCGCTTTCACATTGGCGTGATGCGGGTGCAGGGCGATGAGGAACGGTTGCTGACCTCCAGCTTCCTTGATGAAGGTCCGACATGGGCGCCGAATGGCCGTGTCATCATGTTTACCCGTGAAACGGCAGGGGCCAGCGGGCAGGCGGGGCTTTATTCGGTCGATATCTCGGGGCGCAACCTGCGCCAGATCACCACCGAAGGGGCGGCGTCCGACCCGGCTTGGTCGCCGCTTTTGCCCTGACGGATTCCCCAATCGCTACAAATCTGCTAGAGTCACCTAATCGCGCAGCCAAGACCCAAAACAAGGATAATAACATGACGCTACTTCCCAAGGCCTTTCTTTTGATGGCGGTGCTGGGCCTTGCTGCCTGCAACAACCCGGACCGTTATGGAGCCGGGGGGGCTGGTGGCGCGGGCGGTCCGGGGGGCACGGGCGGTGCGGGCATCGACACCACGGGTCTGGGCGATCCGAACGACCCGCGCTCGGTTGCGTATTTCAACCAGACGGTTGGCGACCGCGTCTTGTTTGCCGTAGACCAGTCCAACCTGTCGGATACTGCGCGCAACGTCTTGTCGGGGCAGGCTCGCTGGATGACCGCCAATTCGGATTATGCCGTGATCATCGAAGGCCATGCCGACGAGCAGGGCACGCGGGAATACAACCTCGCGCTGGGGGCGCGTCGGGCCAGCGCGGTGCAGAACTACCTGATCTCGCAGGGCGTTTCGTCCAGCCGCCTGCGGACTGTGTCTTACGGCAAGGAACGCCCGCTGGAAATTTGTTCGGACGAGGCCTGCTATTCGCAGAACCGCCGCGCCGTGACGGTGCTGTCGATTGGTGCGGGGGCCTGAGATGACGCGCGCATGGGTCCTGTGCCTGGTGATGCTGGCAAGTCCTGCGCTGGCGCAGGACCGTGCGCAGATGCTGGCCGATATCAAGGCGGAACTGTCGGCCCTGATGGCGGAATTTACCACGCTGAAGCAGGAGTTGGTGTCATCGGGGGCCGCAACAAGCGGGGCTGCCGGTGGCGATGCCCTGCAACGGTTGGATTCGATCGAGGCGGAACTGGTCCGGCTTACTTCAAAAACCGAACAGGTCGAACTGAAGGTCAACCGCGTCGTCAGCGACGGGACCAACCGGATCGGCGACCTGGAGTTTCGCTTGTGCGAGGCGACCGAAGGTTGTGATATCGCCACCTTGCCCGTCACCCCCACCCTTGGCGGCGATGCGCCCGCTCCGGTGATCGTGCAGCCCGCCACGCCCCAGACCGGCGGCGCGGAACTGGCCCTTTCCGAACAGGCAGACTTTGACCGGGCACAGGAGGTGCTCGGTTCAGGTGACTTTCGCACCGCTGCGACGCTCTTTGCGACCTATGCCCAATCCTACCCGGGTGGCCCGCTGATGCAGGAGGCGCAGTTTCTGCGCGGCGAGGCGCTGATGCAACTGGGCGAAACATCGAACGCCGCCCGCGCCTATCTGGAGGCGTTTTCGGGTCGGCCAGATGGACCACGCGCCGGGGAATCGCTGTTGAAACTGGGGCAGGCTCTGGGTGATCTGGGGCAGGTGCCAGAGGCTTGCGTGACCCTGACCGAAGTCGGCACGCGGTTTCCGGGGACGATTGACGCGACCAATGCGCAGGTGGCCATTCAGGGGCTGCGGTGCCAGTAGGCGACGACGCGGACCTGCAAGCCCGCCTTCGCGACGCGTTCGTCCCTGCCGTTCCCGCCAGAATTGGAGTTGCCGTGTCAGGGGGGGGCGATTCTGTCGCCCTGCTGCATCTGCTGGCCGAGTGGGCCCGTGACGGCGGGCCAGCCCTGCATGTAGTGACGGTGGATCATGGCCTGCGCGCCGCCTCTGCCGCTGAGGCGGCAGGGGTGGCCGATCTATGTCACACTTTGAGCCTGTCCCATGATATTCTCCGTTGGCGCGATTGGGACGGTCCCGGCAACCTGATGGATGCGGCTCGCCGCGCCAGGCTTCGGATGATTGCGGGCTGGGCCAAAGGGCAGGGGATCGTCACCGTCGCCTTGGGGCATACCGCCGACGATCAGGCTGAGACGTTTTTGATGCGATTGGCACGGGGTTCGGGGGTCGATGGGCTGGCGGCGATGGCCACGCAGCGTCAAGCGCTGGAGGTCACCTGGCTGCGCCCGTTGCTGGCCGTACGGCGCGACGCGCTGCGTGGCTATCTGCGGAGGCGCGGTGCCACCTGGATCGACGACCCCACCAACGACGACCCGAAGTTTGACCGGATCAAGGCGCGACAAACATTGGCCGCGCTGGAGCCGTTGGGGATTACCGTCGACCGGATCGGCCGCACCGTCAGCTTGATGTCGATGGCGCGAACGGTCTTGCAGGGGGCGGTCGTGCAGCTCGTGCAATCGTCGGCCCATGAAGAGGCCGGATCGGTCGTTATCGACAAACCGGCACTTTTGGCCCAACCGCCCGAAACGCGGCTGCGGTTTTTAGCCGAGGCGATCCGCTGGGTCTCGTCTGCCGACTATCGCCCGCGACTGGATGCCCTGACCGAGGCTTGGGCAGAAGTGGTGTCGGGCCATAAACGCACGCTTTCCGGCTGCATCCTGTACTCCGATGCGACCCGGATCCGCATCGCCCGCGAACTCAATGCGGTGGCGCAGGCGGCCAGCCTGACCGATCAACTCTGGGACAACCGCTGGCGCGTCGAAGGGCCGCACGAGGCGGGATTGCAGGTACGCGCGCTGGGGGCGGAGGGGTTAAGAGCCTGCCCGAACTGGCGCGAAACCGGCTTTTCCCGCGATACGCTGCTGGCTTCCCCCGCAATCTGGCGCCGCGAGGCCCTGATTGCCGCCCCTCTGGCCGGAATGTCCAACGGATGG
>JBBRVJ010000181.1:0-7624 GCA_038246975.1 Rhodobacterales bacterium | reverse complement strand
GCCTTCGGCCCCATCGGACCGGTTGGCAATCTCGCGGTCCTTGATGGCGACATTGACCAGACGCAACGTCGACAACCGATCCGCCTGCCGCGCTTTCATCGCCTCTTTCAGTGCGGTCTGCAAACGGTCGCGCAGGGACATCGGTTTCCTTCTCCATGAGTGCAGTTCTGTGAACATACCGCGCGACGGCAGAAAGAACAACTCCCGTCATTCCGGCTAAGCTGTTGAATCTTAGGTGGAAACCTTTTCCATCCCTCCCTTGACCCGGCCCGCAGTCACCCCTATGACTGGCCAAGCTTGACCCCAAGGGAGTCTCCGCATGGCCAGCACCAGCACAAACCCCAAACCCACCGCCTGCCTCGTGCTGGCGGACGGATCGGTGTTCCATGGCACGGGGTTTGGCGCTGTGGGCGAAACGGTGGCCGAACTGGTGTTCAACACCGCGATGACTGGCTATCAGGAAATCATGACCGATCCAAGCTATGCCAGCCAGGTCGTGACCTTCACGTTCCCTCATATCGGCAACGTCGGGACCACGTCCGAAGACGACGAAACCGCAGACCCCGTGGCGGCCGGCATGGTGGTGAAATGGGACCCGACCGAGCCGTCGAACTGGCGCGCGACTGGCGATCTGCAAAGCTGGCTGCGGGCCAAGGGCCGCATCGGCGTAGGCGGCATTGACACCCGCCGTCTGACCCGCGCGATCCGCCAGCAAGGTGCCCCCCATGTCTGCCTTGCCCATGATCCCAATGGGAAATTCGACCTTGGCACCATGGTGGCAAAGGCGCGCGGCTGGGCCGGGCTGGTGGGGCTGGACCTCGCCAAGGGCGTCTCCTGCACCCAATCCTATCAGTGGGACGCACAGCGTTGGGCCTGGCCTGCGGGCTATCAGCGGCGGACCGGACCCGGTCTGCGGGTGGTGGCGATCGACTATGGGGCCAAGCGCAACATCCTGCGCTGCCTCGCATCGTCGGGGTGCGAAGTGACCGTCCTGCCCGCCACGGCGACGGCTCAGGATGTGCTGGCCCTGAACCCCGAGGGCGTGTTCCTGTCCAACGGCCCCGGCGATCCGGCGGCGACCGGAGCTTATGCGGTGCCGATGATCCAGGGCGTTCTGCAAGCCGATCTGCCGGTATTCGGCATCTGTCTGGGGCATCAGATGCTGGCGCTGGCCCTTGGGGCGGTGACGGTCAAGATGAACCACGGCCACCATGGCGCAAACCATCCGGTCAAGGACATTGACACCGGAAAGGTCGAGATTACCTCGATGAATCATGGGTTTACGGTTGACAGCCAGACCTTGCCGCGCGGGGTCAAGGAAACCCATGTCTCGCTGTTCGACGGGTCGAATTGTGGGATTCGCGTCGAAGGCAAGCCGGTGTTTTCCGTTCAATACCACCCCGAGGCCAGCCCCGGACCGCAAGACAGCTATTACCTGTTCGACCGTTTTGCCGCCGCCATGCGCGCGCGCCGTGCTGCATAAGGTAATTCTTCTAAGGGTTTAACCGGTTGTTAACCGCAAATTAACTCTGCGGACGCGAGGCTGCATGGGTTGGTTGAACCCGGAGGCTGTATGTCGGTCGTTTCCAGACGTCTCGACCTTGATGCAAAACCCTTATGTGTGGGTCAGGCTACGGCTGATCTCGCGCCTGTCCGCCAATCGCTCAGCCTGCATTTGCTGCGCGGTGGGGTGGTCGAACCCGACGACATGCTGCAGGCGCTTGCACTGCGCGGGCGGTTGACCGACAGCCTGCTGGCGCGGCGACGGGTGCCGGACCCGCTGCTCTATGACGCTCTGGCCCGACATTGGTCGCTTGGTCAGGTCGATCTGGCGACGGAAAAACCCGATGCGCGACTGATCGACCAGTGGGGCGCCGTTGCCTGCCTTGCGGATGGGCTGGTGCCGTGGCGGCGGTTGGGCGATGTGGTGATGATCGCCACGCCCGACCCTGAAACCTTTGACCGGCACCGCGCTCGCCTGACGTCGGTCTTCGGTCCCATCGCCCCCGCCCTGTCACCGCCGCGCCAGATCGAGGCTGCGATTCTGGCCATACGCGGTCCGGCTCTGGCGTTGGCGGCAGAAGAGACGGTCCCCACGGCCGAGAGCTGCCGAAACTGGTCTTCCGCATCCTCTGGCCGGTTGGCGCTGGGATGCCTGACGCTGGCGGGGACGGTGGCGATTTGGCCGCAGACCATGCTGACCGCCCTGTTGGTCTGGGCGCTGATCACCCTGATCGCCGCAATGGGGATGAAGTCGGCTGCGCTGTGGCTGGCCATGCGCCCCGCCCGCCCCGACCCCAAGCCTGCCCCGATCGTCGCCCGCCTGCCCATGGTTTCGATCATCGTGGCGCTGTACCGCGAGGCTGACATCGCCGCCCGGCTGGTTCGACGGCTGAGCAAGCTGGACTATCCGCACGGCCTGCTGGATATCGTGCTTGCGGTCGAGGCGGCAGACCATATGACCCGCAACGCCTTGGCAAAGGCTGATCTTCCGCCATGGATGCGGATCGTGGTCGCCCCCGAGGGCCGGGTAAAAACCAAACCCCGCGCGCTGAACTTCGCGCTTGGTCTGTGCCGGGGGTCCATAGTCGGCGTCTACGATGCCGAGGACGCCCCCGAACCCGACCAGATCCGCCGCGTGGTGGACCAGTTCTCGCGTCGCGGGCCGGATGTGGCCTGCCTGCAAGGTGTCCTCGATTTCTACAATCCCGGCACCAACTGGCTGTCGCGCTGTTTCACCATCGAGTATGCCAGTTGGTTCCGCGTGGTGCTGCCGGGTATTCAACGGATGGGGTTTCCAATTCCGTTGGGCGGTACGACCCTGTTCTTCCGGCGCGCAGCGCTGGAAAAGCTGGGCGGTTGGGATGCCTGCAATGTGACCGAAGATGCCGATCTTGGCCTTCGGTTGGCGCGCCACGGCTATCGCACCGAAATGGTCGCCACCACCACCTATGAAGAGGCGAACTGCCGCGCCGTGCCATGGGTCAAGCAACGGTCCCGCTGGATCAAGGGATTCATGATGACCTATGCGACCCACATGCGCGAGCCCTTGCTGCTGTGGCGGCAATTGGGAACGCGGCAGTTCATCGGGTTTCAAGTGTTGTTTCTGGGCAGTCTGAGCCAGGTTCTGCTGGTGCCGCTGCTGTGGTCTCTCTGGGCTGTGGTGTTGGGGTTTTCGCATCCGCTGACCCAGACGTTGACCGTTCCGGCGATGACGGCAATGACCCTGTTGTTCATTACCAGCGAGGCCCTGACCATCGCCGCCGGCATGGTGGGACTGCGCCGCTCCGGGCAGAAGATCAGCCTGCTCTGGGTGCCGACCTTGCACTTCTACCACCCGATGGCGGCGTTGGCGTCTTACAAGGCCCTTTGGGAGATGATCGACAAACCATTCTACTGGGACAAGACCAGCCACGGCCATTTCGACCAGCCGGGTTGACCCCCCTGGCTATCGCGTGCGCAGTTCGCCCGCATCCACCCGCAACCGGGTCTCGAAGGCCTGACTGATATGCGCCTTCAGCGCATCACAGGCGGCATCGCCGTTGTGCGCCTCGATCGCTGCGACGATCAGATCATGCTCGTCCAAAGCCACGAGATCGCGCCCCTCGGCGGCAAAAGACGTGGTCGCCATCAGCGCCATCGACCGGTGAACGAGGTCCAGTTGCTGCACCAGAAACCGGTTGTGCGACGCGAGATGAATCTGTTTGTGAAACCGCTTGTTCGCCCGGGCCAGCGCGCACGGGTCGCCACCCAGCAGGCCGCGATCCTCGACCACCATCCGGCGCAACACCCGCGTCTCTTCGTCCGTGGCGTGGCGCGCGGCGAGACGGGCCGCCAGACCCTCCAACTCGCTGCGTACGGCATAAAGCTCGGTCAACTGGTTGTGGTCCAGACTGGCGACGATCAGGCTGCGCCCGTCGCGCGTCAGCACGCCTTGAGTTTCCAGCCGTTGCAACGCCTCGCGGATCGGCGTGCGCGACACGCCCAGCCGTTCGGCCAGTTCCGATTCGACCAACCGGTCGCCGGGCTTGAAATGCCCGTCCTCGATAGCCTCCAGAATCAACGAGTAGGCGTCTTTCTGCACGTCAGGTCCCCTTTTTCCACACTATCCGCCGCGAAACCAGCCGACAACCCGGCATTTAGGACGCGCAAGAGGCGCTTTGTCGCCTCGCAATTGCAATACGGGCGGCTATCTGGGGGGAAGAGGTGCAACATGATCAAATCGACTACGGATATCCTGATTTCGGGCGGCGGTGTTGCGGGGCTGATGGCGGCAGCGGCGTTCGGCGCGGCCGGCTTTTCGGTTATCTGCGTCGATCCGACCGCCCCCGTGACCCGGCCTGACGATGACGGTGCGGATCTGCGGACCACGGCGCTGCTGCAACCCTCGGTGCCGGTTCTGCAAGCAGCGGGCCTGTGGGACCGGCTGACCCCCTACGCCGCACCTTTGCAGATCATGCGGATCATCGACGCCGGGGGCGAGGCCACAGAACCCCGCCGGATCAAGGACTTCGACGCCTCCGATATCTCGGACGCGCCCTTTGGCTGGAACCTGCCGAACTGGCTGCTGCGGCGCGAATTGCTGGCGCGGCTGGCCGATTTGCCGAACGTCACCTTCCGCCCCGGTATCGCTACGACCCACCTGACCACCCGTGAGGCTGCGGCAATCGTCACCCTGTCGGACGGCTCGCGCGTGACAGCCCGGCTGCTGATCGCCGCCGACGGGCGCAATTCACCGATGCGGCAGGCGTTGGAGATCGGGGTCACGACGCGGCGGTACGGGCAAAAGGCGCTGGCCTTTGCCGTGACCCACCCGGTGCCGCATGGCGATGTGTCGACCGAGATTCACCGCTCCGGCGGGCCGTTCACCTTGGTGCCGATGCCGGATCGGGGCGGCCTGCCCGCCTCGGCGGTAGTCTGGATGGAAACCGGCGCCGAGGCTCTGCGACTGGCCTCGCTGGCGGAACCGGAGTTCAACGCGGCGATGACCGAACGCGCGTGCCACGTTCTGGGGCCCTTGACGCTGGCGTCGCGCCGGATGGTCTGGCCGATCATTTCCCAGATTGCCGAGCGGATGGCGGGGCAGCGGGTCGCACTGATGGCCGAAGCGGCGCATGTCGTCCCGCCCATCGGTGCGCAGGGGCTGAACATGAGCCTCGCAGACCTGACGGTGCTCATGGACCTGGCGCAGGCCAATCCGGCTGATCTGGGGTCCGAGACGATGCTTGACAGCTATCATCGCCGTCGGCACCCGGATGTGCAACTGCGCGTGACGGGTATCGACGCGCTGAACCGGGCGGCAATGGCGGGCGACCCGATGTGGCGCGACCTGCGCGGCGCTGGCCTCGCGGCGCTGTTTGCCGTGACACCCCTGCGCAAGGTGCTGATGCGGACCGGGCTGGGTGTGAGGTGAAACCTTTTCAGGGCGGTGCGTGCAAGCACGCACCCTACGCCTTTTCAACAAGCAAATCGCTGGTTTACCGGGCGTAGGGTGCGTGCTTGCACGCACCGCCCGGCCGAACCGTCCCCCGTTACAGGACTGCCTCAACCGCCCGGCGCAACCGCGCCACAGTCGCGGGCACGTCGGCCAGTTTGTCTAACCCGAACAGGCCAAGGCGGAACGTGCGGAAGTCTGGCCCTTCGCCCACCTGTAACGGCACCCCAGCCGCGATCTGCAGGCCCTCGCTGCGGAATTTCGACCCGTTTTGCACCGCCGGATCATCCGTGTAACTGACCACCACCCCCGGCGCTGCAAACCCTTCGGCCGCGACCGACATCACGCCGCGCGACGCAAGCATCGCCCGCACTTCGGCGCCCAGCGCCCATTGCGCCGCTTTGGCTGCGGCAAAGCCCATTGTCTGCGTCTCGACCATTGCGTCGCGGAACCCGACCAGCGCGTCGGTCGGCATCGTCGCATGATAGGCATGCCCGCCACCCTCATAGGCCGCCATGATGCTGCGCCATTTCTTCAGGTCCACCGCGAAGGAATTCGACACCGTCTCGGCCAGCCGCGCCTCGGCCAGGGGCGACAGCACCACGACCCCGGCGGCGGGCGAGGCTGACCAACCCTTTTGCGGGGCAGAAATCAGCACATCCACCCCCGTGGCCGCCATATCGACCCAGATGCAGCCCGACGCGATGCAGTCCAGCACCAGTAGCGCGCCCACCTCATGCGCGGCTTCTGCCATGGCTGCGATGTAATCATCTGGCAGGATGATCCCTGCACTGGTTTCGACATGCGGCGCGAACACCGCCTCGGGGCGCGTCTCGCGGATGCGGGCCACCACCTCGTCGATCGGCGGCGGGGCATAGGGGGCCTGCACACCGTTCCCGGTCTGCCGCGCCATCACCACCTCGACCGATTTCGCAAACCCGCCCGCGTCGAAAATCTGGCTCCAGCGGTAAGAGAACCACCCGTTGCGCACCACCAGAACCGGCCCCTGCCCGAACTGCCGCGCCACTGCCTCCATCGCGTAGGTCCCGCCGCCCGGCACCAATGCCACCGCAGAGCCTGCGTAAACCTCGCCCAGCATCGACGACAGATCGCGCATCACGCCCTGGAACTTGGCCGACATGTGGTTCAGCGACCGGTCGGTGAACACCACCGAAAATTCTTCCAGACCCTCTGGGTCGACGTCAGCGTGCAGTCCGGGCATGGCAGCCTCCTCTTCCAATTTTATCGCATCGTAGCTGATTTCTACCGCCAGAAAACCTCTGAATCCGACATGCGGACTGCGGCATAGGGTCGGATGCCGTTGCATCGCCCCTCAAAATCGTTAGAACCCCGCCGGATGCCGGACGGCACGGGACAGGGACAAGGGAGGACGGCAATGCGCGTCTATTATGACCGGGACTGCGATATCAACCTGATCAAGGACAAGAAGGTGGCCATCCTTGGCTACGGCAGCCAGGGCCATGCCCATGCGCTGAACCTGCGCGACTCCGGGGCCAAAAACCTTGTGGTCGCCCTGCGCGATGGGTCGCCCTCGGCCAAGAAGGCCGAAGGCGAGGGTCTGAAAGTCATGGGCATCGCCGAAGCCGCCGCCTGGGCCGACCTCATCATGTTCACCATGCCGGATGAATTGCAGGCCGCAACCTACAAGGCCCATGTGCATGACAACATCCGTGAAGGAGCGGCGATTGCCTTTGCCCATGGTCTGAACATCCACTTCGGCCTGATCGAGCCTAAGGCCGGCGTCGACATCATCATGATGGCCCCCAAGGGCCCCGGTCACACCGTGCGCGGCGAATATGTCAAGGGCGGCGGCGTGCCATGCCTTGTAGCCGTTCACCACGACGCGACAGGCAGCGCGATGGAACTGGGCTTGTCCTATTGCAGCGCCATCGGTGGCGGGCGGTCGGGGATCATCGAAACCAACTTCCGTCAGGAATGCGAAACCGACCTGTTCGGCGAGCAGGCGGTCCTGTGCGGCGGTCTGGTCGAGCTGATCCGCATGGGGTTCGAGACGCTGGTCGAGGCGGGATACGAGCCCGAAATGGCGTACTTCGAGTGTCTGCACGAGGTCAAGCTGATCGTCGATCTGATTTATGAAGGCGGCATCGCCAACATGAATTATTCGATCAGCAATACCGCTGAATACGGCGAATATGTCTCGGGCCCGCG
>JBBRVJ010000180.1:0-7634 GCA_038246975.1 Rhodobacterales bacterium | reverse complement strand
GTTTTTCACTACGTGGCGGCGACAGCAAAAACGCCTGCAGACGCTGTTCGCCCAAGCCCTTCGCGGCAAGCGCATGATCACTCTGAATATCCCGGACCGTTTCGCGGCAGACCACACTGCCCTTGCAGCCCTTCCGATCCCAAGCTGTACGGAGCACTGACCTGCACCTGGACCCCATCGAATAAATTACAACAAATCCAAGTTTCAGCCTACCCTCGTCGGCTTGCCCACGCCGCAGGCAGTAGCCTTGTGACCCGACATTGGCTTAGATGTGCCGAGCCAACCGAAAAGCCGCCATGCCGCCCAACCTGCGCCTGACCGATGACGACCAGAACACCAGCCTTGCCAGCACTACCGCGCTGGACCGGGCCCGCGCCCTGCTGGATCAGGGGCGCAAGGCCGACGCAGTTGCCCTGTGCCTGAAAAGCCTTGGGGGAGAAAGCCTGCCTGTGATCACCGCCGCCAATCTGGTGCTGATCCTGCGCGAGGCCGGTGCGCGGGACGAGGCAGACGTGACCGAGGCCGTTCTGACCGCCCAGTTGCGCGCCCGCGCCGCCCGCAGTCCCGATGACGCCCGCCCGCAAATCGACCTTGGCCGCCTGCTTTACGGTCTCGACCGGTTTGACGAGGCGGCCCTGGTGCTGGCGGCCGCCCTGCCGCGCGACCCCTTGAACCTGCGCGCCGTCATGACGCTGACTGCGATCTATCTGAAACAGTCGCGCCCTGACGACGCCGTGGCCTTGTGGCAACCCGTCTTCGCGGTTGACCCTGACAGTGGCAAGCTCCGGCTCGATCTGGCGCGGATTCTGGCCTATGGCGGGTTCCCGGATCATGCCAAGGCGCTGCTGGACCTTGCCGAACCGCTGTGTCACGACAACCGGCACGAGTTCGAGTTTGTGGCCGATGCCATTCGCGGCACCTCGCAGGCGTCGTCGCAGGCCGCAATGACCGTCGAGTTGTTCGACCGTTTTGCGGCCTTTTATGACAAGAATTTAGAAAATCTGGGCAATCGCGGACCGGAGACCGTCGGGCTGGTGCTGGACCGACTTGCCCTGCCGAAGGGCCGCAAGCTGGCGATCCTTGATGCGGGCTGCGGCACCGGCCTGTGTGCCGACCTGCTGCGCCCCCAAGCGAAAACGCTGCACGGGGTGGACCTGTCGCCCGGCATGCTGGCTCAGTCGAAAAAGAAGAAGCTTTACAACCACCTGACCCGGTCCGACCTGGCAAGTATCGGCACCCTTCCCCCCGGCCCTTTCGACATGATCGTGTCGTCCGATGTGCTGGTCTACTTCGGCGATCTCGCCCCGGTGTTGTCCAACTTTGCCGCGATCACCAAACCCGGCGGCTGGCTGATCCTGACGCTGGAGTTGACCGAACACCCGCGCGGCTGGACGCTGACCCCTTCGGGCCGTCACAAACACGATCCAGCCTACCTTAAATTTGCGCTGCAATCGGCGGGCTTCTCGGCTCCCAAAATCCGGATCGACTGCGACCTGCGCCATGAATTCGCAAGCCCGGTGCGCGGCTTTGCCGTGGCGGCGCAACGATTGGCGCTGGCTTTCGCCGCCCGCTGATCCCATCCCGCCCTGACTGGACCCGCCAGAGCGTTCCATGCCAATGTCACGCTCAAAAGACCGGAGCCCGCATGACACGCCCTGACGAAGCCACCTATTTCCGCGACTACCTGACCCGCACCGGCGACATGATGGTCATCAAGATGGACCATTACCTTGACGTCTACCCCCGCATCCTGCGCGGGTGGAGCGGGCGAAACCTGAACTTCCTTGAAATCGGCGTCTACAAGGGCGGCTCTCTGGACCTCTGGAAAGGCTTTTTCGGCGATCAGGCCAAGCTGACTTTCATCGACATCGACCCGGCTTGCAAGGCGCTGGAAATCCCCGGCACCCATGTCGAAATCGGCGATCAGTCCGACGCCGCCTTCCTGACCGACCTTGCCACCCGCCGGGGGCCGTTCGATCTGATCATCGACGATGGCGGCCACAAGATGAACCAGCAACTCATCAGCTTCAAGACGCTGTGGCAGCATCTGGCCGACGGCGGGCTCTATGTGGTCGAAGACACCCATACCAGCTATTGGCCCGGCTTTGGCGGCGGCTTCCGCGCGCCAACCAGCTTCATCGAGTTTGCCAAGGACCTCGTTGACCGGATGCATTCGTGGTACACCGATCAGGACGCAGAGTTTCCGCTGCACCCGCTGGCCAGACAGATCGGATCGGTGCAGTTCTACGATTCCATGATAGTGATCGAAAAGCACCTTAAACAACCCCCGGTGTCACTGTCGTCGCGCCACGGTCAGGTCACACGCTCTTCGAAAATTCTTGAGGTGCGGGGCCGCGTGTCGATCTTCTGACCCCTCCCCTTGCGCCCGCGCGGCATCCCCGCTAGCACCAACCCGCACGCAAAGGAAGCCGCCATGGATGACGCGAAAGCCCGCTACCTGACCGCCATTACCGCCGCCGCCGACGAAGCGGCGCTGGAAGATATCCGGCTGGCGGCCTTGGGAAAGAAGGGCGAAATCAGCCTCAAGATGCGCGAATTGGGGGGCATGGACCCTGCACAACGCACTATCGCAGGCGCCGCACTGAATGTGCTGAAAGATGAGATCGACGCCGCCCTGCGCGCCAAAAAGGCAGCACTTGGCGATACGGCGCTGGATGCCCGCCTGCGCGCCGAATGGCTGGACGTGACATTGCCCGCCCGCCCTCGCCGCGTGGGCACCATCCATCCGGTTTCTCAGGTCATGGACGAACTGACCGCAATATTCGCCGACATGGGCTTTGCCGTCGCAGAAGGCCCGCAGGTAGAATCCGATTGGTACAACTTCGACGCGTTAAACATCCCGCCCGAACACCCGGCGCGGCAAGAGCATGACACGTTCTTCATGCACCGCGCCCCCGGTGACACCCGCCCGCCGCATGTGCTGCGCACCCACACCTCGCCGGTGCAGATCAGGGCCGTGGTCGATCAGGGCGTTCCGCTGCGCGTCATTGCCCCCGGTCGCGTCTACCGGATGGACATGGACCAGACCCATACGCCGATGTTCCATCAGGTCGAAGGCATTGCCATCGACCGCGACATTTCCATGGCCCATCTGAAATGGGTGCTGGAGGAGTTCTGCCGCGCGTTCTTTGAAGTGCCTTCGGTCGAACTGCGCTTCCGCGCCTCGCATTTTCCCTTCACCGAGCCGTCGGCCGAAGTGGACATCCGCTGTAGTTGGGAAGGCGGTCAGTTGAAGATCGGTCAGGGCGACAAGTGGATGGAAATTCTCGGCTCGGGGATGATGCACCCCAAAGTCCTGACCGCAGCCGGGGTCGACCCGACCCAATGGCAGGGCTTTGCCTTCGGCATGGGCATCGACCGCATCGCCATGCTGAAATACGGCATCCCCGACCTGCGCGCGTTCTTCGAGTCTGACCTGCGCTGGCTCAGGCATTACGGGTTTGCCGCGCTGGACATGCCCGATCTGGCGGGGGGGTTGAGTGTTTGAGACGGCCTTTCGGTTAAGCAAGGCCTGACGCGGGTGTTCTGATCAAACGTCCTGCGGCATCTGCCGCGTAACCTCGGCCCCCTCACCGAAGTCCAACGCTATCATCAAGAACAGCAATACTGTCATTCCCAGCAACAGGCAGACCCGGCCGGTTTTGATCCTTTTGCGACCTTGCGGGATTGCCAACAACTGCTCCATCCCCCGCTTCTACACCAGTCGACCTTTCCAGAGTGTGACCGACAGCCCCCTCCGCCGCGACAACCCGTTTCCAAACGGGAAACTGCCTAAGCCGCCGCTTTCCCTCGCCCGCCGTTTGCGCTAATTCCGCAGGCGACCATCCCAAGGGGGCTCGACCATGAAATTCACGCTGTCCTGGCTCAAGGATCATCTGGAAACCACCGCTCCGCTGCAGGATATCCTGTATACGCTGACCGATCTGGGGCTGGAGGTGGAAGGCGTTGAAAACCCTGCCGAAAAGTTGGGTGCGTTCCGCATCGTCCGGGTGATCGAGGCCGCACAGCATCCCAATGCGGACCGGCTGCGGGTTTGCCGGGTGGCGACCTATCCGGGCGGTCCGGGCAGTGCCATGGTCGAGGTGCAGGTCGTCTGCGGCGCGCCCAATGCGCGGACCGGGTTGGTGGGCGTGTTCGCGCCGCCCGGAACGCATGTGCCGGGCACCGGAGTCGATCTGAAACCCGGCGTCATCCGGGGTGTCGAATCGAACGGGATGCTGTGTTCGGAACGCGAATTGATGCTGTCGGACAGCCATGACGGCATTATCGAATTGCCCGAGGATGCCCCCTTGGGCGCGCGGTTCATCGACTATCGCGGCGGCAACGATCCGATGATCAACATCAAGGTCACGCCGAACCGCCCCGATGCCTTGGGTGTACGGGGACTGGCGCGCGATCTGGCGGCGCGGGGGTTGGGAGTGTTGAAACCGTTGGAGATTCCGGTGATAACGGGGACCTTCCCCTGCCCGATCCAAATCAACATTGCCGCCGATCTGCGCGCCAAGGGGTGCCCGCATTTCGCGGGACGGCTGATTCGAGGCGTCACAAACGGCCCGTCGCCAGCGTGGCTGCAAGACCGGCTCAAGGCTATCGGCCTGCGCCCGATTTCGGCGCTGGTCGACGTGACCAACTATTTCACCTTTGGCCTGAACCGCCCGCTGCATGTGTTTGATGCAGCCAAAGTCCATGGCCCCTTGCAGGTTCGCATGGCGCTGGACGGCGAAACCCTGAAGGCGCTGGACGGCAAGTCCTATGCCTTGCGCCCCGGTCAGATGGTGATTGCCGATGACAACGGCCCGGAATCGCTGGCCGGGGTGATGGGCGGCGAGGCTTCGGGCTGTTCGCCCGACACGACCGATGTGTTCGTCGAATCCGCCTTCTGGGACCCGATCACCATCGCCGCCACGGGGCGGGCGCTGAAGATCAACAGCGATGCGCGGTATCGGTTCGAACGCGGCGTGGACCCGGCTTTCACGCTGCCGGGGCTGGACTTGGCCTGCCGGATGATCCTGGATTTGTGCGGTGGCGAGGTCAGCGAACTGGCCGAGGCTGGCGCGGCCCCTGACACGACACGCGCTTACCGTCTGGATACGGGGCGTGTCGTCAGCCTTGTCGGCATGGACATTCCCGAATCCACGCAGTGCAAGACGCTGGAATCTTTGGGCTTTACCTTGGACGGCGACATGGCGACCCCGCCAAGCTGGCGCCCCGACGTGCTGGGCGAGGCTGATCTGATCGAGGAAATCGCGCGGGTGGCCAGCCTGTCGAAACTGGAGGGCAAGCCGCTGCCGCGCCGTCTGCCGGGGGTGCCGAAGCCGATCCTGACACCGCTGCAGGTGCGCGAACGCAGCGCGCGGCGGACGATTGCCGCGTTGGGCTACAACGAATGCGTAACCTACAGTTTCATCGACGGGACGGCGGCGGCGCTGTTCGGGGGCGGGACCGATGCCGTGCGAATCGACAATCCGATCTCGTCGGAAATGACCCACCTGCGCCCCGATCTGTTGCCCGGTCTGCTGCGGGCCGCGGCGCGCAATCAGGCGCGCGGCTTTGCCGATATGGCGCTGTTCGAGGTCGGCCCGGTGTTTCAGGGCGGCGAACCCGGCGAGCAGACGCTACACGCCACCGGCCTGCTGATCGGCGCGCAGGCTCCGCGCGACCCGCATGCCGCGCGCCGCATGGTCGATGTCTATGACGCCAAAGCGGATGTCGAGGCGGTGCTGGCTGCCCTTGGCGCTCCCGCGCGGGTGCAGATCACGCGCAAGATGGCGGCGTGGTGGCATCCGGGGCGGTCGGGGGTGGTGGGGCTGGGGCCGAATGTGATGGCGACGTTCGGCGAGGTGCATCCGAAGGTGCTGGCCGCGATGGACGTCAAGGGTCCGGCGGTGGCGTTCTCGGTGCTGGTGGTCGCCGTGCCGCTGTCCAAGGTCAAGACGCCGACCCGGCCCGCGCTGGTGCTGTCTGATCTTCAGGCGGTCGACCGCGACTTTGCCTTTGTCGTCGATGCGGGGGTCGAGGTGTTGACGGCGGTCAACGCAGCCCAAGGAGCGGATAAGGCCATGATCGAAAGTGTGCGGGTGTTCGACCAGTTCACCGGGGCCAAGGCCGAGGCGCAGATGGGTGTTGGCAAGAAGTCCATCGCGCTGACCGTCCGGCTGCAACCGGTCGAGCGGACGCTGACCGAAGCCGAGATCGAGGCGGTTTCGGCAAAGATCATCGAAAAAGTCAGCAAGGCAACCGGCGGCGTCCTGCGCGGCTAAGCGTACGCGTCCGGGCATTTGCGCAAGGTCGGCCATTGTTCGGGGCCGTGGCCGTAAAGGATAAACGCGTTGTGCTGGACGGCCAGTGTCATCAGACGCTGGCCGTTTTCAATGGCTTGGCCGACATCCCATGATCCGGCAAAGCCTTCGTCCACCTCTGCGGGGCGGGAAATCGCGTCGGACGCGATCAGGACGGCACCGGTTTCGGGCAGTTGGATCAGGAACGCGAGTTGCCCCGGCGCGTGACCGGGGACGTGCAAAATGTCGAAACCGGAGAACAGGGTCAGGTCGGCGTCGATCTGGATATAGGTCGCGTCGGGCCATGCGATGGGGCGGGCCTTGCCGAAATAGATCGGGCGGTCGAAGCTGCGTTCGGCGCGGGACATCAGGATCGGCACATGTGCGAAGGCAGCGATCTGGCCGACGTGGTCGATATGGCCGTGGGTCAGGATCAGCAGGTCGATGTCGTCTGGCGTGAGGCCCAGCAAGGCGAGTTGGCCTTGGGGGGTATTTTCTGCCGTTAATTCGATAAGATGGCCGAAGCTGTGCAAACGGTCTGCCTCTGCCGCCGCTTGGGGGTCAGTCACATAGACGGCGGGAAATCCGGTGTCGATCAGGATGCGCTTGCCGTCGGTCGTTTCCAGCAAAAACCCGATGAGTCCAATGATGCGGTCGTTGCTGTGGACTTGAAACAGTCCGTAGTTGAAAACGGTCAGGCGGGCGGGGTTGCTGTGGGTGAAATCGGGCGTCATCTTGGGCTTTCTGTTTTGACGCCAAGGGGTAGCATGAAAGTCACCATTCACAAGCTGTTCGAATATCTGCTGGAAACCACGACGGCAGCACCCGAGGCGGTTCTGGGACTTTCGCTCGCCCGCTCGCCGGTTCTGGGGGATTTTCTGGCCGATCTGGACCCGGCCATGTCTTTGGACTGGAACGGGATTTCGTTCCGCGGGCTGCCTGCGTTGCGAGGCCATGTGATCGACCGGGCGGGGTTGACGGGGCTTTGTGACCCCGACGATGTGCTGATCACGGCGGGCACGGCGGAGGCGAACTATCTGGTTTTGCGACAGCTTTTGCGACCGGGGGATGAGATGGTGGTTGAGGCGCCTGGGTGGCCGCAGGCGGGGGTGATGGCGCGGGCAATGGGGGTTGAAACGCGGGTTGTTTTGCGGGACGAGGGGCGGGGGTGGGCTTTGCCGCTGGACGCGCTTGAGGCGGCGGTGAAGGCGCGTACCCGTCTGATATTCCTGACAAATCCAAACAATCCGACCGGGGCTTTGCTGACCGGGGCCGAGTTGCGGCGGATTGCCGAAATTGCCGACCGCGTGGGGGCCTATGTTCTGGTGGACGAGG
>JBBRVJ010000179.1:0-7636 GCA_038246975.1 Rhodobacterales bacterium | reverse complement strand
GTCGTCTGCGCCAGCGCCACCAGAAATTCCCGCGCGGTGTCGTCG
Organism: Rhodobacterales bacterium; assembly: GCA_038246975.1. Taxonomy (GTDB): domain Bacteria; phylum Pseudomonadota; class Alphaproteobacteria; order Rhodobacterales; family Rhodobacteraceae; genus JAIYDJ01. The sequence goes on along the minus strand of JBBRVJ010000179.1, from coordinate 7,591 downwards.
ATGTTGGTCTTGGAATAGTCCAGCAACATCGCCCCGGCCCGCGCCGAGAACTGATGGGCACGGTCACCATCGTCAAACAGCGACAGGATCGGGCGATCCTGCACCGTCGCCTGATATTCCTTCAAGGCCTGCCAGATCTGTTGCATCGTCTTACTCCGCCCAATGCACGGTTGCGTGGTCCAGAACGACCCTGACCGGGGCTTCGATCAGGGTCAGATGGCGCGCGGCCTCTAATGCGGTGCGTTTCTCGGCCCCGGTGATCAGCAGATGAATGGTGCGCGCCGCACTTAGCACCGGGGCGGTCAGCGTCACGCGCGGCTCGCCCGCAGCCTCGGCCCGCATCGGCAAAAGGATCGGCGCGTCCGAAGCCAGCCCCTCGGCCAGCAGGTCCGCGCCGGGAAACAGGCTGGCCGTGTGCATGTCCGCTCCCATCCCCAGCAGCAGCACCGAAATCGGCAAGTGCGGCGCAAGCCCCGCGCACAAAGCGGCCAACCGATCCTCGGGCACGGCACCGGGCGCATAGAGCGGCACCAAAGTAGCCGCAGCGGCCCTGCCGCGCAGCAACCGCGCCCGCAGCAGGGCTGTGTTCGACCGGGGGCTGTCCTCGGGCACCCAGCGTTCGTCGTTCAGCACGACCGCCACCTTGTCCCACCCAAGATCGACGCCCGACAGGATATCGAACAGCGGCCCCGGCGTCGTGCCGCCCGGAACGGAAAAAGTAGCCCTCCCCTCGCTCCGCACGATGGCCATCAGGTCGGCGGCAATCGCCTCGGCCAAGGCCAGAAACATCATCTCGCGGTCGGGGTATTCCTGAAAGATCATCCCTTGATCTCGCGCCAGCGCCGCCCATCCTTGTGCATCAGCATCAAGGCGTCCTCCGGCCCCGAAGACCCCGCGTCATAGCCTTGCGGGCGATCGCCCCGCGCCTCCCAGCCGTGAATAATCGGGTCGGTCCAGGCCCAGGCGGCCTCGACCTCGTCGCCGCGCATGAACAGGGTCTGATTGCCCCGGATCACATCCATGATCAGCCTTTCATAGGCGTCGGGCACATCCCCGGCCTCCTCTCCCAGCGCATCGGCAAACGACATGTCCAGCGGCACCTGCATCAAACGCATGCCGCCCGGCCCCGGTTCCTTGATCATCACCATCAGGTTCATGCCCTCGTCGGGCTGCAACCGGATCACCAGCACGTTCTCTTTCCACCCAGACGCATCATCGAAAATCGCGTGCGGCGGGGACTTGAAGGTGATGGCGATTTCCGATGCCCGTGCCCGCAGCCGCTTGCCGGTCCGCAGATAGAACGGCGTTCCCGCCCACCGCCAGTTCGCCACCTGCACCTTCAGCGCGATATAGCTTTCGGTCCGTGATGCGGGGTTTTCGGCATGTTCGACGTAGCTGCCTTCGGTGCCGTTCTTCAGATACTGCCCGCGCACGATGTCATTGGGCCCGACCGGCTGCAACGCCCGGATCACTTTCAGCTTTTCATCCCGCACCGCGTTGGGGTCAAAGTGGTAGGGCGGCTCCATCGCGATCAGGCACAACAGTTGCATGAGGTGATTCTGCACCATATCCCGCATCGCGCCGGATATGTCGTAATACGCGCCGCGCCCGTTCACGCTTACGGTTTCCGCCACCGTGATCTGCACATGATCGACGTATTGCGCCTTCCACAGCGGCTCGAACAGGATGTTGGCGAACCGCACCGCCATCAGATTCTGGACCGTCTCCTTGCCGAGGTAATGGTCGATCCGGTAAATCTGCGCCTCGCTGAAATGCGCGGCCAGCACCGCGTTCAGCGCCTTGGCCGAGGCCAGATCGCGTCCGAACGGCTTTTCCACCACGATCCGGCTTTTGCCATCGGCAATCTCATGCGCGTGCAGGCGTTCCGCCAGCGCGCCGAACAGTGTCGGCGCAACCGAGAAATAGAAGGCCCGAACGACGCCGGGTCGCATCTTTGCCTGAAGCGCGGCCCAGCCCGCATCTCCCGTCGCATCGATCGAAACATACGAGAGTCGCCCGAGGAACTCGGCCATCACCGCCGGATCGCGGCGATCCTCGGGGACGAACTCGACCAGCGACGCCGACACCATCTGCCGAAACGCGTCGTCGGTCAGATCGGCACGAGCCGCGCCGATGATCCGCGCCTCCCCCGGCATCTGCCCGTCGCGAAACCGCCGATACAACCCCGGCAATATCTTGCGCCGCGCCAGATCGCCGGTGCCGCCAAAGATCACGAGGTCAAAGGCCTCCACAGGAATGACGCGCGAAACCATGAAAAACCCCGCTTCTGTGTCCTCAGACCCGCTCGGGGGTCGGTTAGGGCTGACGAAGTGCTGTCTATCCCGCAGCCACAGGTGAGTCCAGCAACCGCGAAGCGATCAATCCCACAGAAATGCTGCAAGGCAGAAAAGGCGCAAGGCGCGGTGCAGAAGCACCCACACCAAGCGCATCTTCTGGCCTTGAACGGCTGATTTCGTTGTAGCCAGGTTCCAATGATCCAGATCGGTGATGCATCGAATTCACAAAAGGACATTGCTTTGCTTGTTCCGGTTGTTGATTTTCACCCAGATCTGAGCCGGTTGGGCGCATCTGCCTTTACCTTGGCCCCGCCGACCGCGCTGGGCTTCAAGTTCTGATCGCCAACCGCAACACTGCGCGCAAGCTTGTCTGGCGGGCCGGGATCGTGCTGGCGACGGCAGACGGCTGCAGCACCGTCGAGATCATGCGGCGCGCGAAGACGTCCAAGCCCACCGTTTGGCGCTGGCAGGCGCGTTACCTGGACGAAGGCGTGGCCGGGCTCCGGCGCGACAAGACCCGGCCGTCGCGCGTGCCGCCGCTGCCCCGGGAAACCCGCCTCAAGGTGATTGCCAAGACGGTGCAGGAGACGCCGCCGAATGCCCCCCGTTGGAGCAAGTCGAGCATGGCCGAGGCGGTGGGCATTTCGCCTCCGAGTGTGGGGCGTATCTTGGCGGAAGCAGGGCAGAAGCCACACCTGACGCATGGGTTCAAGGTTTACAACGACCCGATGTTCGAGGGATGCGTCACAGATATCGTCGGACTTTACCTCGACCCGCCGGAGCGGGCCGTCGTGCTTTGCGTTGACGAAAAGTCGCAAATTCAGGCGCTTGACCGGACATCGCCGGGACTACCGCTCAAGAAGGGCCGTGCCGCGACGATGGCGCAAGATTACCAGCGGCACGGCGCGACCACGCTGTTCGCAGCACTCGATGTGAAATCGGGCATGGTCATCGGCGAATGCCTGCCAACCCACCGGGCCAGGGGGTTCCTGCGCTTTTTGCGCCGCATTGACCGTGCTGTTCTCAAGCCCCGCAACGTGCATCTGGTGCTCGACAACTACGCCACCCACAAGACGCCGGAGGTCAAAACGTAACTGGAAAAGCACCCCCACTTCAAGCTGCACTTCACACCGACCAGCGCATAATGGCTGAACCTCGTCGAACGCTTCTTCGCCGAAATCACGTCAAAGCGCATCCGCAGAGGCAGTTACACCAGCGTCGGCGACCCGGAGACCGCCATCTACGACTACCTGGGGCAGCACAACACCAAGCCGAAGCCCTTCAAGTGGACCAAGACCGCCGAAGACATCCTCGCTCGGGAACGACGCGCACTGGACGAACTCGATGAAATCCGGGGAAACAGCCAACAAGCGTCAGATTCAGAACATCAGCAGAACTGGTCGATTGCGGCCGCATCGCGATGGTCGAGGAAACCGTGCCGTATGTCTCGATGCCCGGCGAGCCCGGAACAGTACCGGGGCGGGGCGTCGTGCTGCGGGTGATCTGACGCGCTGGACAAAGCGGGCAAGCTGCGGTTCTGTGCTTCAAACCCGGAGGACACCATGACCCAGACGCCGCGCAAGATCATCATCGACACCGATCCGGGACAGGATGATGCCGTGGCGATCCTGCTGGCGCTGGCTTCGCCCGAACTGGACGTGCTGGGGCTGGTGGCGGTGGCCGGGAATGTGCCGCTGCACCTGACCGAACGGAACGCGCGGATCATCGCCGAACTGGCGGGGCGACCGGACATGCCGGTGTTTGCCGGGTGTGACGCGCCCATTGCGCGCAAGCTGATCACGGCGGAGCATGTGCATGGCCAGACCGGGCTGGACGGGCCGGTGTTGCCCGATCCGGTGATGCCATTGCAGGCGCAGCACGGGGTGGATTTCATCATCGAGGTGCTGCGGCGCGAACCTACGGGGACTGTCACGCTGTGCCCGCTGGGGCCGCTGACCAATATCGCGGTGGCGTTTCAGCGGGCACCCGACATCATCGGGCGCGTGCAGGAGGTCGTGCTGATGGGGGGGGCCTATTTCGAGGTTGGCAACATCACCCCGGCGGCAGAGTTCAACATCTATGTCGACCCGGAAGCCGCGGAAATCGTGTTCAAATCCGGCGTGCCGCTGGTGGTCATGCCGCTGGATGTGACGCACCAGACCCTGACCAATCCCGCCCGTGTAGCAGCATTTCGCGGGATGGGCACGGACGTGGGCCGGATGGTGGCCGAATGGATTGATTTCTTTGAACGTTTCGACGTGGCCAAGTACGGATCGGAAGGCGGGCCTTTGCATGACCCTTGCGTAATCGCTTATCTGCTGGACCCCGGCCTGTTCACCGGGCGGCGCATCAATGTCGAGATTGAAACCCGGTCGGACCTGACGCTGGGCATGACCGTCGCCGACTGGTGGGGGGTGACCAAGCGCCCGGCCAATGCTCTTTTCATGGGCACGGTCGATGCGGACCGGTTCTATGACCTGCTGATCGACCGGATCGGGCGGCTGTAAGGTCGGGCAGATTGCGGATAATGCGGGCGACAAGCCTGATGGACACCACCCTGCGCTTTACCTGACCCCCCGGCTCGTCTAATCAGGGTGCAACGTAAAGGGGTTACATGCGCATCCTGATCACCAATGACGACGGCATCAACGCGCCGGGGCTGGAAGTTCTGACCGAAATTGCGACGGCAATCGCCGGGCCGGATGGCGAGGTCTGGACCGTCGCCCCGGCCTTTGAACAATCCGGCGTCGGGCATTGCATCAGCTATACCCGGCCCATGATGATCGCGAAACTCGCCCCCCACCGCTATGCCGCCGAGGGCAGCCCGGCGGACTGTGTGCTGGCGGGGTTTTACGATGTGCTGGACGGAGCGAAACCCGATCTGGTGCTGTCGGGGGTGAACCGGGGCAACAACTCGGCCGAGAACGTGCTGTATTCTGGCACTATCGGCGGCGCGATGGAGGCGGCGTTGCAGGGGGTTCCGGCGATTGCGCTGTCGCAGTTCATGGGGCCGCAGACCGAAGAACTGGATGATCCGTTTCAGGCCGCACGCAGCCATGGCGTGGCGGTGGTTCGGGCGCTGCTCGACAAGGGGCGTTGGGATGCCGGGGATTACCGGCTGTTCTACAACGTGAACTTTCCGCCTGTTTCGGCTGAGGCAGTCAAGGGTGTCCGGGTGGCTGCCCAGGGCTTTCGCCGTGATACGTCCTACGGGGTCGAGTCGCATCAATCGCCGTCAGGCCGCAAGTTCCTGTGGATCAAGGGCGGGCCACAGCAGACCCCGACTTTGCCCGGCACCGATGCCGCGGTGAATCTTGAAGGCTATGTCAGCGTCACACCGATGCGCGCCGATCTGACCGCGCATGACGTGCTGGATGACCTCGCGGTGCGGCTGGGATGACCGACCCCGGCGCGCCTGACGATCTGGCGGCCGAGCGGAAGATGCGGTTCCTGTTTGCCCTGCGCAGCCGGGGGGTGACGGATGCCCGCGTGCTGACCGCGATGGAGCAGGTCGACCGGGGCCGCTTCGTGCGCGGGTTATTCGCCGAACGCGCCTATGAGGATATGCCGCTGCCCATCGCCTGCGGCCAAACGATCAGCCAGCCTTCCGTTGTGGGTCTGATGACGCAAGCCCTGTCGGTGCAGCCGCGCGACACCGTGCTGGAGGTCGGCACCGGGTCGGGCTATCAGGCGGCCATCCTCGCGCAACTGGCGCGGCGCATCTATACGGTGGACCGTCACCGCAGGCTGGTGTCCGAGGCGCGCGAGTTGTTTCGCGACATGGGGCTGGTCAACATCACCGCCTTTGCCGCCGATGGCAGCTTCGGTTTGCCCGATCAGGCCCCGTTCGACCGCATTCTGGTAACGGCGGCGGCAGAGGACCCCCCTGGACCGCTGTTGTCGCAACTCAAAATCGGCGGTATCATGGTATTGCCGGTGGGCCAGTCCGATGCGGTGCAAAGCCTGATCAAGGTCACGCGGCTGGATGTGGGCTATGACTACGAAGAGCTTCGGCCGGTGCGGTTCGTGCCGCTGGTCGAAGGGATGAGCAATGAATGAACAAGCTCCGGGGCCAACCCGGACCGTCAAGATGAGGCTGACATGATGCGATTTTCTCCTGCCCCCACGTTTGGCCTGATGGCGGGTCTGCTGCTGTCGGCCTGCGATGGCACGACGGCGCTGGACTGGGACCTGCGGTCAGGCGGTGCGTTCGACACGACGGATGCCGCACGGCAGGCGACAGGTGCGCCGCCCCAGACCGATGCGCGGGGGGTGGTATCCTATCCCGGCTATCAGGTCGCGATCGCGCAACGCGGCGATACTGTGGCGACGGTCGCCACCCGGCTGGGGCTGGGGGCCGAGGAACTGGCCCGGTTCAACGCGCTGCAACCGGGCGATGCCTTGCGTCCGGGCGAGGTTCTGGCACTGCCCGGCCGGGTCGCCAGTGCTCCCTCGGGTGGGGTGATCGGGTCCGGCACGGGCAGCGTCGATGTGACGACAATTGCAACAACAGCGCTGGACCGGGTAGGGACAAGTCCGGTCACGGCAACATCCCCTGTCGTTGCGGAACCCGCCCGTCACCGCGTGGCGCGGGGCGAGACGGCGTTTTCGATTGCACGCACCTACAATATCTCGGCCCGCGCGCTGGCTGACTGGAACGGGCTGGGGCCAGACCTCGGCGTGCGCGAAGGGCAGTATCTGATCATCCCGACGGCAACGGGGGCAGCACCCTTGCCCGAACGGGTGGCCGCAGCCCCCGGTCAGGGCTCCTTCACGCCCGAGCCGCCTTCGGCAAAACTTCCCCTGCCCGATGAGAAGCCGACGAAGGCGTCGGAACCGCCCAAGGACACCCCCGCCTCGCCCGACCTAGGGGCGGACCGTACCGCGGCTTCGGCCACCCGACTGGCGATGCCGGTCGGCGGCAAGATCATTCGCGGCTATGTGAAAAAGCAGAACGACGGCATAGCCATCGCGGCCCCGGCCGGCACACCGATCAAGGCGGCGGCGGACGGCACGGTGGCGGCAATCACCAAGGACACGGCGGGAACGCCTATCGTGGTGATCCGCCACGCTGACAATCTGCTGACGGTCTATGCCGGGGTGGACGGTGTGACGCTGGCCAAGGGGGCTGCTGTCAAGCGCGGCCAGACGATTGCCAAGGTCCGGGCGGGCGACCCGTCGTTCCTGCACTTCGAGGTGCGCAAAGGTGTCGAGTCGGTCGACCCGATGGCCTATCTGCAATAGCGGGGCGTAGGGTGCGTGATGTCACGCACCGCCCGTTGCGCGCGCGGTGC
>JBBRVJ010000178.1:0-7848 GCA_038246975.1 Rhodobacterales bacterium | reverse complement strand
CCGATACATCGCTGCGGGTCACGCGGGACAGCAGTTCGCGGGCGTCGGGTCCTGCGATCTGGAAGCCCGACCGCGTGTCCGACATGTTTTCGATCCGCAGGCCGGGTTCCATGTTCTGCTCGAACCAGCGGCTGTGCCAGCCTTGCGCGCCGTAGCTGGCGGTGACCTGAAACTCGGTCTCCGACAGGCAGGACACGGTGAAATCGCCGATGATCTTGCCGGAATGGGCCAGCATCGGGGTCAGCGACAGACGCCCCGGTTTGGGGATCAGCCCGGCCATGATCCGGTCGAGCCAGGCGCGGGCATTCGGCCCGGTGACGCGGTACTTGCCGAAGTTCTGCACCTCGTTGATGCCGACGCTGTCGCGTACCGCCATGACTTCGGCCTTCGTCGCCTCCCACGCGTTGGATCGTTTGAAGGTCGGGGTTTCATAGAGCGGCTCGCCGGGAAGCGCGAAGTAGTTGACCACCTCCAGCCCGTATTGCTGACCCCAGACGGCGCGGTGGCTGGTGAACAGGTCATACATCGGCGTGGTGCGGAAGGGGCGGGCGGCGGGTTTTTCTTCGTTGGGGAAAGAGACGCTGAACCTTGTCTGGTAGTTCTCGATCACCTTGGGGACGGTGTAACCGGGGGTCGTCCAATTGCCGAACCGCGCGACGTCAAAGCCGCGCGGGTCGCGTTCGACCTCGCCGTGGATCATCCATTGCGCAAGGGACAGGCCCATGCCGCCGCCTTGGCTGAAGCCCGCCATGACGGCGCAGGCCGACCAATAGTTGCGCAAGCCGGGGACAGGGCCGATCAGCGGGTTGCCGTCGGGGGCAAAGGTGAAGGGGCCATGGATCACCCGTTTCACCCCGGCGCGCTCCAATGCGGGGAAGCGTTTGTAGGCGAATTCGACCGACTCTGCGATCTTGTCAAAGGCATCGGGGAGCAGTTCCTGCCCCCAGGTCCATGGCGTGCCATCGACCGACCAGCCTTCGCAGGGTTTTTCGTAGAACCCGATGCAGAAGCCGCGCCCCTCTTGGCGCAGGTAAGATTCGCCGCCGGGGTCCATCACATGCGGAAACTCGCGGCCGCCACGCGCGACGATTTCGGGGATGTCGTCGGTCACCAGATATTGGTGTGCCATTGGCAAGAGCGGTAGATAGACGCCGGCCATCGCGCCGACTTCGCGCGCCCAGAGGCCGCCTGCGTTGACCAGATGTTCGCAATGGATCGTGCCCTTGTCGGTGACGACTTCCCAGCCTTCGGGCGTCGGGTTGGTTTCCAACACGCGGGTATGCAGGATGATGTCAGCCCCGCCCATTCTGGCCGCCTTGGCATAGGCGTGGGTGGTCCCGTAGGGGTCAAGGTGGCCGTCGAGCGGATCATAAAGCGCGCCCAGAATCCCCTTGGTGTTCACCATGCCGTCGGTCATGGTTTCAACCTCGGCAGGGGTCAGGATCGCGGTGTCCAGCCCCATGTAGCGGTGTTTGGCGCGTTCCGCCTTCAGCATGTCGAAGCGTTCGACGTTGTCGGCCAGCGTGATGCCGCCGACGTGGTGCAGCCCGCAAGACATGCCGGTAATTGCCTCAAGTTCCTTGTAAAGCCGGATCGTGTAGCCCTGCAGCGCCGCCATGTTGGTGTCGCCATTGAGGGTATGAAACCCGCCCGCCGCGTGCCATGTGGAGCCTGCGGTCAGTTCGGCGCGCTCGATCAGCGTCACGTCCGACCAGCCAAGTTTGGTCAGGTGATACAGCACCGAACAGCCGACGACACCGCCGCCGATCACGACCACGCGGGTATGGGATTTCATCAGGGGGCCCCCTTGGGATTTCGTTTTGCCGAAGATGTGCCAGAGGTGGCAGAATTTACATGCGGTTTCGCGACAAAACCTGTCGCAACTGTCATTCGGGCGGCAAAAGCCCCAGACCGCGCAGGTAGATGCCGATGCCCGCCTCCAGCAGGTCTTCGGGTGGGAAGGACGATTTTGCACCGGGATTGCCGCGCAGGAACAGTTCGACCACGCCATGGCTCATCGCCCAGATATGGGCGGAAAACATCGACGCCGGGGGGCGGCGGTCGCGGGGCAGGTGTTGCGACAACTGCTCGGCAGCGGTTTCCAGCACGCCGCGCGCGCGGGCGGCGATATGGGCCAGTTCGGGATGGGCGTTGAAGGTCAGGCCGGATTCGAACATCGCCATATAGTGACCGGGATATTTGCGGGCAAAGGCGAGGTAGGCGCGGCCCGTCGCCTCGAACGCCGCAAGGGCCGAGGGTTTGCCGTTGTTATAGGCGAACTCCATCAGTGCTGCGAAAATGTCATAGCCCTGCCGGGCCACCTCGGCCAGCAGATCATCGCGCCCGGCAAAGTGGCGATAGACGGCGGCGGGGGTGACGTCGGCGGCCTTGGCGGCTTCGGACAGGGTAAAGCCCTGCGGGCCGTTTTTGGCGATCAGGCCAAGCGCCGCCTCGACCAGAGCCTGACGCAGATTGCCGTGGTGGTAGCCGCGTTTCACGTCCTGTGCCGAAGCTCCGGTGTGCCGCAGATCGCGGTGTCGATCTTGCCGATGGCATGGGCGTCTTTCCCCACATAATCGACCGCGTGCAGCAAGGTCTGGATGGCGGCGATCCGTGCGCGGGCTTTGTCGTCGGACAGGATCACGGTCCATGGCGCATGGTCGAAATGGCTGATCTGCATCGTCTCGTCGATGGCGGTGCAATAGGCGTCCCATTTGCCCAACCCGTCGATGTCGATGGGCGACAGCTTCCACTGTTTCAGCGGGTCCCGTTCGCGGTCCAGAAAGCGTTTCAACTGTTCGGCCCGGCCCACCTCAAGCCAGAGCTTGATCAGGATGATGCCTTCGTCGACGATCATCCGTTCAAAATCAGGCAGTTGTCGAAAGAACTTCGTGCGCTGTTCGGGGGTGCAGAAACCGAAGACATGCTCGATCATCGCGCGGTTGTACCAGCTGCGGTCGAACAGGGCTATTTCACCGCTGGCGGGAAACCAGTCGACGTAACGCTGGAAATACCACTGGCTGGCCTCGCGGTCCGAAGGTTTGGACAGGGCGACGATCTGCACCTGACGCGGGTTCATGTTTTCGCGGACCGCCTCGATGGTGCCGCCCTTGCCTGCGGCGTCGCGGCCTTCGAACGCGACCATGATCCGCTTGCCGCTGGCCTTGACCCCGGCTTGCAGGCGCGCAAGCTGGATCTGCAGCGTATCCATTTGCGCCTCGTAATCCTTCTTCTTCATTTCCTCGCGGTACGGATAATCAGGGTTCAGGATGACATCCTTGCCGGCCTTTTCGATGGCCTTGCGCACGTCTTTCGGTGCGCCTTCCCTTAAATAGCGGCTGATCGCCCCGTCAAATGGCAGGTCCATGCGTGTCTCCCCGTTTTGCGCCAGTATGGCGATTGGCGGGGTCAGCGCAATCCGGCGCGGGTGGCGGCGCGCAGGGTGACTTCGACCACGAGGTCGGTCTGGGTGTGCTGTGGCATGTGGCCGCCCCCCGGAACGACGGTCAGCCGCGCATCGGGCAGCAGCTTGACCAGTTTCGCCGAATGGATAGACAGCGGCACGACCGTATCGGCATCGCCGTGGATCAACTCGACCGGAATATTCAGGCCGGAGTAGCGCGTTTGCATCGCCACGATCTGAGGGCGAAGCCCGTTCACCTGTTCGGCGTTGTTGGCAAGGGTGGACCGGCGCAAAGTCAGGTCGGCTCCGATATGAGCGATGTATCCCGCTGGCATGGCCTCGGGGGCAAAGATACGCGCGATGGTCTTTTCGACAAAGCTTTCCGACACCAAGGCCGCAGCCACCGGCACAACCAGTGCCTGACCCACAGGATTGGACAGCACGCGATAGGAAAACCCAAGGTCCCCCGGCCACGGCATCGACGGGGCGCTTAACAGCACCAGGGCCGCAGGCCCGTTATCGCCGCCCTGCAACCCCCATTCCAGCGCCGTCGATCCGCCATAGCTTTGGCCCAGCACGATGGGCCGCTTGATCCCCAACTGATCCGCCGCCCCGCGCAGGACTTTGACCTGCCCTGCCAGCGTGAAATCGCCGTTCGGCAATTCGTCGCTGTACCCCAGTCCGGGGCGGTCAAACGCGGTTACCCGAAAATAGGGGGTCAGGCGGTCGCGCAGATCAAAAGTAAAGTCGCGCAGGTTTCCCGATGCGCCGTGCAGCAGAATGATATCCGGCCCGGACCCCTTCATGTCATAGTGCACCCGCAACCCGTCGACCGTCACGAATTGCCCGACCGGAGGATGGGCCGCTTCGGCCTTGGTTTCGCGGAACCGGGCGCAACCTGCGACCGACAGCGCCGCGACGGCCATGCCGCCGACGAGAAAACTAAGAACCAATCTGCGTGATATCATAAGGTGTCGTCTGATACATTTCGTTGATCCAGTTGCCATAAAGCAGATGCGCGTGACTGCGCCAGCGATTCATCGGGGCTTTCGTCGTGTCGTCGTCCAGATAATAGTTCAGCGGCACGTTAATGCGAGTGCCGTTCACCACATCGCGATCATACTCTTGCTTCAACGTGTCACTGTCGTATTCAAAGTGATTGAAGATATACAGCGCGCGGTGTGCGGCATCCTCGATCAGGCAGGGGCCAACCTCGTCGGACGCGAGCAGAGTGCGCAAGCCTGCGTCGTCGATCGCGGGCTGCCTGACCTCGGTCCAGCGGCTGACCGGAATGACGAAATCATCGGAAAAGCCGCGCAGAAAGGGCGATGTCGGGGCGACGTTGGTGTGGCGAAAACAGCCGAATGCCTTGGCGGGCAACATGTGTTTTTGCACACCATGAAAATGATAAGCCATCGCCATCCCGCCCCAGCAGACGCCGAAGGTCGAATGCACATGGGTCTGCGTCCAGTCCATCACCCGGCGCAATTCGTCCCAATAGGTCACCTCTTCGAAGGGCAGGTGTTCGATGGGCGCACCGGTGATGATCAGCCCGTCGAACTTTTCGCCCGTTTCGGCCACATCTGCGAAAGGGCGATAGAACGTCTCCATATGCTCGGCGGCGGTGTTGCGGGTCTGGTGTTCGGTCATGCGGATCAACGACAGGTCGATCTGCAACGGCGTCGCCCCGATCAGCCGCGCAAACTGGTTTTCGGTTTGAATCTTCTTGGGCATCAGGTTCAACAGCCCGATCCGCAGCGGCCTGATTTCCTGCGTCGCCGCCCGCGCCTGCGACATCACCATGACGCCTTCGTTCCGCAGAACGTCGAAGGCAGGCAAGGAGGCGGGCAGGGTGATGGGCATGGTTTCAGGCTCCGGGGCGGGGTCAGATGGCGCGCAGTTTGCGATCAAGGGCGTTGGCGATCAGGTCATCGAACGCGGCGGGCGAGTCCACGCCTGCCACCTCCTCCGCCGTCACCGTCACCCCCCACCGCGCCATGGCGGCATAGCGGGGCTGGCGGTGGTCCAGCAGCCGGGAATAGCCGAAGCGCAGAAAGGCGTCGGGGTCGACCTGATCCCCGGGCTTGCCTTCGCGCGCCAGATATTCGGCCCACAGCGTGGCCAGGAAGGCGGGCTGGTAATACATCGGTTTTGGTGCCCGATCGAAGCGGCGGGCGAGTTCGGCCTTGTGCGCGTCCGACCCCTTGATCCACACCATCAACAGGTTCTGCGACAGCGCGGTCATCAACGGATCGGCAGGGTCTTCCGGGTCCGTCACCTCGCAGATCGACCCGCCGGAATCGCAGACGAAATGCGGATAACCATAAAGCCCCCCCGCCCGGTCGACAAAGCGCAGCGTGTCGTGCAGGGCGGCCACCTCTGCCGCGCGGTGCTGTTCCTGCCTGGCGGCATATTCGGCAAACGGCAGCCCCCCGCGCGCAGGATCGCCCGGTTTGCCCAGATAGGTCGACAGCGGGGCCAGATTGTCGAAGGTGATGTTGGAACTGATATAAACGCTGTCGGTCATCAGCAAATCGCGCAACAGCGGCACTTTCATCGCCTCGCGCTTGAAATTGTCGCTGATGTATTCGCCCATGTAGCGGGTGCCGATGCGGTAATCGACCGAGTAGTGAAACCACCCCCCGGCATCGCGCAGGATGTTCGAAAGATGCGTCTTGCCCAGACCCGACATGCCGAACAACAGCACACGCTTGGCGGGCGAATCGCGATAGGCCGCACTGGTGGGATAGATCATGGCAACTCCGTCGTTCACCGGATGTGCAGGTGTTAGCCGGGTCGCGCGCGCGGCGGAAGGGGAAATGAAAACGGCCCCGCGGCGGATGCGGGGCCGAATATCATCCGATGGACCGCGTCAGAACGAGAACAGAACCGACATGCCGACGCCGACCGCCTCGTTGTTGGTGAACTGGGTCTCCGACCCGTCTGTCGCATCGCCCAGCTTCACATATTCCACACCGCCGGTGATCTTGAAGTTGTCCTTGGTCCAGCTTCCGCCGACACCGATGCTGTGCAAGCCGTCCGTCGGCGACAGACGCGAAATCACGCCGCCATTGGCTTTTTCATATCCGATCCGGGCGAACAGCGACAGGTTGTCGTTGATCTTGCGCCCGACGCCCAGCGAATAGGTGATGACGTTGTTGTCAAAGCTGGTGATGTCCGACCCGGTCAGCGCGTTGTATCCCGGCGGGCGCACTTCCCATTTGGACCATTCCGACCACTTGATCGAGCCGAACACCAGCGTATCCTTGGCGACGCCCGACTGGAAATCCAGTGTCACACTTTGCGGCATCTCGACGTTGGTGGTGCCGACGCCCGAGATCGACGGCACTGCGGCAATCGCCTCGGTGGTGCGGAAACTGTGGGTGACGCTGCTTTCATAGGTCAACCCGACCCGCAAGGCGATGTCGGGGATCTCATACGCCGCGCCCAGAATGATGCCCAACTGACCATCGGTCTCGCCATCGGCGGTGTAGGCCAGCGTACCCATCGGCGCCCCTGCCGCCAGTGCCGCCGCCTGCGCATTGCCTGCCAGACCAGCCTGTCGTAGCCCGCCCCGGATCAGCGAATCCGGAATGGCGATGTCGGCACGGGACCGGACATAGCGCAGCCCGCCATAGACCGACATCCGGTCAGCGACCTGATATTTCAGCAGGGCGGCGAGTTGTTCGCTTTGCCAATGTGCCTCCAGCCCGGTGTAGAAGCCCGACTTGTAGTTGGCATCCGCGCCGTAAGGCGTGTTCAGGAAGATGCCATACGACAACTTGTCGTTCAGGTCGGCTTTGTAGGCGAAGGTATAAGTCCGATACGATTCGGCCATGTCGCCGGTGTCCGGCGTGCCGCCCAGAAAGGTCAGGGTCGGCGAATAGGTGCCGCTGACGCCGGGGTTCACGGTCGAAAGGCCGAACTGCATAACCCGGCCTTCTTCGAACAGGATCGAATAGGGCAAGGAGGACCGGTCGATGCCGCCTGCCTGCGCCAGTCCTGTGGTCATCGCCAGCGCGGCAAAGGCCGCTCCCGTGAACTTCATGATCAAGATCCCCCCTGAACGCATTCGTTTTGTTCTCGTTGTCTTGCAGGATTAGGTCAAGGCTCCGAATCGGTCAATCAATGACGCCGCGTCACAGATTTGTGACGCGGGAGTTGTGACCTCCGTATTCAGGCGGCGCGGATCAGACAGGTCGTCCCCCGGCTTTCAGGTTCAGCAAGATCGCCGCCAGAATGACTCCACCGCCGAGATAGATCGCAGGCTCCAGCGCTTCGGCATAAAACAGCGCGCCGACAGCGGCGATCAGGGGCAGGCGGACGAAATCGATCGGGACGATGAAACTCGCCGGGGCCAGCGACAGCGCCGAGGTCAGGCACAGATGCGCCACCACCCCGCACAGCCCGATCAACGCCAGCCACGGCAAGGTCTGCGCCGTGGG
>JBBRVJ010000177.1:0-7878 GCA_038246975.1 Rhodobacterales bacterium | reverse complement strand
TGGGTGCTGGACGAGCCTACGGTGTCGCTGGATGCGGCGTCGGTCGGGCTGTTCGGCGCGATGGTGCGCGGGCATCTGGGCCGGGGGGGGGCTGCACTGATCGCGACGCATGTCGATCTGGGGTTGCCCGAGGCGGCGGTGCTGGACCTTGCGCCGTACCGCGCGGTTGCCTCTGCACGCGGTGGCGCGTTCGACGAGGCGTTCGGATGAGGGCGCTGTTCGTGCGCGACATCCGGCTGGCGATCCGGGCCGGGGGCGGGTTCGGGCTGGGGCTTGCGTTCTTTCTGCTGGTGGCGGTGCTGGTGCCGTTGGGGGTCGGCCCCGATCAGGCGGTGATGGGGCGGATTGCGCCGGGGGTGTTGTGGGTGGGCGCGCTGCTGGCGTGTCTGTTGTCGCTCGACAGGCTGTTCGCGCTGGATTTCGAGGATGGGTCGCTGGACCTGCTGGCGACGGCACCTTTGCCGCTGGAGGCGGTGGTGCTGGTCAAGGCGCTGGCGCATTGGGTGGTGACGGGGGTGCCTTTGGTGGTCGTGGCCCCGGTTCTGGGGGTTGTGCTGAACCTTGCACCTGCGGGCTATGGCTGGCTGGTGGTGTCGCTGCTGGTCGGCACGCCTGCGCTGTCGGTGATCGGGGCGTTTGGCGCGGCGCTGACCGTCGGCGTCCGGCGCGGCGGGTTGCTGTTGTCGCTGCTGGTGTTGCCGATGTATGTGCCAACGCTGATCTTTGGGGCCGAAGTGGTGCGGCGCGGGGCCGGGGGGCTGGAGTTCGGCGGGGCTTTGGTGTTTCTGGGCGCTGTCACGCTTGGGTCGCTGGCGCTGTTGCCGTTTGCGGCGGCGGCGGCGATCCGCGTCAATTTGCGCTGAGGATTGACGGGGTTGTGAGTTGAACCTGCGCCGGGAAGGACAGAGATAACGGATATGTCGATCTGGGAATATGCCAATCCTGCCAAATTCATGCGGACATCCGGCTGGCTGTTGCCGTGGGTGACGGGGCTTGCGCTGGTCAGCCTGGTCGGCGGGCTGGTCTGGGGGTTCTTTTTCACGCCCGACGATTTCCGGCAGGGCTCCACCGTCAAGATCATCTATCTGCATGTGCCCGCCGCGATCATGGGCACTTCGGCGTGGTTCATGATGCTGGTCACAAGCCTTATCTGGCTGATCCGGCGGCATCATGTGTCGGTGCTGGCGGCCAAGGCGGCAGCGCCCGTCGGGCTGACATTCACCGTGATCGGGCTGGCTACCGGGGCGATCTGGGGGCAGCCGATGTGGGGGACGTGGTGGGAGTGGGACCCGCGGTTGACGGCGTTCCTGATCCTTGCGCTGTTTTACCTTGGGTATATCGCGCTGTGGGCGGCGGTCGAGGATGCCGATACGGCGGCCGACCTGACCAGCGTGCTGTGCATCGTGGGGTCGGTGTTCGCGTTTCTGTCGCGCTATGCGGTGTTGTTCTGGAATCAGGGGCTGCATCAGGGAGCGTCTTTGTCGATGGATGCCAAGGAGAACGTGTCGGATGTCTATGCCTACCCGCTGTGGACCTGTATCGCGGGGTTCGGGTTGCTGTTCCTGACGCTGGTTTTGCTGCGGACGCGGACCGAAGTGCGGGGGCGGCGGTTGTCGGCGCTGGTTGCGCGGGAAAGGGGGGCGGGATGATGCCTGATCTGGGGAAATATGCCGGGGCGGTGATGGGGTCTTATGCGGTGTCGGTTGCGCTGATCGTGGCGCTTGTTGCAGTCAGCCTGTGGCAGGGCGCACGCGTGAAGCGGGCGTTGGCAGCAGTTGAAGCGCGGGTCAAGGAGCGGTCTGATGTTTAGGTGGCTGCTGATCATTCCGCCGGTGCTGTTTGTCGGGCTGGCGGTGATGTTCTGGGTGACGATGTGGAACGGGGATGACACGCTGCCTTCGGCGATTGCGGGGCGGACAGCGCCGGGGGTCGTGGTGGTGGCCCTGGGCGACGGGCCGATGACGACGGATGCGCTGTTGCGGGCACCGGGGGTCAAACTGGTGAACTTCTGGGCAAGCTGGTGCGCGCCGTGCCGGGCCGAGCATCCGTTGCTGAAACAGTTGGCCGAGCAAGGCGTGGTGATCCACGGCATCAACTTCAAGGACGAACCGGCGAATGCGCAGGGCTTTCTGGCCGAGTTGGGCAATCCCTTCGCCACGATGGGGGCGGACAACGGGCGGATGGCGTTGAACTGGGGCGTCTATGGCGTGCCCGAGACGTATGTGATTGATGGGCAAGGCGTCGTTCTGGCGCGAATCGCGGGGCCAGTGACGGCGCAGGAGTTGGAGCGGGTGATCGTGCCTGCGCTGGCGGCGGCGGCGAATTAGGGAGCCGCGCGCGGTGCTTGTGGCGGGGGGGGGCCTCCGGCGGGGATATTTGGGCCAGCTGGAATTGGTCCGGGTCGGGCTCAGGCGTCCAGCGTGATCCAGACCGGCACATGGTCGGACGGTTTTTCCATGCCGCGCACGGCCTTGTCGATCTGCGCATCGGTCAGGCGGTCGGCGGCTTGCGGTGACAGCAGCAGGTGGTCGATGCGGATGCCGTTGTTCCGCTCCCACGCGCCGGCCTGAAAATCCCAGAAGCTGTATTGACCTGGGCGCGGGTCGCGGGCGCGGAACGCTTCGGTGAGGCCAAGGTTGGTCAGGCGTTGAAACGCCGCGCGGGTTTGGGGCAGATAAAGCGCGTCGGTGACCCAGTTTTGCGGTTTGGCGGCATCCTCGGCCTGCGGGATCACGTTGTAGTCGCCGCAGATCACGAGGGGCTGTTCGGTGGCCAGCAGCGATTCGACGCGGGCCTGCATCCGCGCCATCCACGCCAGTTTGTAGTCGTACTTCGGCCCCGGCGCCGGGTTGCCGTTGGGCAGGTAGAGGCCGCAGACTTTGATGCCCTGAATGGTCGCCTCGATCCAGCGGGCCTGTTCATCGGCCGCATCGCCGGGCAGGCCGCGCGTGACCTCGGTCATGGGATGCCGGGACAGGATCGCCACGCCGTTGAACGCCTTTTGCCCGTGGGTTTCTACGTGATAGTCAAGGTCGGTGAACGGTTGGCGCGGAAAGCCTTCGTCCACCGACTTGATCTCTTGCAGGCAGACCACATCTGGCTGTGCCGTAATCAGCCAGTCCAGCAGGGCGGGCAGGCGGGCCTTGATGCCGTTGATGTTGAAGGTGGCGATTTTCATTCTGGTCCCCGGACGGTCCTCAGATGGTCCCTTGTGCGACCTTTCTAGGCCGGGGGGCGGGGGGCGCACAAGCCGTCAGGCGATGGCATCAAGCCACAGCGCATCCAGATCACGCAGGGCGGCGGGGTCGAAACGGTCCAGCTCCTCCCAATAGCGCCCCGAGGGGGTGAAGTAAGCGAGTGCTGCCTCGCGCGCGGTGGCGCGGGCGACGGCGGCGGGGTTGAAGGTTCTAGGTTTTGCCGTTGCCGCCTGCGTGGGGTGACAGCGCGGGAACAGCAGGCGCGACGGCCCGGTGGACAGGTTGACAAGCGCGCAGCCTTGCCGGGCTGCCAGAACCATCAGACGGGCCGATTTCGCCTCCAGCGATTGCAGCGTGATGTCGGGGCGCAGGGGGTCGGGGGTGCCGGTGCCGTAAAAGTGGGTCTGGCCGGGGGGATAGTGCATGTCGCAGCCGAAAAACGCCATGACGGTGGGGCGCAGGGCGTCCAGCGCCCAATAGGCGGCGGTGTAGGCCATGGTGGCCCCGGCATAGACGAAGCCACCGTAGGCGTTCTGCGCTGGCACGAAGTCGGCTTCGGTGACGATGGTCTGGCCGGGATTTGGCACGGGGACTCGGGTAGCTGGAAAATCCCACGGGTGGATCATCACATCCCAGTCGGATCGGACGGCGAAGGCGTTGTTGATCGCGACGATGCGGTCAAACGGGGCGCGGGGCCAGTCTTTTGCTGCGACCACCATCGGGGCGGACCCCAGCATCAGAACGCAGGTCAAGCGTCAGACCGAAAAACTGGTGCCGCAGCCGCAGGAGGAGGTGGCGTTGGGGTTGTTCACCACAAAGCGCGCGCCGATCAACTCGTCGGTGAAGTCGATCACCGCGTTCGACAGAAACGGCAGCGACACCGCGTCGACCAGCACGCGCTGGCCGCCTTTTTCCAGCACCAGATCTTCGCCCGATGCCTCGTCCAGCTTGATGTCATAATGGAAGCCGGAACAGCCGCCGCCTTCGACCGCCACGCGCAGGGCACGGGGGGTGCCGGTCATTTCGGCAATCTCGGCCAGACGCGCATAGGCGCGGTCGGTCACTTGCGGGGGCAGGGTCAGCATGATTTGCGGTATCCTTGTGGACCTAGGGGCAATATAGGAGGGTTTGCCGCTCCCATCAAGGCTAGCCTGATGCTTGTGCCCTATGCCTGTCACTCCGACACGTCGCGCGGACGGTTACACCCCGAGCGGATGTCATCGTTTCGCAGCCCGTATCAGCGCGACCGCGACCGGGTGATCCATTCGTCGGCCTTCCGGCGTCTGAAACACAAGACCCAAGTGTTTGTCGAACACGAGGGCGACTATTACCGCACCCGGCTGACCCATACGATCGAGGTGGCGCAGGTGGCCCGCACGATAGCCGGGGTGTTGGGGCTGAACACCGATCTGGCCGAGGCGGTGGCGCTGGCGCATGATCTGGGCCATACGCCGTTCGGCCATACCGGCGAGGACGCCTTGGGCGCGTTGATGCTGCCCTATGGCGGATTCGACCATAACGCACAGGCCTTGCGGATCGTGACGCGGCTGGAGCGGCACTATGCCGATTTCGACGGGCTGAACCTGACGTGGGAGGCGCTGGAGGGCATTGCCAAGCACAACGGGCCGGTCACCGGGCCGCATGCGCGCCATCCGGGAGAGCCGTTGCCCTATGCCTTGGCAGAAGTGAATGCCGAGTGGGATCTGGGGTTGTCGACCCACGCCAGCGCCGAGGCGCAGGTGGCGGCGATTGCCGATGACGTGGCCTATTCGCACCACGATCTGCACGATGGCTTGCGGTCTGGCCTGTTCGACGAGGCGGATCTGATGGAGTTGCCGGTGACGGGTCCGGCCTTTGCCGAGGTCGATGCGCTGTATCCGGGGCTCGACAAGATGCGCCGCCGTCACGAGGCGTTGCGCCGGGTGTTCGGTCGTATGGTCGAGGATGTGATCGCCGTGGCGCGCAACCGGCTGGAGGCGGCGCAGCCGGCGTCCGTGCAGGACGTGCGCGATCTGGGGACGACGGTGATCCGGTTTTCCAAGCCGCTGTATCAGGAGTTGAAGGCGGTGCGCAGCTTTCTGTTCCACCGCATGTACCGCGCGCCGTCGGTGATGGTGGAACGCGCACGGGTGACAGCGACGATTGACGGGCTGTTCCCGCTGTATCTGGGGGCGCCTGAGTTGCTTCCGGCGGAATGGCAGGCCGATGTCGCGCAGGCGCAGGACCATACGCAGCTTGCCCGCATCGTGGCGGATTATGTGGCGGGGATGACGGACAGGTTTGCCTTGTTGGAGCATGAGCGGTTGTTGGGGTAGGCTCTGCCCTAGCGCCGCCTCGTCGCGGCCCAGACCCAGATCAGCGCCAGCCCGACCGACAGCACCATGTTCCACGACGCCATCGACAGACCCAGCATCTGCCACGCAATCGCATCGCACCGCACCGGCGCTGCGACCAGCAGATCCGGGTTCAGCAGGTCGGCGGTGCTGATCCCCTTGATCGAGCCTGCGGTGCAGGAGGCCAGACCCTGCCACCAGGTCTGCTCGACCCCGGCGTGGAACAGCGCGATCCCGGCACCGGTCAAGGCTGCCGCGCCACCCAACAACGGCAAGACACGACCCCCCAAAGCCAGCGCCAACACCCCGATCAGCACCGCCGCGGCGTGGGGCCAGCGTTGCCACAGGCACAGCGCGCAAGGGGCCAGACCGCCGATGTACTGGAACGCGAAGGCCCCGGCCAGCAATGTCGCTGACCCGCCTGCGGCAAGGACGACAAGAAGGGTTCGGCTCACAGGTACCTCACCACAAGAAAGCCGCCCAGCAGCAGCCCCACAAAAAGGGAGAACATAAGTCCGAGCCTGCGCTCGATGAAATTACGGATCGGTGTGCCGAATTTCCACAACAATGCCGCCACCAGAAAGAACCGGAACCCCCGCGCAAGAACAGAGGCCGCCATGAACACCGTCAGGTTCAACCCGGTTGCCCCCGAAAGGATGGTGACAACCTTGTAAGGAAAGGGCGTGACCCCCGCGATCAAGACTGCCCAGGCCCCCCAGGCGTTGTAATTGGCTTTGAATTCGTCGAAATAGCTGTCCTTGCCATAGAAGGCGAGAACGGGCTGACCGACAGTGTCAAACAGCGCAGCCCCGATCCAGTAGCCGAACAGCCCCCCCAGCACCGAAAAGACCGTCGCCACCCCGGCAATCACGAAGGCCCGGCGGGGGGCGGCGATGATCATCGGGATCATCAGGATATCCGGCGGGATCGGGAACACCGAACTTTCGATGAAAGCCACGAAGGCAAGCGCCCACAGCGCGCGCGGGTGCTCGGCCAGCCGGATCGTCCAGTCGTAAAGAGCCCTGATCACGCCATGCCCCGCTTGTCTTGTTCACCATGCGCTCGCCCCGCGCTTGCATCATGCCCGACGGGCGGCGTCAAGCCGGTGGGATGCTTCCCTCTTGTTTGCCTGCTGTTCCGCGTTAATCTGCAGGCAGGATGCGAGGAAAGGGCCGGGCGATGAAATGGCGTGGACGGCGGGGCAGCCGCAACATCGAAGACCGGCGCAGCGCCGGATCTTCCATGGGTCGGGCGGGCGGCGTGGGGGGAGTCGGCTTGCTGGTCGTGCTGGTGGTCGGCTATTTCCTGGGGATTGATGTCACGGGCTTGCTGCCCGATCAGGGCGCGGTTCAGCCATCCGGCCCGGTCGAGATCACGCAAGCCGACCGCGAACGAGGCGACTTCGTATCGGTCACGTTGGCCGATACCGAAGAGATCTGGGCCGCCGTGTTTCTCGAGCAGTTGGGCGAAACATATACTCCGGCGGTTCTGGTGCTTTACAAGGGCGTCACGGCGTCGCCCTGCGGCAGCGCGTCGGGGGCGACGGGGCCGTTCTACTGCCCCGGCGACAAGAAGATCTATCTGGATACCGATTTCTTCACCACGATGGAACAGCGGCTGGGCGCCAGGGGCGACTTTGCGGCGGCCTATGTGGTGGCGCACGAGGTGGCCCACCATGTGCAGGACGAGTTGGGGCTTCTGGGGCAGGCCAACGACCTGCGCGCCCGGTCCAACGAAACCGATAGCAACGAGATTTCGGTGCGCATCGAATTGCAGGCCGACTGTCTGGCGGGCATCTGGGCCGGGCAGGTCAAGCAACGATTCGGCACCATCCAGCCCGGCGACTTCGAAGAGGCGCTGAACGCCGCCCATCAGATCGGCGACGACACGCTGGCGCGCAACGCGGGGCGGCAGGTGATGCCCCACACCTTTACCCACGGCACCAGTGCACAGCGCGCGCGGTGGTTCCAGACCGGGCTTTCCTCGGGGCAGATGGCCGATTGCGATACAATTGCCGCCGACCGACTGTAGTTGACGACGCCGCACGGGGCGGCTAAAGCCCCGTGTCAGGTGGCCCGAGTGGTGGAATGGTAGACGCAGAGGACTCAAAATCCTCCGCCGCGAGGCATGTCGGTTCGAGTCCGACCTCGGGCACCACTTTTGTATGCGAAGTTGGCCAGTGACATCCAAAAATCCCTTGTATATATGGGATGCATGAAGTCTGATTGTCCAATCCCGTCCAGCGAGGTGCGCTGAGATAACCCTAGTCCGGGGGTGTTTCTGGGGGTATCGGCAGAAATCTGAAAAGGCGCCACCCGCTTCATGCCCTTGACCGACGCCACGATTCG
>JBBRVJ010000176.1:0-7902 GCA_038246975.1 Rhodobacterales bacterium | reverse complement strand
CTGTGATCAGGGCGAAGGCGACTGTGGAGCGGTCATCGGTGCGGTGAAGCAAAGTGCCTTCCATGAACGGCAAAGGTTGCGGACAGCGCAGGCCGGGGGTGGCTTGCAGGGTAGCAAGCCAGTCAGGTTCCGACGCGATCTCGGGGCGGGTGTGATAGCCCGCGCGGTGCTGACGCAGGATGATCTGTGTGGCGGCGTTGCCTGCGATCCATGCCGTACTCTCGGACTTGGTCAGGATGCGCAGCGGGGCATCGGCGGCCAGACCACAGGCCGGCAGCAATGCGCGAAGGGCGTCAGACATCGCGGGTCGTTCGCTGCATCAGATAGATATCCATGATCCAGCCATGCGCGGCGCGCAGGGCGGCGCGGGTTGTGATGATCGTGGGGCCGATCTGGTCAAGCGGGCCGTGCAACAGGGTCTGTTGCGGCAGGCCAACATAGGCCCCCCACCAGATGGTGATACTTGTCGGGTCCAGCACTTCGAACGCGCCGCCCGCGTCCAGCATCACCGCCACGCTGTCGGCCCCCGCAGGCCAGCCCTGATCGCGCAGCCGCCGCCCCGTCGTGATGATCACCGGCGCGCCAAGGCCGTTCAGCGGAATGGCATGGGCAGCCGTCAGAACTTGCAGACTGGTTATGCCGGGGACCACGCGGGTTTGCACGGGCATTCCCGTTTGAGACAGATGGGCCGCGATGCGCAGGCTGCTGTCGTACAGCGACGGATCGCCCCAGACCATCAACGCCACGTTCCGCGTGCCGGGGTGAGCGGCAATGGTGCGCGACCATGTGACGGCGATGGCCTCGTGCCAGTCGTTCACGCGGGACAGGTAGTCAGGCGTGGCGGGGTCGCGGGTGGGCAGATCAAACTCGGCGACTTGCACAGGTCGGGTCAGCACTTCGGTCAGGATCGCACGTCGCACGTCGGCAAGATCGGACTTCCCGGCTCCCTTGAACGGCACAAGGATCAGATCGGCGGCATTCAGCGCGCGGACCGCCTCGCGGGTCAGGTGATCGGGGTTGCCGGTACCGATGCCGATCAGGGTAATCTGCACAAGACCTCCTCAGGTTGGCAGGCGCGGTTGGGCCGCGCCTGCGGGTCCAGGTTAAACCGCTGCTGCGCTGCGCTGCCAGAAATAGCCCGCAGCCCAGCCCAGGCACGCCCAGACCACCAGCCCGACGCCCAGAACCCGTGCGGCAAACATCGCGCCGACTTCGGGGGGGGCGGTGCCGTAGAACGCATCAACCTTGGGGGCGCCGATCACATGCGGGGCGGCCAGCAACCCGATGGCAAGCAACAATGCCCAAGGCTTGCGGCCATAGCCGATCAGCGCCAGCGCACTGGCGGTGGCGGCGACCGTGCCCCACCACCATAGCTGCCGCGCAGACAGTTCTGCCGCGATCGTGCCGGGCAATCCGGGGGCAAGCCCCATCGCCGGGGCAAGCTGAAAGGCCGCAAAACCCGCCAGCCCCCAAAGCAACCCTTCGCCTGCCGCGACCTTGTATCCAGCCGCCTCGGCCAGACCGAACCCCGCCAGCAGGATCATTGCATATGAGCAATAGATCAGGACCGTGAACAGCACAGTCAGACCATTGCGGGCAAGGTCGCTGGGCGGCGGGCTGTGGTCGTGGGCCGCCCCGCCATTGTGATCGGCCTTGCCGGTCACCGGCTCCAGACTGCCAGACGTTGCCGCTTGGTCATGACCTGCCGCTGGCGGGTTGGCGACGGCATCCTCAACCGAACTGCCCGACGAGAAATGCGTGATCGCCCCGGATTCGTATCGCTCGCCCAAGAGGATATACTCCTGCACGAACACGAAATGCAGCAGCGCTGCAAACAGCCCCACCACACAGCCAGCGAACACCGCGCTGGTCACCATACGCTGGATCATCGGGTCAGTGGCAGGGAAAGCCGGTGGCGTGGCGCACGTCATGGGCCGCGTCATGCAGCGCCGCCGATTGGGCATGGCCTGCCACGAACAGCAGACCCAGCCCCAAGGCGGCCATGAACAGCACCAAGATTACGGTCGACGTAGCGGTAGGCCGCGCGATGGCCAGGGAAGTGGTCGTTGTCATCGTCTTGCTCCTTGCCGTCACACCCGACGGCAGTTGTGTTTCACCATGCAAGGCCGGTCTCCTGGCTCGCGGGTCACGACGGGCTTTCGCCTTCCCATCCCGGTCAGGGGACAGTGGCCGATTGAAAGCCCGCTCACCGCTTACAGTCGCGGGGGCGGCTGGGGCTTTGGGCGCCTGTTCAGGTCCGCCCGTTCCCCATTCCCGTTTCAGTCCCTGTGCTTTGCACAATATGGAACACCTTGCCTTGTTACTTGCGCATGGCCGGGCAGATCGGTCAAGGCAGGAAGCGGCACTTGGGGTCGGATTGCGACGCCACGATCTGACGCCGCCTGCGCGTCACCCCGGAATGCGGGCCAAGGCCTTGGTGCGCAAACCGCCCAAGGGTCTCGCGTCAGCAAAGTCGCCGTCGGGCGAGCGGGCATACAGCCGCGCAAACACAATCAGGTCGGGCAGGTCGGCGGCGGTCAGATCGCCGAACAGATAGGCGGTCTTGCCCTCCTCGCGGAACGCGATGGTCCAGGGGCGGGCGCAGCCGGACATGCAATCGACAGGGCGGACCTCTGCCGCAATCCCGGCATGATGCAAGGCGTCGGTCAGCATGACTGCAAACCCTGTCTGCCCCAGCGCGCAGGCGGTGCAAAGCATGATGTTCATGGACCCTCCGCCAGCGGTCCGTACAGGATCACGGCGGGTTGGGTGCCGGGATCGTTGGCCAGTTTCTCGGCCAGCGCCGCAACCGTGGTGCGGTGCAGGACTTGGGCAGGATGACCCACTGCCTCGGCCAGCAGGGCGGGGGTCTCGGGCGGCAAACCAGCGGCCATGAGGCTGGCGGCCAGTTGGGGAAAATTGCGGCGACCCATGTAAACCACGGTCATGGCCAGCGGATCGGCAAGCGCGGCCAGATTCAGGTCGTCCGGCAAACCGCCCGTTACATCGGCTCCTGTAATGAATTGCACGCGGCGGGCTTGCAGGCGGCGGGATATCGGGATGCCTGCGGCGGCAGCGGCGGCAAAGGCGGCGGGCACGCCGGGGATGATCTCGTAGCCGATGCCGGCAGCACGCAACGCCTCGATCTCCTCCTCCAGCCGGCCGAACAGACCCGCATCGCCCGACTTGAGGCGTACGACCTTGGCCCCGGTCTGCGCGTATTCGACCAGCAGACGGCTGACATGATCCTGCTTGGGCGACGCGCGCCCGGCCCGTTTGCCGACGCTGATCAGGTCGGCTCCGGCGCGGGCGTGGGTCAGGATCGGGCCTGCCGACAGATCATCGAACAGCACCGCATCCGCCGCCTGCAACCGCGCCGCAGCCTTCAGGGTCAGCAACTCGGGGTCGCCGGGACCGGACGACACGAAAGAGACGAACCCGGTCATTCGGCCTCGGCGATCAGGTGAAAGAAGCTGCCGGTGGCACGGCCTTGGGTCGATCCGGATTCGGTCACGGGGCTGCCGTTGGCGTCGGTGACGTGGGCCAGAGGGGCGTCGGGTTGCACCGTGATGGTGGCGTAATGGAATTCATGGCCGCGCAGGCGGCTGCGGCTGGGCAGACCGGGCATCGGGTGCAGCAGGGTCGCCTGCCGATAGCCGAGGTGCATCTTGCGTTTGGCGAAACTCGTCTCCAGCCCCAGCAGGCCCGCCATCTGATGCCGCGCCCCCGCCGCGTCGACCAACCCCGCCCCCATCGCCATGTAGCCCCCGCATTCGCCATGCACCGGACGGGTCAGGCCGAAGGCTTGCAAACCGGTCCGGAAAGTCTGGGCAGCGGCCAGACGGCCCGCGTGCAGTTCGGGATAGCCGCCGGGAAGCCAGCAACAATCGGCGGTGTCATCCGGGGTTTCGTCTGCCAAGGGTGAAAACGGCATCACCGTAGCCCCTGCCCTGCGCCAGCCGTCGATCATGTGGGGGTAGACAAAGGAAAACGCAGCATCGCGGGCAAGGGCAATGCGTTGGCCGGGGGGCGGAGTTGGGGTGTGGCTAGTCTGGGTCAACGGGTGGGCGCTGGCCACCTGCAGCAGGGCGTCAAGGTCGACATGCCGGGCGATCAGGCTGGCCGCGTTGTCGATCAGCGTCGACAGGCCCGATTGCTCCTCTGCCTGCACAAGGCCGAGATGGCGCTCCGGCATCGTGATCGCCGCCGATTTCGGCAGCGCGCCGAACACGGTGATCCCCGCCGCATCCATCCCGGCGCGGATCAGCGCCTCGTGCCGGGGCGAGGCTGTGCGGTTCAGGATCACCCCTGCCACGTTCAGACCGGGGCGAAACCGCGCCAACCCCTGCGCAACGGCCGCTGCGGTTTGCGCCTGCCCTGCGGGATCGAGCACCAGAATAACGGGCCAGCCGAAATGCTGCGCCATCTCGGCACTGGACCCGGTTCCCCATGCGCCGGGCGTTGCCACGCCGTCGAACAGACCCATCGAACCTTCGGCAACGGTGATATCGGCGCGGTCAGCCTGTTGCGCAATCTGATTGGTCAGCGCCGCAGGCATCGCCCAACTGTCAAGGTTAAAGGACGGTCGTCCCGAAGCTGCCGCATGAAACGCGGGGTCGATGTAATCCGGGCCGGATTTGAAGCACTGCACGGCCAATCCGCGATTGCGCAAGGCCCGCGCCAGACCCAGCGTTACCGTTGTCTTGCCAGTGCCCGACGCAGGGGCGGCGATCAGAATGCCGGGGGTCATGCGGGCTCCGGAAAGCGCGGGTCGGTCCCGGTGGGGCGGAACCGACGGTCATAATCGCCGGCATAAAGCCGCGATGTGCCAAAATCCTGCGCACCAAGGGTATGGCCGACAAGGATAAGCGCCGTCCGCTCCATCTCGGCACCAAGGCTGGCTTGCAGCGTGCCAAGCGTGGCGCGGACCACCCGCTCATCCGGCCAGCTTGCGCGCCAAACGACGGCAACCGGGCAATCGGCGCCATAGTGGGGGGTCAACTCTGCAATCACCCTGTCCAGCACATGCACGGACAAATGGATGGCAAGCACCGCTCCGGTCGCGGCAAAGGCCGCAAGGTTTTCGGTCGCAGGCATGGCCGACGCGCGGCCCGACGTGCGGGTCAGGATCACCGATTGCGCCATGCCCGGCAGGGTCAACTCGGCGCTCAACGCAGCCGCAGCCGCCGCAAAAGACGGAACGCCGGGGGTCACGGTATGCGGGATGTCCAGCGCGTTCAGGCGGCGCAGCTGTTCGCCCATCGCCGACCAGATCGACAGATCGCCCGAGTGCAGCCTTGCCACATCGCGCCCTGCGGCGTGGGCAGCGGCGATTTCGTCGATGATCTGGTCAAGGCTGAGCGAGGCCGTGTTGACGATCCTGGCACCCGGCGGGCAATGCGCCAGCACGCCCTGCGGAACCAATGACCCCGCATAAAGGCAAACCGGGCTGGCGGCGATCAGGTCGCGGCCCCGCAGCGTCAGAAGGTCAGGCGCGCCGGGGCCAGCGCCGATGAAGTGAACCGTCATGGGGCAATCCTTTCCGCAAGGGCGATAGCGACAGTGGCGGTGCGGTCGGGCGAGGTGTGGCGTTTGGAAACCAACGTCGCACCGGGGCCTGCGGCGGCAAGGGCCGTGGCCTCGGCCACGCTGCGGTGGCCATAGCGGGCGGGCAGGCGGGCGTTGGGCGTGGCGGGCTGGGACGGCAACAGGTCCAGCGGAACGGCCCGCAACGGCAGGTTCAGATGGGTGGCAAGGCCCGTGATCGCAGGGTGAGCGGCCTTGTCGGCGGCAGTTGCGATGGCGACCAGCCCCTGCGCGCCTCCCGCCGCCGTCAGGGCGGCAAGCAAGGCGTCTTGCGTAGTCGTGCGGCGGAACCCGAACCCGGCGACTTTCATCGGGTGACGCTCCATTGCACCAAGGGCCGACTGGATTGCCAGCCCCGCATCCGGCCCAAAGGGGCGGCATGGGCGATCTCGACCCGCATCAGGCTGCCGCCGTGCAAGCCATGCCACTGGGTCAGCAGGCTTTCCGTCTCCAGCGTCACCGCGTTGGCCACCAGCCGCGCGCCGGGGCGAAGCGATTGCCACAGCGATTGCATCAGGTCTGCATCCCCCCCGCCGCCAAGGAAAATGGCGTCAGGCTCGGGCAAGTCGGCCAGCACTTCCGGAGCCGCACCTTCGGTCACCGTCAGGCGATGATCCATGCCGAAACTTGCAGCGTTCGCCCGGATTTGCGCCACGCGGTCAGCCCGAGGTTCGACGGCGTTGGCGATACCTCCCGCAAGGCACCATTCCACCGAAATCGACCCGGACCCTGCGCCGATGTCCCACAGCCGCTGACCGGGCCGGGGGGCCAGAGCGGACAGGGTTATCGCCCGGATCGGGGATTTGGTGATCTGGCCGTCGTGGGTAAAGGCATCATCCGGCAAGCCCGAACTGCGGGGCAGGCCGGAGGCTCCGGCGATCATTGTGGCGACGGCCACAGGGGCTGTGGCATCGGTCGGGGGCGCGTTGGCCGTGGTATGGCGGAGCCGCTCGCGCGGGCCGCCGAGGGATTCGAGGACGGTCAGCGGCGATGCGCCGAACCCCAATCCGGTCAGGTAAGCGGCAAACTCGGCGACGGCGGGGCCGTCGCGCAGCAGGCAGATCAGCCGCGCGCCGATAGTCAGATGGGGTCGTGCGCGCGCAAAGGGTTGGGCGTGCAGGCCAAGGCAGATCGTCTCCTCCAGCCGCCAGCCAAGCCGCGCGGCGGCGAGGCTGAAGGTCGAGGGTGCGGGATGGGCTGTCCATTCGGTCGGGTCCAGATGGGCGGCAAGGCTGCCACCTGCGCCAAACCAGAACGGATCGCCCGAGGCCAGAACGACCGTAGGCTGGCCGCGCCGGGCCAGAACGGCGACCGGGTCGAACGGCACTGGCCATGGCATGCCGCGCTTGTCTGCCTGCACCAGATCAAGATGGCGCGGGCCGCCGAAAATGGCTTCGGCGTGTCTGAGCACCAATCGGCTTGCGTCCGACAGGCCCGGCAGGCCATCTTCGGTCAGTCCGATGATGTGCAGCCAAGGATCAGCCATGCCCCGCGTCCTTGTTCTGGGCGGAACCACCGAAGCCAGCGATCTGGCGCGCGCCTTGGCGACGGCCGGGGTGGACGCGGTGTTTTCCTATGCCGGGCGCACCGAGGCTCCGGTCGCCCAGCCGATCCCGGTGCGGGTTGGCGGGTTCGGCGGGGTGGACGGGCTGGTGCGCTATCTGCGGACCGAACGCATCAGCCATCTGGTGGACGCAACCCACCCATTTGCCGCGCAGATGAGCAAGAACGCGGTTGCTGCAAGTGGCGTGGCAGGCGTGCCGCTGATTGCGTTCGAGCGGCCCGCCTGGGTGGCGGGACCCGGCGACGACTGGCGCGCGGTGCAGGGGATCGAAGGCGCGGTAAACGCCCTGCCCGATGCCCCGGCGCGGGTGTTTCTGGCGATCGGGCGGCAACATCTGATACCCTTCGCCGCCAGGCCGCAGCATTTCTATCTGCTGCGGCTGGTCGATGCGATGGACCCGCTGCCCCTGCCCCATGCGCAGGCGATCATTGCGCGTGGACCGTTTGACGAGGTGGGCGACCGTTCGCTGATGCAGGCCCACCGCATCACCCATCTGGTTGCCAAGAACGCAGGCGGGCGCGGGGCGCGCGCCAAGATGGATGCGGCGCGGGCTTTGGGCGTGCCGGTGATCCTGATCGACAGACCGGTGCTGCCGGATCGGCAGGTGGCGGGGTCGGTGGAGGGTGTGATGGACTGGCTGCATCACGCCGACCTTGGGGTGTAGACGAACCGCCCGACGCGGCGCGTGGCTGAATTGCCGACCAGGACGACGGTGCGCATGTCGGCCATGTCGGGCGTGGCCTCGGACAGCG
>JBBRVJ010000175.1:0-7907 GCA_038246975.1 Rhodobacterales bacterium | reverse complement strand
TTCTTCTGGGTTGCTCGGATGATGATGATGCAGCTTGCCGTCGTCAACGACATTCCGTTCAAAACCGTCTACCTCCACGGCCTCGTCCGCGACGCCAAGGGCAAGAAGATGTCCAAAAGTCTGGGTAACGTCATCGACCCGCTGGAGATCATCGACCAATACGGCACCGATGCGCTGCGCTTTGCCAATGCTGCCATGGCCAGCCTCGGCGGGGTGCTGAAACTCGATACCGCCCGCATCGCAGGCTATCGGAATTTTGGCACAAAACTGTGGAACGCCGCACGGTTTGCCGAAATGAACGGGGTGTGGGAGGGTCACGCGACCAGTCTGCCGCCCACCCCCATCGCAACCGTCAACCGCTGGATCATCGGCGAGGCTGCCAAAACCCGTGCCGAGGTCGACGCGGCCCTGGCCGATTACCGCTTCGATCAGGCCGCCGCCACCCTGTATACCTTCGTCTGGGGCCGCGTCTGCGACTGGTATGTGGAGTTTGCCAAACCGCTGTTCGATGGCCCCGAAGCTGCCGAAACAAGACAGACCATGGCTTGGGTTCTGGACCAGTGCATGATCCTGCTGCACCCGATCAGCCCCTTCCTGACCGAAGAGCTTTGGCAGACCACGGGCAAGCGGGAAAAGCTGCTGTGCCATACCGATTGGCCCACCTATGGCACCGAACTGCTCGACCCGGCGGCAGACCGCGAACTGACGTGGGTAACCACGCTGATCGACGACATCCGTTCGGCGCGGACCCAGATGCATGTGCCGGTCGGGCTGAAACTCGACATGCTGGCGCTGTCCCTGACGCCCGAGGCGCAAGGCGCCTGGGACCGCAACGAGGCGCTGATCAAACGGCTGGCGCGGATCGACACGCTGACCCTTGCCGCCCAAGCTCCCAAGGGCGCGATCACCATCCCCGCCGAAGGGGCCGCCTTCGCTATCCCGTTGGCCGGGATCATCGACATCGCCGAAGAACAGGCCCGGTTGCAAAGGGCGTTCGACAAGCTGGCCAAGGAAATCGGAGGGCTGAAAGGGCGGCTAGACAATCCCAACTTCGCCGCCGCGGCCCCCGAGGATGTGGTCGACGAGGCCAAAGCCAACCTCGAGGCGCGCGAGGACGAAGCCGCCAAACTCCGCGCCGCCCTGCAACGGCTGGCCGAACTGGCCTGATTTTTCTGTCGACAAATATCCCGCAGGGGGTGAGGCCAAAGGCCGAGGGGGGTGCGAAGCCCCCCTTTTCTTACCCGCGGCAAGCCCCATGTTGACGTCAGCAGAACGGCAACATCCTGACTGAACCGCCTCGCCGAACGCCAGATCGCCACCGCCCGCGCCAAGGGCCAACCCGAGGGGTTGGAAGGCGAGGGAAAACCCCCACCCGACCGCCCCGGCGACACCTGCATCACCGCAGGCGACGCACTGGTAATCCGCATCATGGCCGGGGCTGGCGTGATCCCCGAAGAGATCACCCTGAAAAAACGGGCCGCCGAACAGTGCGCCCGCCTCGCCACCCTCACCGACCAAGCCGCCCGCAAGGTCAAGGTGGCGCGGCTGGCCGATCTTGAGATGCGTCAGGCGATTGCCGAAGAATCGCGGCGCGCTTTCCTCAAGAACTGATCCTTCAGGGTCGGGCGTAGGGTGCGTGATCTCACGCACCGCTGGTTGGTAAACCCCTTGCCCAGCCACGAAATACCGCCCAGACTACGGGCATGACCGCCAAACTTACCTCGCTTGTCGCCTCCCTGCCCGCCACTGTGCCCTTCATCGGCCCGGAAACCCAGGAGCGTGCCCGAGGCCGCCCGTTTCACGCGCGGCTGGGCGCGAA
The DNA here is from genome assembly GCA_038246975.1 of Rhodobacterales bacterium. GTDB lineage: Bacteria > Pseudomonadota > Alphaproteobacteria > Rhodobacterales > Rhodobacteraceae > JAIYDJ01. The sequence goes on along the minus strand of JBBRVJ010000175.1, from coordinate 6,088 downwards.
TGAATCGCTGTTCGGCCCGTCGCCGCAGGCAATAGCCGCCATGACGCTGGCCGCCAGTGAGGCTTGGATGTACGGCGACCCCGAAGGACATGACCTGAAGGCGGCGCTGGCGCTGCATCATGGGTGTACCCCCGCCAACATTGTGGTCGGCGAAGGCATTGATGGTTTGCTCGGGTATCTGATGCGGCTGTTCGTGGCGCCGGGCGATGCGGTGGTGACGTCCGACGGCGCCTACCCCACCTTCAACTTTCATGTCGCGGGCTTTGGCGGCGTGTTGCACAAGGCCCCCTACAGGGACGACCACGAGGACCCGCATGCGCTGGTGTCACTGGCCCGCCGCACGGGCGCGAAACTGATCTACTTCGCCAATCCCGACAATCCGATGGGCAGCCACCATGCGGCATCAGCGGTGCAGGCGATGCGCGACGCCCTGCCCGACGGCGCGCTGTTGGTGCTGGACGAGGCTTATGTCGACCTCGCCCCGCCTGGCACGGCGGCCAAGGTCGCGGCGGACGACCCGCGCGTGATCACGTTTCGCACGTTTTCCAAGGGCTACGGGCTGGCGGGTCTGCGGGTCGGCTATGCCATCGCAGCGGCCCCGCTGGCGGCGGCGTTCGACCGGGTGCGCAATCATTTTGGCCTCGGGCGGGTTGCTCAGGCCGGGGCGCTGGCGGCGCTGGCCGATCAGGAGTGGCTTGCATCGGTGCAGGCGCGGGCGGTGGTGGCGCGGGCCGTGCTGGGCGGGATTGCCGAGGCGAATGGGCTGGTGGCGCTGCCGTCGGCCACCAACTTCGTCACGATGGACTGCCGGGCGGACGGGGCTTTCGCGCGCCGGGTTCTGGCAGGTCTGCTTGCGCGCGACATCTTTGTGCGGATGCCGGGGGTTGCCCCCCTCGACCGCTGCATCAGGGTCAGTCTGGGCGATGATACCGCAATGGCCGTCTTTGCCAAGGCGCTGCCGGGGGCCATGCGGGACGCGCGCCGATAGCTATTCCGCCGCCATCCCCGGATTGGCCGGCCCGATCGCCGGGGACGGCCCGGCCGGCGCATCCGCAGCCCCAAGGCGCGGGGCGGCGGCGGGCAGCGGTTCGACCGTCATCAGGCGCTGCGGCGCGGATTGGGCGGCGTCCGCCTCGATGATCCGGCGAAACACCAGCATGTTCTGAAAACTGGTCCTGGTGCCGGTCAGTCCGACCCGTTCGTCACAGGGCAGCGTATCGGCGCGGACATAGTCCCAGCCGTCGCGGCCCAGATCGTTCATGATCTGCGTCAGGGTCAGGGCAAAGCGATCCTCGGTCGTCTTGACGCCACGCGTCTTGTCCCCCCGACGCGGGGCCGGAACCACCTTGAATTCGTAGCGCAACATACTGAACCTCCGCGACCTTTCTGCAATGTTAACGAGATTTGGCACCCAAGGCCAAGAGAAGAAAGAATTCTCGGCGGAAACACGAATTTCGCTCAAAGCGCTCTATTGTTGGTGGTGACCGGGTTGCCGCCGTCTATGGGTGGGCGAAAGTTTTGAACAGGGTCTGCCGCCAGACATTCTTAACTCTGTTCGCCATCGGTTTGCAATTTGGCAAAGGTCTACCACGCGGCATAGAACAGCGTTCCTGGCATGCCCCTCACAGCCCCAGTTTCCGCGACACCATCTCGTTCACCACCGCCGGGTTCGCCTTGCCGCCAGTGGATTTCAGGACCTGCCCGGTGAACCAGCCTGCCAGCTTGGCGTTGACCCGGGCTTTGGCGACCTGATCGGGGTTGGCGGCGATCAGGGCGTCCAGCGCGGCCTCGATGGCGCCGGTGTCGGTCACCTGCTGCATGCCCTGCGCTGCGGCCACCTCGGCGGGGTCGCCGCCTGTGGTCCAGACCAGATCGAACAGGTCCTTGGCCATCTTGCCCGAAATCGTGCCCTTGGCGATCAGGTCCAGAATACCGCCGAGTTGAGCGGCCGACATCGGTGTGTCGGTGATGGTCAGCCCCTGCTTGTTCAGCCGCCCGAAAAGGTCGTTGATCACCCAGTTCGCCGCCTGTTTTCCGTCGCGGCCATGTGCCACCATTTCAAAGAAAGCCGCACTTTCAAGATCGGCGGTCAGGACGTTGGCGTCGTAATCGGTCAGACCGAAATCGGCCATGAAGCGGGCTTTCTTCGCGTCGGGCAGTTCGGGCATCGAGGCTGCGATGTCGTCGACCCAAGCTTGCTCGATTTCCAGCGGCAACAGGTCGGGGTCGGGGAAATAGCGATAGTCGTGGGCTTCTTCCTTGGACCGCATGGAGCGGGTTTCGTTGCGGTCGGGGTCGTAGAGCCGGGTTTCCTGATGCACCTTGCCGCCATCCTCGACGATCGCGATCTGGCGGCGCGCCTCGTATTCGATGGCCATCTGGATGAAGCGCATCGAGTTCATGTTCTTGATCTCGCAGCGGGTTCCCAGATGGGCAAAGTCCTGCGTCGCCTGATATTTCTCATACTGGCCCGGACGGCAGACCGACACGTTGACGTCGGCGCGCAGATTGCCGTTCTGCATGTTGCCGTCGCAGGTGCCGAGATAGCGCAGGATCTGGCGGAGTTTGGCCACAAAGGCCGCCGCTTCCTCTGGCCCCCGCAGGTCGGGGCGGCTGACGATTTCCATCAGGGCCACGCCGGTGCGGTTGAAATCGACGAAACTCATCGTCGGGTCCATGTCGTGGATGGATTTGCCTGCGTCCTGTTCCAGATGGATGCGTTCGATCCGCACAAGGCGGGCGATACCGGGAGACAGTTCGACCAGGACTTCCCCCTCGCCGACGATGGGGTGGTAAAGCTGCGAAATCTGATAACCCTGCGGCAGGTCGGGATAAAAATAGTTCTTGCGGTCGAACGCCGAGGTCAGGTTGATCTGCGCGCGCAAGCCCAACCCGGTACGCACCGCCTGTTCGACGCAGTATTCGTTGATCACCGGCAGCATTCCGGGCATCGCGGCATCGACGAAGGCCACGTTGGCGTTCGGCTCCGAGCCGACCTGTGTCGAGGCCCCGGAAAACAGCTTGGAATTGCTCGCGGCCTGCGCGTGAATCTCCATGCCGATCACCAGTTCCCAGTCATGCTTCGCTCCGGAAATGACGCGGGGTTTCGGGGCGGTATAGGTCAGGTCGAGCATCGCGAGTTCCCTTCGGCAGAGCCCTTTCTTACGGTCGGGGCGGTTCCGTCGCAAGGGGAGGCAGCAGCGGAAAGGTGCCGATTATGGCGCAGCACCCGGCCCGGCACTTGCCAGACCGCCCCTTTGCAGGCGATTTCCCCCCGGTCGCGCAAAGCTGCGGCGTAGCCCCGAAGGACCGGATGCTGACCAACTCGCTGATCCTGCTTGCCACCGCCCTGACCCTTGGCGCCTGCGCCATGGGCCCCTCCCCCGAGACCACGCCGATGCCGCTGATGGCTTGGGACGCGCGCCCCGAGGCCGCAAGCTGGACCCCGCGGACCATTGCCGCTGTCGCCGCCAAAGACGCCGTGCTGGCTGATCAGGTGCCCGCCGACATCGCCGCCTTCTGCCCCGATTACATCGACGCCAGCCTGCCCGACCGGCGCGCCTTCTGGGCCGGGGTGCTGTCGGCGATTGCGAAGCATGAAAGCACATGGAACCCGGCGGCATCGGGCGGGGGCGGGCGCTACATTGGGCTGCTGCAAATCTCGCCGCAGACCGCAGCGCATCACCAGTGCAGCGCCACGACCTCTGCCGGTTTGAAGGATGGCGCGGCCAATCTGGAATGCGCGGTCGAAATCATGGCGAGTGCGGTGGCGAGTGATGGCGTGGTCGCTGGCACCGGCAATCGCGGCGTGGGGCGCGACTGGATGCCGTTGCGCAACGGGTCGAAACGGGCCGAGATTGCCGGATGGACCAAGGCGCAGGACTACTGTCAGGGCTGACGGCCGGGGTGGGTACCAACCGCAGGCGGGCAGGCTCTTGGCCTGCCTGACCGCTGATCGCTTGCGCGCTTGCGCGCTCGGTTCAGTAGGCCCTGGAAGCGTCACAGGCGTTTGGTGGCGTCAGTCGCCCCGCATCCGCGATGCCATCTCGCCCAGATCGCGGCTCAGTCCCGGTGTGGACAGAATGCGCTGCAACTCGCCCCGGATCATCGCCTGACGGTCGTTGTCATAGCGGCCCCACACCTCGAACGCGGTCGACATCCGGGCGGCGGTTTGCGGGTTCAGCGGATCCAGCCGGATCAGCCAATCCGCCAGCAGCCGATACCCGTCCCCTGACGCATGGTGAAACCCCGCATGGTTGCCCGACAGCGCGCCGATCACGGCCCGGAACCGGTTCGGCGTCTTCCAGTCGAAATCGGGGTGACGGGTCAGGGTGTCGGTGATGCGCGCGGTGTCATCCGGGGCAGAGGTGATGATCTGCAGGGCGAACCATTTGTCCATCACGGTGCGGTCATCGCTCCACCGCGCGTGAAACGACGCAAGTTCCGCCTGCCCGCGCCCGATGTCCAGAAGACAGGTCAGCGCGCCGACCTCTTCGGTCATGTTGTCGGCCTGGGCGAATACCGTTGCCGCGCGCGCCCCGTCATCGACGCGCGACAGAAGCGACAGCGCCGCAAGCCGCAGCGCCCGCCGCCCCGCCGCCGCCGCGTCGGGGGTAAAGGGGCCGGGTTCCGCCAGACTGTCGATCAGCCCCGGCAGCCCTTGGGCCAGCCGCCCCGCCAACGCCTGCGCCATCTGCCGCCGGGCGGTGTGGATCACCGCAGGGTCCGGCACATGGCCCGCCATGTGCAGCGTCTGCGCCATGTCGTCCTCGCCCGGCAACCGCAGCGCAAGCGCGCGGAAGGCGGGGTCGAGGCTTTCATCGAACGCCACCCGCGCCAGCGCATCGAGCCAGTCAGGCCCCGGCTGCGCCCGGTCCGTCACCATCCGCGCCAGCACCTCCTTGGCCAGCGCACGGCCCGCCTCCCACTTGTTGAACGGGTCGGTGTCATGGGCCAGCAGCAACGCGCGGTCCTCGGGGCTGACGCTGCGGTCCAGAACCACCGGCGCGGAAAAGCCGCGCAGGATTGACGCGACGGGTTTGGTGGCAAGCCCATCGAAGGTGAACGATTGTTTGTTTTGCGTCATCTCCAGCAAGGTGGTCGCCACCACCTCGTCGCCGTTGGGGTTCAACAGGCCAACGGCCAGCGGCAGAACCTTGGGGTCCTTGTGCGGTTGGCCCGGTGTGGCGGGGTTGTGCTGTTCGAACGTCAGGGTGAACCGCCCTGCCCCGTCCCAATGTTCGTCCACCGTCACGCGCGGCGTGCCGGCTTGGGTATACCACCGCTTGAACTGTGAAAGATCGCGGCCTGTGGTTTCCTCGAAGACCGCCAGCCAGTCCTCGATGGTTGCGGCATCGCCATCGTGCCGGTCGAAATACAGGGTCAGCGCGCGGTCATAGGCGGCATCGCCGACCAGCCGTTTCAACATGCCGATGACTTCCGCGCCCTTTTCGTACACGGTCGCGGTGTAGAAGTTGTTGATCTCGATGAAACTGTCGGGCCGCACCGCGTGGGCGAGCGGGCCGCCATCCTCGCGGAACTGCCGGGCGCGCAGGGTCAGCACATCCTCGATCCGCTTGACGGCGGGGCTGCGCATGTCGCCGGTGAACTGCTGATCGCGGAACACGGTCAGACCTTCCTTGAGGCACAGTTGGAACCAGTCGCGGCAGGTGATGCGGTTGCCGGTCCAGTTATGGAAATACTCATGCGCGATGATCGCCTCGATCCGGCCGAAATCGTCATCCGTCGCGGTTTCCGGGCTGGCCAGCACATAGCGGGCGTTGAAGATGTTCAGGCCCTTGTTTTCCATAGCACCCATGTTGAAGTCATCGACGGCGACGATGTTGAACACATCCAGATCGTATTCGCGGCCATAGGTGGTTTCGTCCCAGCGCATGGACCGGATCAGACTGTCCAGCGCGTAGGCGCACCGGTTTTCGTCGCCGGGGCGGACCCAGACGTTCAACGCGACGTGCCGCCCCGACATGGTGGTGAAGCTGCCGGAATGGGCCACCAGATTGCCCGCGACCACGGCAAACAGATAGGCCGGTTTGGGCCACGGGTCATCCCATTCGGCCCAGCCGGGCCC
>JBBRVJ010000174.1:0-8054 GCA_038246975.1 Rhodobacterales bacterium | reverse complement strand
CACGGGCCGGGTCGGGCGATGACGCAGACCTGTTCGACGCGATCCCGCAGCGGCAATCCACGCGGTCCGATTTTGACGGCAGTGCGGCAAGTACTGCCGACCTGTCCCGGCTTGCGGCGGCGGCCGCAGTGCCCGGCGTCGATCTGATCCTGATCACCGAGCGGGCGCAGATCGCCCTGCTGAGCGATCTGGTCATCGCGGGCAATTCGGCCCAATTGGCCGATCCAGCCTTCCTGGCCGAGTTGAAGCATTGGCTGCGTTTCAATCCGACAGCCGCGATGCGGACAGGCGACGGCCTTTATGGTCTCGCCAGCGGCAGCCCGGCCATGCCCGACTGGATAGCGCCACAGGCTTTCGACATGGTCTTCACGGCAAAGGCCGAGAACACGAAGTATGCGCGCCAGATCGCATCCTCCTCGGGGATCGCAGTGCTTGTCGCAGCACAGGAGAATCCAGAGCATTGGGTGCAGGTGGGGCGCGCCTGCCAACGGTTCGCCTTGCAGGCAACGGCACTGGGGCTGAAAACAGCCCACATCAACCAGCCGGTGGAGGTGCCCGGACTGCGGGCCGATCTGGCGGCGCTGGTGGGATTGCCGGGGCGCAGGCCCGACATCGTGATGCGGTTCGGACGCGCCGCCCCGATGCCGTTCTTGGCACGCAAGCCGGTAGATGCGGTGATGCTTTAATGGTTGTCCCGACAACGTCTGGTCACGAGCTAGTGGACGGATCGCATGGCGCTACCACTCAGCCATTACCACTTCTGGCTTTTTTCGCGCTGACCTTCGGATGGACATGGGGGTTATGGGCGGTCGTCACTCTGATCGGCCCTTCAGCGCCGCGCCTGAGCGGGGCACTGTTGCTGGCGTCAGCCGTTGGGCCGGGCGTGGCAGCTTTCGTCACGGTTCTGGCCTTCGAGGGAAAGGCAGGCTTCGCGCACTGGCTCAGACGGTGCCTGCGCTGGCGACTTGGATGGGGTTGGTATGCCCTTGCGTTGTTTGCCGCACCGCTGGCGATGGGAACCGCGCTCGGGCTCCATGCTGTGCTCGGTGGCACGATACCCCAAATGCCCGTTCAGGGTCCGATTCTGATCATCATCGCGCAATTCGCTGTCATCACGGTTCTTGGTGGCCCCTTGAGGGAGGAATTCGGCTGGCGCGGCTACGCACTGCCCGCGCTGACAACCCTATTGGGCTGGCGGTGGGCGGCGGTCATGATTGGCGTCGTCTGGGGGCTATGGCACCTGCCGTTGTTCTGGATGCCAGGCACAGCGCAGGCTGAATTGCAGATGGGGCTGTTTCTGGCAAGCACTGTCGCGTTGTCGGTGATATTTGCTCGGCTGTCCGTGAACACGCAGTTCAGCGTCTTACCCGCAATCCTGCTGCACGGCGCAATCAATTGGTCGGCGTTGGTGTTGCCGGTTATGCCCACAGGCAGCGATGCAAGATCCTATACGATCGTCATCGGGCTTGTGATGCTGCTCACGGCCGCTGTGATGCTGAAACTTGGTCCGCATACAGCCGTGGCGGGCAATCCAACATGATAGCCATCTACGTCCTGCAAACACTTTTGCCCTTGGCACTGGTCCTCTGGATGGTGCTTTTGCCACCGCGCAATCTGTCCGGATTCTGGCTGCTTTCGCTTGCCGCCGCTCTCTTGATCCTGCTGGTGGCCTTGCAGGGCGTATGGGTGTTTCCGCCATGGTGGGTGCCATATCTGCTGGCTCTGTCGCTCATTGCCGCCGTAGCTTGGCACCTGATCCGGGCGCCAGCCAGACCCATCTTGCCCACCAGCCGTGTCGGATACTTGCCGGTTGTAGTCCTCGTCGCAATCGCCGGTTACTCCGGAACTCAATCATGGGCATCGATTTCGGCGCGTCAGACCCCCGAAGGGCAAGTGATCGACCTTGGCTGGCCACTTGCCTCCGGGATCTATCTTGTTGCCAACGGCGGCGCGTCACCATCGATCAATGCGCATGCGGCGCTGATTGACCCCTCGCATCCCTTGCACGCGGGGTTTTGTGGCAGTGGCTATGGCGTCGACATTGTCGCCGTCAATCGCTGGGGGTTCGCACCACTGGCATCCAGCCTTCCGACCCTTCGGCCTATGCCATCTTCGGTACACCCGTGCTTGCGCCGTGCGCAGGCGAGGTCGTTACGGCAGTTAATGACCGCCCCGACATGACGGTGCCCCTGGTCGACGAAGGCTATCCGGCCGGCAACCATGTCCTTCTGCGCTGCGACCGGATCGATATCCTGCTCGGTCATTTTCGTCAGGGCAGCGTGCGGGTCATGACAGGCGATAGTGTCACTGTGGGTCAGCAGATCGGGGAGGTCGGCAATTCAGTTGAAACCGGCGAGCCGCATCTGCACATTCACGCCCAACTCCCGGGCTCGCCCGAGCAGCCATTCTCGGGCGCCCCGGTGCCCATCCGCTTTCAGGGGCGCTTTCTGGTGCGCAACGACATCGTGGACATGACCTTGCCACCGAATCCGTCCGGCCCCGAAAGGTAATGCAATGAACATTCTGAAATGGACCGCAGCTGCGCTGATCCTGGTCGCGATCCTCTACGGCGGTATCGTGGCCTTTGGTGCGTGGCGCTGGGAAGCAGCAACGCGTGTGCTTGTCGCACAGCTCGACGCAGCTGAAATTGCGGATGGTGCCCTGCGCTACGATGCTAGCGTGATCGCCGACCTTCCCGCCCCGGTCAGGCGATACTTCGAGCGGGTTTTGACCGACGGCCAGCCGACGGTCCGATCGGTCGATATCGGGCTCGAAGGCATGTTCAACATGAGCCTTGATGCACCACAATGGAGGCCGTTCACCTCCAATCAGCGTGTCATTGCCAATCGCCCGGGTTTTGTCTGGAACGGCCGAATTGCGTTGTTTCCCGGCATGCCCGTTCGTGTGCACGATGCCTATGTAGCTGGGACTGGTGTGCTCACGCCTGCGCTTTTCGGGCTTTTCTCGCTGGGCACTGTTCAGGGCGAGGGCGAGATCGCTCGGGGTGAACTGATGCGCTGGCTTGCGGAAAGCGTCTGGTATCCGACCGTCCTGCTGCCCGGGCAAGGCGTCACTTGGCAACCCGTGGATGATGCGTCGGCGCAAGCGACGCTTACAGAAGGGTCGATCACGCTGATCATGCTGTTCCGCTTTGGCGAGGATGGGTTGGTGTCAGGCATCCGTATCGAAGCGCGCGGTGCGCTGGTGGGGAGCGAGACAGTCATGATGCCATGGGAAGGCCGATTTCGGGACTACCGGGTTCAGGATGGGATGACGGTCCCGTTTTATGGGGAGGTGGCGTGGATAACGCCGCAGGGTGAGCGGCCGTACTTCCGGGGAACGGTCCGTCGAGTTGTTTATCAATTTGCACAATAGCAGACCACAATGCGGCGGGTGGCCGGAGTTGTTCATCTTCGAAGCAATGAACGTGCCACATCCGTCAAGCTCTCAAGCAGGCGTTTCACGACAGCTGAAAGCAGATTTCGCTCTTAGCCTGCAACCTGACACTTTATTCGCCGCCCTGATCTGCATCAGAGACCGACCGGGCATTTTCATGAAAAGAAGGATACTCGTGGTCTTGCCGAAAAGGGAAGGTTGATGGATGACGATTGATCCCTATGGCGCACTTGGCCTTACCAAATCCGCCACAGCGGACGACATCAAGAAAGCCTACCGAAAGCTGGTGCGCACCAGCCACCCAGATCTGCACCCCGACGATGCCGGAGCTGAAGCGCGGTTCAAGGAAATTGCCGCCGCCCACGACCTGCTGAAGGATCCTGCTACCCGTGCCCGCTTTGATGCGGGCGAGATTGATGCGTCGGGCACAGAACGCCCGCAGCGCCAATACTACCGCGACTTTGCCGAAGCCGGAGACAACCCCTACCAGCAACGGCAAGGCTTTGAGACACATGGCGATCCGGCCGACATCTTCGCAGAGATCCTGCGCCAGCGAACGCGCCAAGGCGGCGGGGATTTCGGCGATCGTGGTTTCCCCATGCCCGGCCCTGACTTTCGCTTCATGCTGGAGGTGCCATTTCTGGATGCGGTGCGTGGCGGCGAGATGCGCATCACCTTGCCGGAGGGAGAGAACATCGCGGTAAGGATACCGCAGGGGTCGCAGGACGGCCAGACCCTGCGCCTGCGTGGTAAGGGCGGGCCGGGCCATGGCGGCGGCCCAGCGGGTGACGCGCTGATCACCCTTTCAGTGCGCACGCATTCGGTATTCAGGCGCGAGGGCGACGACATCCTTGTGACGTTGCCCATCACCATTGACGAGGCGGTCCTCGGGGCAAAGGTCACTGCCCCAACTATTTCGGGACCTGTCAGCCTGACGGTTCCAAAAGGTGTGAGTTCCGGCCGGGTGTTTCGACTGCGTGGACGTGGTGTGCCCGTTATGTCGAGCAAGGCAGCCGGTGATCAGCTTGTCGAATTAAAGATCATGGCACCGCCCGTGATCGACGACGCCTTGCGCGATTTCCTGACTGACTGGCGCAAGAACCATTCCCACGACCCGCGCGCTGAATTGCTGAACGAGGCTGCATCATGACTGAGCATCTGACCGAGGATGAAGTGCTTGCCGCCATTCCGGGGCTGACGCGCACTCGTCTGTTCGCCTTTATTGAAACCCAACTGGTCATTCCATTGCGCCAGGAGACCGAGAACTCCTCGGCACACTCCTTCCGCCAGGTCGACTTCGCCCGCTTGCGGTTGCTGTGCGAGTTGACCGACGATCTGGAGCTGGATGAACACGCGCTCGATATCGTCATCACGCTGATTGATCAGCTTCATGCCGCACGACAGGATCTCTTGGCCATCGTCCGTGCCGTAGAGGCCGAAGGGATTGAAGTGCGTACTCGAGTCGGCTCGGCCATCATTGCACCGAAAAAATGATTGCCGCTTGCCTTGTGTTTATCGATAGCGCTCGGAGATGTGGTCGGATTCTCTGGGCCAAGCGCCTGGCCGCGATGGGCACTAACAGTGCGCTTGGGACTAACAATGCGCTTAGCTTTTAGGCTGCAGGGCTTGGGTAAGCATCGATGTTCAGGTCGCTGCGCGCCACATCCGATACCGCCCCTGCCCTGTCACCTCACGGATCAAGCCCCGCACCTCCATCCAAGCGAGGTTGCGCTGGACTGCGGCGCGGCTGTTGCCAGTCAAGGCCTCGGCCATCGGGGCAGAGACGAGTGGCCATTCCGTCAGCACAGAGCGGAGAGCAGGCGGCGTCTTTCCCGAAAGTGGCCCCATCTCCGTTTCCGCCCGCATCGACCATGCCTCGATATCGTCGAGGTGGCGCGTCGCGGTCAGGCATGCCGTCTCCATGCCGTCAATCCACCGCGCGAGACGGTCAGCCGGTGGACCACCGGCGCGTAACCCCCCTGCCCCGCCCATGGCCAAAGGCGCAAAGACTGCCCCTCTCCCTTCACTGGCCGCGATCCGCGCCGCGGTGACTGCCGCTTCCATCCTGTCGCCGTGCTGCCCTAGACCCGCCAAGCTCCAGACGTGAAAGCCCATGCCGGCGCGTGTGATCGGGTGAAGATCGGCGGCTTGCGCCATGAGGCCGAGCCAACCGCCCGCTCGATCTGCGAAAGGCTCGGCCTCATCGTCCAGAGTCTCGGGGTCGCGGCGGTCAAGGAAGGCAGACAGGTCCAGTTCGGGACCCGGCCCACCCGTCAGCCGCCGCGCCGCCCATCCGACTCGCGCCAGCGTCGCCGTGTCGTCCTGGACGCCGGACAAGCGCAGAGAGATCCAGAGCGCCAGCCGATCTGGCCCGATGCGGTCACCCGCGAACCAACTCAGGTCTGCCGCTTCGATCAGGGCGAGCCTGTGCCGCCAGCCTCCAGGCCCTCGCTTCAGCCGCTCGTCTAGCGCACCAAGCCGGCCCGCGACGCGGGCGAGCCGCGCGGCATGGTCCGCCTCGGCCTTTCGCCAGTCATCGAGAACCGCGGTCTCGCGGGGTTCCGCCCTTGGCCCGGGCGGCAGATCGTCGGGTTCCTCTTCGATCGGACCGGGCAGGAACCACTGTCGCTTATTCTTCACGATTTCACTGTGCCGTTTTCACATGATTTCCGGATGGTAGCGCGAGAAGCGGGGCGTGTTTCTGCTTTACGACTTCAATTTCATCAAGGGCTTCAATAGGGCTCGAAGGGCACGGCGGAATGACAGGGCCAACCAACGATCGACCTCAGACGCAAGCAGGTAACCCAGTTTCCGATGAGGCCTGGTCGAAGGCCATCCGGGTCTCGCGCGAATTGGACCGGGTCCTAGATGGGGACTTGCCGATGCGGGAAGCTGTCAGCCGGGCAGCGGTGGAACTGCGCCTGTCGACCCGTCAGGTCTACAATCACCTTGCCCGGTATCGTGGGGAGCGTCGTGTGTCGTCGGTTCTGCCGCGAACAAGTGGCGTGCGGCGCACGAGGATATCGACCGGTGTAGAGGCCATCATTGCAGAGACCTTGCGGGAGATGTGGCTGCGGCCGGAACAACCTGATCTCGCGCCAATCGTCGACGAGATCCGCGCGCGCTGTGCAAGCGAAGGGCTCACGCCCCCGGCCTATGTCACCGTTGCCAGACGGATTGCCAAACTGTTCTCCCCCGAGGAGATTGCGCGGCGGCGGCTTTCCGGCGGCAAACACTTGCACCGCCTGAAGCCTCGTCCGGGGTATATCCGCGCCACTCATGCCCTCGACGTCGTTCAGATCGATCACACGCCGGCCGACATTCAGTTCGTCGAGGTGATCGACGACCACGGCGTTTTCGTCGGACGGCCCTATCTGACCATCGCCGCCGATGTGGCAACCAGCGCGATCATCGGCTTTTGCCTGACCTTGGAACGACCATCCCGGCTCTCGGTCGCGCTGTGTCTTGCACATGCGATGTGCCGCAAGGATCACTGGTTGGCCGAACGCGGGATTGCGCATCCATGGGCGATGCATGGCCGTCCGAAGCAGATCGTGGTCGATTCCGCAAAGGAGTTCCAGAGCAGCACCTTCACGACGGGATGCGCCGACTTCGGGATAGCCATCCGTACCCGGAACAAGGGCACGGTTCATCTCGGTGGCGTTGTCGAACGGCTTCTGGGCAAGGTCAACACGGTGCTTCGTTCTCTTCCCGGCAAGACCGGGCGGTCGATAGCGGACCGGGGCGACTATTCATCTGACAAGCGGGCAAGTCTGACCTTCCCGGCCCTCGAACGCTGCATCGCCCTGGCAATCATCGATCACAACCAGACCCAGAACGCACGCAAGCTGACCGTACCTCGCCTCGAATGGGAACGGCGGCTTCCACCGGTTAATCGACCGATCGACGATCCCACTGATGTCCTGCTCAACTTCCTGCCTCGCAAGACGCGCCGCATCTCGCCCCAAGGCGTCAGCCTGTTCGCCGTCGACTACTTCGAACACTGGCTTGGGCCGTTCGTGCCCCGGCGTGACCGTCTGGCGCCTTTGGATCTCTGCTATGATCCCCGAGACATTAGCCGGATCTACATCGCCGATCCCGACACACGTGTCTGGCGTCCGGTCGGGCGACGGGACGGCATAACGATGTTGATCACCCTCTGGCAACATGAAGCCGACCGGGCGCGCCAGCGCCAGAGCCAGCTACGCCCCGTGCAGGACAAGACTATCCTGCGCCGGGAAATCGCGGCAACGGTCGCGGGGGCCAAATCCAAGAAGGCTCACCTGCGGGAGATGACCCGCGCCCGACACGCCGCAGGCGCGACAAAACCGTACCAGGATGCGAAGTCAGTTTCAGAGGCGGTGAACCCTGGACCAGAAACTGACCGACCCCGCCGCGTCTTTCCCATCGAGACCTGGTGACGTGGCCGACCATCTCCTGCCGACGGCCTCAACGTTACTGGAGGCGGATGTTGCCGCCCGTATCGCGCATATCAGGGCGCCGCGCTGGATCGGCCATCCTGGCGCCTTTGCAGCGCATGATGCGATGCGACAGCTGCTGGAACGACCCCCGTCGCTCCGCCCACGCGGTTTGTTGATTGCCGGTCCCTATCACAACGGCAAGACCATGATCGCCGAACGCTTCGCCGTCGAACATCT
>JBBRVJ010000173.1:0-8168 GCA_038246975.1 Rhodobacterales bacterium | reverse complement strand
CCTGCGTTGCGAGGCCATGTGATCGACCGGGCGGGGTTGACGGGGCTTTGTGACCCCGACGATGTGCTGATCACGGCGGGGACGGCGGAGGCGAACTATCTGGTTTTGCGACAGCTTTTGCGACCGGGGGATGAGATGGTGGTTGAGGCGCCTGGGTGGCCGCAGGCGGGGGTGATGGCGCGGGCGATGGGGGTTGAAACGCGGGTTGTTTTGCGGGACGAGGGGCGGGGGTGGGCTTTGCCGCTGGACGCGCTTGAGGCGGCGGTGACGGCGCGTACCCGTCTGATATTCCTGACAAATCCAAACAATCCGACCGGGGCTTTGCTGACCGGGGCCGAGTTGCGGCGGATTGCCGAAATTGCCGACCGCGTGGGGGCCTATGTTCTGGTGGACGAGGTTTATGCGGGGCTGGAATGGGGGGCCGAACGCGCGCCGTCGATGGCGGGGATTCATGACCGGGGCATTACCACGGGGTCGGTGTCCAAGGCACTGGGCTTGCAGGGCTTGCGGACCGGTTGGCTGATCTGCCGCGACCGGGACCTGGTGATGGATGCGATCATCCTGCGCGAAAATTCCAGCGAAATCATGAATATAATGGGCGAGGCGATTGCCGAGGTGGCGATGCGCGAGCCGCGCTATGCCGCCGGAATCGCCCGCGCGCGGGCCGAAGGGGCGGCCAATCTGGCGCTGTTGGACGGCTTTATCGCGGGTCAGCCGCGCTTGTCTTGGCAACGCCCGCAGGCCGGGTTGATCGGGTTGGCGCGGCTGGATGGGATGGATGGCGAGGACGTGGCGCGGCGGTTGCTGGCCCCGCCGTATCGCACGTTTCTATTGCCGGGGTCGGCCTATGACTGCCCGCAACACATTCGTTTGGGGGTGGGCGGAGGGGCAGAGGTCAGGCTGTCGGACGGGTTGGCGCGGCTGGCGGCGCTGTTGGTGGAAATGGAATCTGGCATCGGATGAGTGTCGGATAAACGTCGGGCATCCGTCCCGACATCCGAGGGCGGGTCAAATCCGGCAGCGGACCCTTGCCCTGTCCCGGTTTAGCGGGTTTTGTAGCGGTACGCTGTGGAGTGCCCGTGCATGAGCCTTGAAACCTGGGACGAGATTCGCACCGCGTTTCAGGTGGCCCGGCTGGGCACGGTTTCGGGCGCTGCCGAAGTTCTGGGCGTGCATCATGCCACGGTGATCCGCCACATCGACGCGCTGGAAAAGCGGCTGGGCACGCGGCTGTTTCAGCGCCATGCGCGTGGCTATACACCTACCGAGGCGGGGCGGGACCTGCTGACCGTGGCGCAGACCACCGAGGAACAGTTCGGGCAGTTGGTCAGCCGGATCAAGGGTCAGGGCGAGGTCGTGGCGGGCGAGTTGGTCGTGACCTCGATCAGCGGGATTGCCGGGTTGCTGACGCCGGTGTTTGCCGGGTTTCAGGCCGAATTTCCGGCGGTAGTGGTTCGCTATCTGACTGACATGCGGGTGTTTCGGCTTGACTATGGCGAGGCGCATGTGGCGATCAGGGCAGGTGCTGTGCCGCAGGAGCCTGACAACGTGGTGCAGCCCTTGGTACGGATGCGCAGCGGGCTTTATGCGGCGCGCAGTTATGTCGCACGCTATGGGGTTCCGAAAAGTGAGGCCGAATTTTCGAAGCACCGCTTTATCGCGAGTGACAGTCTGGAAAGCCGCGCGCCGTTCTACGTCTGGATGCGCGAGCATGTGCCGCCTGAAAATATCACCTACCGCGTGACCGAAACTGCGGCGACCGAAGCTGCCCTGCGGGCGGGCGTCGGGATCGGGTTCTACGCGGCCTATCAGGCCGAGGCGGACCCTGATCTGATCGAAGTTCTGCCGCCCCGCCCCGAGTGGGACGTGCCGTTGTGGATCGTGACCCATGTCGATCTGCACCGGACTCTGAAGGTGCAAAGCTTTGTCTCGGCCTTGAAACTCACGGCGGCGGGGTGGACGCGGGTTTGACGTGGTCAGCGGGTCGACAAGAGGCCCGCCAAGGGGGCAGTTTGCCGTTCCACCGCAGATCGCAGGGCCGACAAAGGCATCGGGTCAGATTTTACAAATTCGATGAACATCATGTTGAGGTTGTTGAACACCACTTCACCGATGTCGCGGGCCGAGACATCGGGGCGGGCGTGGCCACGACGCTGCAACTCGGCGATCAGGGCACAAACCTGATCGGTCAGCATGGCGTCCAGTTTGGTATAGCGGGCCGAAAACGGCGTGTCAGGATGTTCGATGGAGATGGCCATGGCGGTGCGCCACATCTCTTTGGACAGGTAGATCAGCGCATGCTCCAGATAGCTGCCGATCAGTCCATGCAGCGCGTCGGCCACCGAGGCGGGCGGGTTGGCGAGCAGGGACTGGCCTGCGGTCAGCACTTCTTCGACTTCCAGAGTGACGATGGCCAGCAGCAGGTCGCCCTTGGTGTCGAAGTAGTTGTAGAAGGTGCCGACCGAAACCTCGGCCGCCGCCGCGATATCCTCGATCCGGGCCGAGGCGTAGCCGCCTTGGCGAAACAGGTCGGTCGCCGCACGCAAGAGGCGGTGGTTGCGGTCCGCTTTCTGTTTCTGGCGCAGGCCGGTCATCTGGGGCTTTCGTAAACTGCCTGATTTTTGACATTGACTTCAAAAATGAATGAACTCAATAATTTTCGCAATGGCGTTCGAAAAGAAACGCACAAACCCTGACATGGAGATGATGATGGCCTTTCGTTTGCTTGGTTGTTCTGTGCTGGCCGTGATGGCGGCGTCGCCGGTGTTGGCGCAGGAGTTGAACGCGCTGGTGTGGTGCGACCATGCCGACGCGGCGCTGGTCGCGCCGTTCGAGGAAAAATTCGGGGTCAAGGTGAACCTGAAGGAATACGAGGGAACCGCCGCCGGGATGGCGATCCTTGATCAGTCGCAGCCGGGGGATTGGGACGTTCTGGTGATCGACGCGGTGGATGTGGGCCGGGCGGTCGATGCGGGCAAGCTGGCCCCGATGCCTGCGGATCAGTTGCCGACGGCGGATTTCTTTCCCGAACTGGTGATGGCCGAGAACAACACGCGCGACGGGGTGACCTATGCCGTGACCGAAAAGTTCGGTTACAACACCATCGCCTATGACAAGACCAAGGTCGATCCGGCAGACATGGCCGACATGGCAACGCTGACCAGCGGCAAATATGACGGGCGTATCGCGATTTACGACTATTACCTGCCGGTGCTGGGGTTGCTGGCGATGGGTCAGGGGATTGCGACGGCCGATATCACGGCGGACAATCTAGCGGCGCTGCGCGAGCCGTTGTTCGCGTTGAAGAAAGCGTCAAAGCAGGTGGCCGACGTGGTTTCGGCCCAGACTGCACTTGCCACTGGCGAAGTCGACATCATGGTCGGCGGGGGGGAGTGGGTGACGGCGGTGCTGGCCGCCGACAACCCGAACCTTGACTGGACGATCCCCAAGCAGGGCGGTTTGCGCTGGGCGCAGTCGATTGGGATCGTCGCCGGGACGACGCAGCCCGATCTGGCACTGGAGTTCGTGAAATACATCGTCTCGCCCGAGGGGCAGGCGAAACTCGCGACAAGCGCCTGTTATTGGGGGATGCCCGCCAATGCCAAGACCGGCGATGTGCTGACGCCGGAACAAAAGACAGTGTTGCGCTGGGATGAGCAGAGCGAGTTTCTGACCCGTGCGCAGTTGTATCCCATCCCGGATGCGACGCTGGATACCGCGATGCAGGACCTGTGGACGGAAATGTTGCAGCAGTGACGCAGGCCGCAACCGAGCGACGGGTCGGGTGGGGGCTGGTGGCCCCTGCCCTGATCTGGACGGTGGCGTTCTTTGTCGTACCGTTTGCCGCGATGCTGGCGCTGTCTTTCGCGCGGATGGAGGGGCGGGCGGTGGTGGCTGCCTTTGACCTTGGCAACTATGGACGGTTCTTTACCGAATGGCCGCTGTTCAAGGCGCTGTTGAACTCGCTGGAGATCACGGCTGTGGTCACGGTGATTTCGGTGGCCTTGGCCTATCCCTTGGCTGCGATCATCGCGTTTCGGGTGCCGGTAAGGTGGCAGCGGCTGGCGTTGTTGCTGGCGGTGTTGCCGTTCTGGACGTCTTACGTCGTGCGGTCTTATTCCTGGCTGCTGGTGCTGGGGCAGAACGGGGTGCTGAACAAGGCGTTGCTGGGCGTCGGGCTGATTGCCGAGCCGTTGGAGATTGCGGCGACGCGGACGGCGACTGTGATCGGCTTCGTGCATTTCTTTGTCATGCTGTTGACGCTGACGATCTATGCCAACCTTGTGCAACTGTCGCCCAACTATGCCCGCGCCGCGCGCGATCTGGGGGCGGGGCCGGTGCAGGTGTTTCGGTTCGTGATCCTGCCGCTGACGCTTCCGGGGGTGGTAACGGGGGCATTTGTGACCTTTGTGTTGTGCATGGGCGACTATATTACGCCGCAGATTCTGGGCGGGAACAACGAGTTGACGCTGCCACAACTGATCATGCTGCAACTGGGGCGGTCGGGGAATTTTCCGCTGGCGTCAGCGCTGTCGGTCATTTTGATGGCGGTGATCACGCTGGCCTATGTTTTGTCGGCGCGCTGGTTGCGGTTGGACCGGGTATGAAGCGGTTGGTCTGGGTCTACCTGTGCGCGGCTTATGCGTTCATCTTCTTGCCGGTGATCGTGCTGGTGGTGTTTTCGTTTCAAGACGGGCGGTTGCCGGTGCCGCCGTTTCAGGGCGTTTCGCTGCAATGGTACGCCAAGGTTCTGGGCGACCGCGATCTGATGGCGGCGCTGTTCAACTCGGCGCTGATGGCGGCGGTGTCGTCTGCGGTGGCGCTGACCCTGGGGTTTCTGGCGGCGCACGGGTTGGCGCGCAGCGTTCTGCTGGGGTCGGTCTGGCTGAGGGGGCTGTTGATTGCGCCGATGACAGTCAGTTATCTGATCATCGCCCTGGGGCTGTTGACGGTGTTTAACCAGACCGGGGTGCGTTTGTCATTGTGGACCGCCGGGGTAGGCCATGTGGTCATCAACCTGCCGCTGTGTTTTGCGATTTGCTATGCTGCGATGGGCGACCATCAGAAAGCGGCAGAGCGGGCGGCGCGCGATCTGGGCGCATCAGAGGTACAGGTGTTGGGGCTGGTGTCGGCGCCGATGCTGGCCCCGGCTCTGTTGGCTGCGTTCTTTTTGTCGGTCACGTTCAGTTGGGACGAGTTCATCATCGCGTTCCTTTTGACCCGGTTCGAGGTGACGCTGCCGGTCGAGATCTGGTCGATGCTGCGGTCGGGGTTGTCGCCTGCGACCAACGCGGTGGGGTCGCTGGTGTTTCTGGTGTCGGTGGTCGCGGTTGTGCTGGCCGAGGTGTTCGTGTTCCGGAGGCGGGCATGACGGCGGCGGTTTCGATAGAGGGGGTGTCGCAGCGGTATGGCGCGGCGTTGGCACTGGACGATGTGAGCCTTGAGATAGCGGCGGGGGAGTTTGTCGTACTCTTGGGACCGTCGGGCTGTGGCAAGACCACGCTGCTGAACATCATCGGCGGGTTTGCCGAGGCGCCGGTCGGGCGCGTGCTGATCGGCGGGCGGGATATGGCCGGGGTGGGGCCGAAGGACCGGCCCACGACGACGGTGTTTCAGGATTATGCGCTGTTTCCGCATATGACGCTGGCGCAAAATGTCGGGTTTGGCTTGCGGATGCGGGGAGTTTCGGCCGATGACCGCGCTTCGCGAGCGGCCGAGATGCTGGCGCTGGTGGGGCTTGAGGGGCGCGGGGGACGCCGCCCGCATGAGTTGTCGGGTGGGCAGCGGCAGCGGGTGGCGCTGGCGCGGGCATTGGCGGTGGAGCCGGATGTGCTGCTGCTGGACGAGCCGTTGGGGGCGCTGGACCTGAAACTGCGGCGCGCGATGCAGGACGAGTTGAAGGCCATTCAGCGCCGGGTCGGGACCACGTTCGTGCATGTGACCCATGATCAGGAGGAGGCGATGGCGATTGCCGACCGGATCGTGGTGATGAACGCCGGGCGGATCGAGGATCTGGGGCCGCCAAGGCAGGTATATCTGAGCCCACGCAGTCTGTTCAGTGCGGGGTTCATGGGAGAAATCAACAAGATGCCGCTGGATGGGTCGTTCGGGCCGCTGGACGTGGCGGGGCCGGGGGTTCTGTGCATAAGGCCCGAGGCGTTTGGCGATCAGGGGTTGTCGCTGGGGATGGCGCGGGTGGCGGATGTGGCGTTTTTCGGGTCTTATGTGCGGGTGCATGTGGTGCCGGTTGCCGCCCCCGATCTGCGGCTGGTGGTGCATCTGCCGCAAGGTGCGCAGCCTGAGGTCGGAGCGGAGATGGATTTGAAGGCGACGTCTTGGGTGGTGCTAAAGACATGATGCGGGCTGGACCACAGGATTGGTGGCGGGTGCGGTCGGCGGGCGATGGGATCAGCCATATCGACGAGCCGCATATCCATGAGTTCTACCGCTGCAACGTCTGGCATGTGCGGGGGCGCGACGGGGATATGCTGGTCGACAGCGGGATGGGCGTGGTGTCGTTGCGCGAATGGGTGCCGCTGGTGACCGAGCGCCCGCTGGAGGCGGTTGCGAGCCATACGCATTTCGACCATATCGGCTGTCACCACGAATTTCCCTGCCGGTCCTGCCATGGAGCCGAAGCGCATCTGCTGCGGGTGCCGACCCGCGAAAACACCTTTGCCGACAAATATGTGACGGACGAGATTTTCACCACGCTGCCGCCCCTGCCCTATCAGTCTGCGACATACGCTGTGGCCTGCGCGCCCGCCACACGGCTGTTGTGGGATGGCGACCGGATCGACCTTGGCGACCGCAGTTTCGAGGTGATCCACACGCCCGGCCATTCGCCGGGCGGGATCGCGCTGTGGGAGGCGGCGAGTGGGGTCCTGATTTCGGGCGACATCGTCTATGACGGGCCGTTGATCGAAAGCGGCGATCCGGGCGAGATGGCGCAGTATCATGCGTCGATGGCGCGGCTGTACGATCTGCCGGTTCGGGTCGTGCATGGCGGCCATTTTCCCAGCTATGACGGCGCGCGGCACCGGCGGATCGTGGGGCGTTGGCTGGCTGGCAAGGGGTAAGAGGTCGTGTGCCGTCGGTTGGCCGAGCCAAGCGGGCCGCTGATCCCCCTTGCAGGGACCACCTGTCTGGCCCTGTTGCGGTTGGGTTCCGGTCAGATGCTCTTGCTTAGGCAGTATCGTTTGGTCGAGAGGAGCGGCACCACCATCGCGGCTGGCACAAGGCGAGCGAGCCACGCGAACCCCGCCACGAGGACAAAAGGGATATCGGCCATTCCCAAGCCCCGCCTCAGCCCGCAGTGCACGCGCCAAAACCGAATCATCCCTAGCCGACCAAGGACCAGCCGAAGGTCAACTACACCGCGACCCACACCAGAACCGGCATCATGAACCCCCGCAAGGATTCGGCTACTGACAGCGCTGCAAGGAAGGCTCACACGCCAGCGGCGGAAAATGCGTGCCGAATTGACGACGACCTACGGCGGATGCGCGACATTTTTCGCCGGGGGTCTACAGATCAAACGTCGCAAACACCGGGACATGGTCCGAAGGTTGCAGCCACCCGCGTGCGGGGCGCAGAATACGGCTGCCATGGGCGGCCTGTGCGATGTCCTTGCTGGCCCAGACATGGTCCAGCCTACGGCCCTTGTCCGCGCCGTCCCAATCCGCCGCGCGATAGGACCACCACGAATAGAGCCGCCCGTCGGGAATGTCGGCGCGGGTCACGTCGACCCAATCGCCCGCCGCCATGACATTGCCGAAATGCTCGACCTCGACCGGCGTATGGCTGACAATCTTCAACAGCGCCTTGTGATCCCACACGTCATCCTCCCGCGGGGCGATGTTCAGGTCGCCCACCAGAATGGCGCGGTCGGGCTTTTTCCAGCGGAAATGGTCGCGCATCTCGGTCAGGAAATCGAGCTTCTGGCCGAACTTGACGTTCACCTCGCGGTCCGGAATATCGCCCCCAGCGGGCACATAAAAGTTGTGGATGGTCACGCCGTTCTCTAACCGCGCCGAGACATGCCGCGCATGGCCCAAGGCGGCGAAGTCGCGGTCGCCCCCATCCACGATCGGCAGTTTCGACAGGATGGCCACACCGTTATAGCCTTTTTGCCCGCGCGCAACCATGTAGCGATAGCCCAGCGCCTG
>JBBRVJ010000172.1:0-8177 GCA_038246975.1 Rhodobacterales bacterium | reverse complement strand
TTCACCCGGTTTGCCAGTGGCTTGCTGATCTGCCGCCACATATTGGCCGCCAGCGCCGGGGCGGCGGTCACCTGGACATTCCCCAGCGTGTTTTCGGTGGCTCCCCAGGTTATTGGCACGCCGCGCGGCACTGCCTTGTCGGCCTTGATTCTGGACGCTGCGGCTGGCACCACCTCTGTCACCTTCTCGACCCGCGACGCGGCATCCGCCCGCCGCGCCGACACCTGTGAACTTGTTGGAATTGGAGCGTGGTTCTGATGCATGTATCCCTGTCCCCCGTCCGCATGGACATGGCCCTTGAAGCGTCGATCAAGGGCGATGTCCTGATCCTGAACGGCGAAGTGTTCGACTTCTCACCCATGCCCGAAGGGGCGGTTCTGCCGACATCTGCGATGGGCAGCGCATGGTTTGCAGGCCCGGTGGAACGGGTGGGCGGGGTGTTGTACCTGTCCCTGATCCTGCCGCACGGGGCAAATGCGCCCGAGCAGACCCGCTTTCCGGGACCGATCACGGCGGGCGACGGCCCGGTGGACCTGCCGCCCCATGACATGGAGACTGACGCATGATCGACTTCAGCCAGATGATCACGGCCAAGGCGCGCGCGGCGGATGCCCTGCTGGCCCGCCGTGCCGCGATGACGGTGTCGCGCCTGCAGGGGCGGCTGGTGCTGGGGCCGGACGCCTGCGCCCGGCTGGACGCGATTGCCGCCGACCCGAACGAAAACTGGGGGCTGCGCGAAACCATCGCCAATGCCACCGAATGGCGGCGCAGTTCCGAGACGATGGCCGCGTTGGGTTGGGTGATGGGGTTCAGCGATGACGAGATGGACGCGCTGTTCGAAAAGGCCATGCTGGTCGCGACGTGATCACCCGTTTTCCGCCGTGGCCGCGCCAACATCGGCCTGCGCCACGGCGACCGACTTCAGGATGGCGAAAACCGGAATTCCCTCTGCCAGTTCCAGCGCCGCAGCCGACCGCCGGGTGATCCGCGCCAACAGCAGATCATTGCCCGCCCGCAACTGCACCATCACCCCCGGCCCGTCACCAAACCGCAGGGCGGTGATCGTGGCGGGCAGGATGTTCAGCGCCGACAATCCTTCGGGGCGGTTGCGCGACAAGATCACATCCTGCGCATGAATGCGGATGCGCAGGGCGGTGCCCACGGGCACATCGACGCGCGGCAACAGCAGGGGACCCGCCGAGGTGTCGAGCCGGGTCAGACCGTCGGCCTCTTGCCCCACCACCCTTGCCGTCAGGATTGCCCCGGCCTCGCGCACCCCGAACAGGGTGACCGAGTCCGGGTCCGCCAGCAGGTCCGCCGCAGGCCCGGCGCGCAGCACCCGGCCCGCACTCAGCACGACGATCTGCTGGGCCAGCCGCGTGACTTCGGCCATCGAGTGGCTGACATACAGGATCGGCACGCGCCCGGTATCGCGCAGCCGTTCCAGATAGGGAAGAATCTCTGCCTTGCGGGCATCGTCGAGGGCGGCCAGCGGTTCGTCCATCAGCAGGATCTTCGGCGCGGTCAACAGGGCGCGGGCAATGGCGACGCGCTGTTTTTCCCCCCCAGACAGCGCGGTGGTGCGGCGGGCAAGCAAAGGTCCAAGGTCCAGGGCCTGTACCACATCCTCCAGCCCCGGCCCGCCCAACCCCCGCGCGCGGGTCAGTGCAAAGTCCAGATTGCCGCGCACCGTCAGGTGCGGGAAAAGCCGTGTATCCTGAAAGACATAGCCGACCCCGCGCCGTTCTGGCGGCATCAGTTGCCCACTGTCCTGCCAGACCGCATTGTCCATGGCCACCCGGCCCGCCGCCCGCCCCTCCAGCCCCGCGATGATCCGCAGCAGGGTGCTTTTCCCCGACCCGGACCGCCCGAAAATCGCCGTGACGCCGGAGCCCGCAAAGCCCTGCCGCACCTGCAACGAAAACGCCCCGAAATCGAGCCGGATATCGACCTCGAGCATCGCCTAGCCGACCGCCACGGGAAATCGGCGGTTCACCGAATAGACCAATAGCAGGACGAGGAACGAAAACACCAAGAGTCCCGCCGACAGGATATGCGCGTCGGCATAGTTGATCGTTTCGACATGTTCATAGATCGCGATGGAGATCACCTTGGTCCGTCCCGGAATGTTGCCCCCCAGCATCAGCACCACGCCGAACTCGCCCAGCGTATGGGCAAAGGTCAGCACGCTGGCCGTCAGAAACCCGCGCGCCGACAGCGGCAGCACGACCGACCGGAACCTGTCGAACGGCCCCGCCCGAAGCATGGCGGCAGACTCCAGCGGCCCGCGCCCCAACCCCTCGAACGCGGCTTGCAGCGGTTGCACGGTGAAGGGCAGCGAATAGATCACCGACCCGATCACCAGCCCCAGAAACGAAAACGTCAGCGTCGTGCCCGTCAGATCCAGCCACGCCCCGCCCACCGCCGAACGCGGGCTGAACAGGATCAGCAGATAGAACCCCAGCACCGTCGGCGGCAGTACCAAAGGCAGCGCCGTCAACGCCTCGACCACCGGTTTCAGGCGGCTTCTGGTGAAGGCAAGCCACCACGCAATCGGTGTGCCGATGACCAGCAGAACCGCCGTCACGATGCCAGCCAGATGCAGCGTCAGCCAGAGCGGCCCAAGGTCGGGAACGGTCATGCCCTACTCTGTGCCGTAGCCATGGGTCTGCGCAATGGCCTTTGCGGTATCGCCTTTCAGGTAGTCCATGAAGGCAATGGCGGCAGGGTTATCGGCTCCGGGCAACAACAGTACGGCGTCCTGCCGGATCGGGGTGAACATATCCTGCGGGATATCAAGGTGCGAGCCATTCCCCCCGTTCTCATGAATCGCCGAAGTGGCGACAAACCCGACCTGTGCCGCCCCCGTATCGACCATCGAAAACGCCTGCCCGATGTTTTCGCCCATCACGATCTTGGTCTGCACCGCGTCCCACACCCCCAAGGCCTGCATCACTTCTTGGGCGGCGATGCCATAGGGGGCGAGGTCGGGGTTGGCGATGGCGATGAACAGGGTGTCGGCGGCCGTCAGGGCGGCCTTGTCGTCGGTGCCGATCCGGTCAGGGTCGGCGCTGTAAAGCGACAACTGACCGATCGCGTAGGTAAAGCTGCTGCCCGCCACACCCAACCCTTCCGCCTCGATCCGCGCCGGGGTCCTGGCATCCGCCGACAGCATCACCGCAAACGGCGCACCTTCGGCGATTTGCGCATATAGCTTGCCGGTAGACCCGGTGGTGATCAGCAGGGTGTGGCCGGTGTCCTCGGTGAACTGGGCGCCGATCGCCTCGACGGCCCCTGCGAAATTGGCGGCCACTGCAATCAGCGCCTCATCCGCGCGGGCGGTGGTTGTGGCGAGGCAAAGAGCGATGCCAAGGGTCAGGGGGCGGAACATGGCGGGCCTTTTCAAGTGTATGTTCAGAAAGACATATCAGACTTTCGCAGGCCGGTATCAGGCTTGATCGGCCAACAGCCGGGCGGCAATCCCCGGCAGTTCGGCGAAATCGCTGAACGCGGCCTGATGCGGCAACTCGGCTAAGGGCGATTTTCGGTAGCCCTCGGTGAACAGGATGAACGGCATCCCCGCCCGAACCGCCGTTTCGGCATCCACCTCGCTGTCGCCGACAAACACAGCAGGCCCGCCGCCAAGGGCTGCCTTCGCGGCCAACAAGGGGGCAGGGTCGGGTTTCGTCAACCCCACCGTATCGCCGCCGATGATCGTGCCAAACAGCCCGTCCAACCCGAAATGCGACAGAATATGTCGCGCCGGCCCTTCTGGCTTGTTGGAACAGATGCCCATCCGGTGCCCCGCACCGTGCAGCGCCTGCAACGCCTGAGGCACACCGGGGTACAGCGTGGTCAGCGCGTCGGCGTCGGTGTCATAGTGCTGCAACAGATGCGCCACCAGATCGTCCAGCGGCTGCGCCAAACCGCGCGCCGCGATAACCCTTTGGGTCAGAACGACAATCCCGTTGCCGACAAAGGACTTGACCTGCGTCATCGCCAAAGGCTCTGATCCCAGATCGGCCAGCAGATGGTTGACCGACGCGTGAATCGCCGGGGCGCTGTCGATCAACGTGCCGTCCAGATCGAACAGGATCATCGTGCCGCCGCCTCGCGCAGGGCGCGAATGTTGATGCCGTAAGGCGCGGGGTTGGCGACCGACCCGCCTTTGAAGATTGCCGAGCCCGCGACCAGCACATCTGCCCCCGCTGCCACCACCAGGGGCGCTGTGGCCAGCGTTACGCCGCCGTCCACCTCGATATGTACCGGGCGGTCGCCGATCATCGCGCGGATGCGGGCGATTTTCGACTGCTGGCTGGCGATGAACGCCTGCCCGCCGAAACCGGGGTTCACCGTCATCACGCAGACCAGATCGACGATATCCAGCACATGCTCCAGCGCTTCGACCGGGGTCGCCGGGTTGATCGCGACGCCCGTCTTGCACCCCGCCGCACGGATCGCCTGCAAGGTGCGGTGCAGATGCGGACCCGCCTCGACATGCGCGGTAAGAATGTCGGCCCCCGCCTCGGCAAAGGCGGTGATGAACGGATCGACGGGCGCGATCATCAGATGCACGTCCATCACGCCCTTGATATGGGGCCGCAGTGCCGCACACATCGCCGGGCCGAAGGTGATGTTGGGCACGAAATGCCCGTCCATCACATCGACATGCACCCAGTCGCAGCCCTGACTCTCGATCGCGCGACATTCCGCGCCGAAATTGGCGAAATCGGCGGCCAGTATCGAAGGGGCGATCTTGATAGAGCGGTCGAACGTCATGCGGTCAGTCCTTTGCGGGGCGCAGGCGGGCCGCTTCCCGTAGCACGCAAGGGCCGGAAAGGCGAGCCGTCCCTAGTCCGCAATCCCGTCCCGCAAGGCGCGCAGATGCCCCGGCACGTCGCGCGCCGTGATGCTCGATTCGCGCACCAGCCAGTCGAAATGCTGCGAAATCGCGGCGACCCGCGATGTGTCGCGAAAGGTGATATAGTGTCGGCCCAGATAAACCGCCGCCAGCAGCGGGCCGAACACCGTGACCGGGCAGGAAAACACCCGGCGCGCGTCGAACAGATACAGGCGCAGCGACGGGTAAAGTTGATCGCAAAAACCGATCATCCGATCCAGTTGCGCCATCCGCATCTCGGCAGGCAGCCCGTCGTAATATCCCGCCCCGGCGGCGAAACAGGCCAACTCGTGCAGCGGCATGGCAATTTCGTAATCCGACCGCGCCCGGCGCATCCAGTCCAACTGATCTTCGAACGCGCCAATCGCCTGTTCGGCAGTGCGGCCCAGCGTGTCGCGATATTCCCATTCGGCCACGTCACGGGTTTTCAGCATGTCGGGCAATGTGGCGGGCACATGGCGGATCTTGTAGCCCGCTGCCTCGCGGTGCCAGCCAAAGATCGTCTCATCCAGCAAGGCGCGCGGGGCCTCGGTGATTGACAGCGAGGTCGCCAGCAGATCCGCCAGCGGTTCTGGCCGGCCCGACAGACCCAGCAACCAATCCGCACTCACCCCCAGAACCTGCGCGCAATCAGCCGCCAGTTGTGCCCCCGGCAGCCGCATTCCGGGCGCCAACAGGGCCGAGATCGTCGAACGATCCACCCCCGTCGCCCGCGCCAGCGCGCTTTGCGTCATGGTCCGCAGCGTCATCGCCTCGGCAAGTCGTGTGCGGAACAAAGTTGCGCGGTCGAATTTGGTGATATGGTCCGGCATTTGTGTTCTTTACGGAACAGGGGTGACATTACGTTGCGTATCTTCTGAATTCCCACGCCTTGGGGCAAGTGCTATCGTGAGTTCACAAAAGAGAGACCCTTCAAGGGGCTAGGGCGCAAGGGAATCGGGAAATGTCGCAGGGCAGGCGGGGCGTCGAGATTCCGACGCTTTTTATTATGGTGCTGACTTATACGATCTGGGGGCTGGGTACCTCGTTTGCGTGGGAGCTGTTTGCCCCGCTTGGCATTATCCTGACGACGCTAGCCATCGTGCAATTCTCCTCTTTGCAACACGAGGTGCTGCACGGCCATCCTTTCTCCAACCCAACGCTGAACGAGGCACTTGTGTTCCCCGGCCTGACTCTGTTCGTGCCCTATAATCGGTTTCGCGATCTGCACCTTGCACATCACCATGATCCGATCCTGACCGATCCCTACGAAGATCCCGAATCCAATTTCATGGATCCTGCCGTTTGGGCCAGAACTTCGCGTTTCCTGCGCTGGCTGCACCGGGCCAACAATACATTGCTTGGCCGAATTCTGATCGGTCCCGGCCTGTCGATCCGGGCGTTGATCCGGGACGATCTGGCCGCCATCCGCAAGGGAGATGTCGCGGTGCGCAAGGCGTGGGTGTTGCAAGGGTTCGGCGTGGCGCTGGTGGGACTGTGGCTGCTTGCTGTGGGGTCGATGCCGTTGTGGGTCTATCTGCTGGCGGCCTATGCGGCGTTTGGCATTTTGAAGATCCGCACCTTTCTGGAACACCGGGCGCATGAAGCGTTTCGGGGGCGCAGCGTCATCATCGAGGATCGCGGTTTTCTGTCGCTGTTGTTTTTGAACAACAATCTGCATGCGGTCCACCACATGCATCCGACAACCGCATGGTACGATCTGCCCGCAAAATACGCAGCCAACCGCGATCATTATCTGCGGCGCAACGAGGGGTATGTGTTTCGCAACTATGCCGAAGTGTTCAGGCTCTATTTCCTGACGGCCAAAGACCCCGTCGCACATCCGATCTGGCCGATCGTGGCGACCGATCAGACGATCCTGCGGAACGTCGGAACCGTGCCGGAGTTGTCAAAGAACGGCACCCCCGGCTGATCTTGGCCTCGCAGCAGTGCCGTCACCTCGGCCAGAACCACCTCGGTGATGAAGGGCAGGTCCAACGCGCGGGCCTCCGCCAGCCCGATCCAGTGCAAATGTCCCAACTCATCGGACGCGGCGCTGAAATCGTCAAGGTCGCCTTCTACGGCTTGTGCCGGGGCTAGATAGAACCGTGCGTCAAACCGGCGGCTGCGGCCAGGTGGGGTGATGGCGCGAAACACAAACCGCAAGGTGCCCGCCCCGCGCACTATCAGCCCGGTTTCCTCGGTCAGTTCGCGCGACGCGGCGCCGGTCAATGCCTCGGGGGAGGGTGCCCCGGGGGGGCAGAACCGCAACAAACGGGCGTGGCAGGTGGGGGAAACCATGTCATGCGGACCAGCGTCGCCCGCATCCACCGCCCCGCCCGGAAATACATATTTCGACGGCATGAACACCGCCGCCGTCCCGCGCTGCCCCATCAGAAGCTCTGTGCCGCCCGCAGCCGCACGCCATAGAATCACCGTTGCCGCCGCCCGGATCGGAAGGGCCGGGTCACTCACCCGGCGCAAGCCCTGCGGCGAAGCCATGCATTCGCTTGGCCCATTGCAACGCCACCAGCGCGCCCTTCAACCGGGGCAAAAGGAACAGCGACAGCGCCACCGTGCCGATCGCAAAGATCGAAAACAGCACCATCGGCTCGGGTCGGAACCGCTCAAAGGTCAGCAAAAGCAGGGGCGCCATCAGATGCCCGACGATCAGGATGGTCAGATAGGCCGGTCCGTCATCGGCCCGCTGATGGTGCAGCGCCTCGCCGCACACCGGACAGGTGTCGCGCACCTTGAGGTAGCCGCGCAGCATCGGACCCGCCCCGCAATTGGGACAGCGCCGTGCCCAACCGCGCCGGAGGGCCGGGCCAAGCGGGCGCTCTTCGTTGTCGTGCTCCGTCTGCGGGATCATTTGCGCCACCTTTGCCAAGGGGTTCTTATACCCATCTGCCCCCGTTCTGTTTAGGGGTTGCGCACCGCCCGCGCGGCTTTGTCGCAAGAATTCGTGTCGTGCTCGACGTAACCCAACCCGTTCAGCATGTGAGTGGACATGAAGGGTCACGGCAGCGACCTTGACCCCACCAACCGGAGAACGACCATGACCAACCGCGTGATCCTGACGACCCTGACCCTTGCCGCCCTCAGCCTGTCGACCGCTGCACGGACACAGGACGGCCCCCGATCTGGGGCCGATGCCGATATTCGATTTCGCGCCGCTGGCTGCCGATAAAGACGGCAAGATCACCGAGGCCGAACTGACAGCCTTCCGCGCCGCCGAGGCAAGGCCCGCCAATGCCAATGCGGACAGCAAACCCGATCACCGCGCGGTGCGGGCCAG
>JBBRVJ010000171.1:0-8220 GCA_038246975.1 Rhodobacterales bacterium | reverse complement strand
CCCTCAACCGCTCTGGCGTGACCAGACCGCGTGACAACATGGCGTCACGGATCGTGTTGCTGATGGTGTTGGCGGGCAGGAACATGTCCGAATTGACCATGTCGGCGTAGAACGCCGCGAGTTCATCGGCGCTGGGTCGTGCGCCCTCAATGCGCTTGGGTTGGAGTTTGCCGGTCGGGGCCTTCGGGGAGGCTGCCGCGACTTGCTCATCGCGCTTGGCGGCGCGTTCCATCGCCCGGTCGAGGGCCTTGGGCCCATCGGGTGGGGCGGGGTGGTCCCTCCGGGTTTCGGTGGCGGTCTCGATGATCCGGTCCTCGGTGAGGCCAAGGTCGTCGATCCAGCGGCGCACATGGGTTTTGGCTGGCCAGCCCTGCCACCAGGCGGGCAGGGAGCCGTTTGGATCGATGCCCAGTGCCTTCAGAAGCTCTGCGAAAAAAAGATCAAAATCGATCTCGCGCGCTTGCGCATCCTCCTCCTCCTTTACTGGTTTAGTTAAAGGTTCCCTTACAAGGTTATACTCCGGATTCCGGAGATGGCTTTGGGGAAAATCCGGAGATGGAACACCCGGAAATCCGGAGATGGCCCCATCTCGCGATTCCGGAGATGGGTCGTCATTTTCTTCCATGATTTCAACAAAGCCTTCTCCGGATTCCGGAGGTGGCTCCTGCGGAAATCCGGCCTCGAACCCCAGGATATATCGGGAGGGCTGGCGGCGGTGCGTGCGCAGATTCTGGGTGCGGATACGGTGGATCAGCCCCAATTTCTCTAGCGTCGCCAAATGATCGTTCAAGGCAGAGATCGACATTTCCGCGTCCTCGGCCAGCCGCGCTTGTGTCGGAAAACAGCCGAAGTCCGGGTTGTGCCGGTCGCAGAGGAACCACAGCACGATCTTGGTGGCCGGCTTCAGCCCGCGCTGCTGGATAGGCACGGGTGATTTGCAGAGCGTTGTGCTTGAGGTAATCAACCCCAAGACGGACGCCCTGATAGTCCGCTGGGACATTGACGTCGTCTACAGCTGGGCCTCAGGAGACGGCAGCTTCTGGACGGACACAGAGCAGCTCAAATACCACATCCGCAAAGCCGGTGTGGCGCCAGTTGACGCCAACTATGATGTCCTGCTGCGCGTCAAGCCGGGCCGTCCAGACGTCCAGCGAAGCTGGGTTATTGCCTGCGTAGTTAAGTAGATAAACGACAATCGAGGACGTGGCCGCGTGCGCGTCGGTGTTGGCTCATGCAAATCAATTTGATGCCGAGTGACTTGCAGTCAAGTCCCAAGACTTCGAGAACGACGCCCTATAGATCAAAGGCCAAGGCGTCGAGATGCGTTAATCAAGTGCCGGCGCATCGCCCAAGCCGCATGCTCGGGGTCGAGATCGCGAATGCCTTCGAATATTGCCACGTGTTCAGCCAGAGTCACTTTAACAGTGGCAACAAAATCAAGCGAGCGTATGGCAAGTGCAATGCTCTCTCTCAGTCTAACGTCGACGAAAGACGTCATAATGCTTAAGAAAGGGTTCTTGGTGGCTTTTGAAACTGCGCGGTGAAAGCCGAGATCGGCGGCAACATATCTGATCCGTGTGAAACGCGAAGACCCGCGCGGCCTTCTGGTGCTGACCTACAACCGCTACGCCGCGGCCGAGATCCGCGAACGCCTGCGCCGCCTGATCGGTGATGATGCGGCGGGGTTACGGTATCCACCTGCCATGCGCTGGCGATGCGCCTTTTGGGGGCGCGTTTCGCAAGCGACACCGACCGCCCGCGCGACTTTGACGGGATCGTCAGGCAGGCGGTGGCCTTGTTGCTCGGGGATGGGCTGACGAAGCCCGAAGCCGAGGCGCTGTGCGAAACGCTGATTCAGGGCTATCGCTGGCTGCTGGTCGTCGAATATCAGGACATCGGGCCCGAGGAATACGCCCTGATCGGCGCGGTTGCCGGGCGGTCACTGGAAGACGATCTGCGGATCAGCCTCTTTGCCGTGGGCGATGACGACCAGAACATCTACGCCTTCGCCGGGGCATCCATCGACTTCATCCGCCGGTTCGAGGCGGACCATGCGGCCAAACCCGTTTGCTGACCGAGAATTACCGCTCAACCGCCCCTATCATCACGGCGGCCAATGCGGTGATCGCGCCTGCTGCTCAGCGCATGAAGGCAGGCCACGACATCACTGTGAACCGCACCCGCGTCAAAGCCCTGGCCGGGGGTGATTGGGCGTCGCTCGACCCTGTGGCACAGGGGCGTGTCACCATGCTGGATGCAGGCGCGGGTGACGCTGCGTAAGCCGTGGCGGCCTTGGACGAACTGGAACGTTTGTCGCGGCTGGACCCCGGTTGGTCCTGGCGACGCTGCGCCATGATCGCCCGCGACTGGCGGCGGCTGGAACCCGTCCGCGCTTATGCCGAGACGCTGGGAATTCCCTTTGACATGGCCAATGAGAAACCGCTCGGTCTCTGGCGAATGCGCGAGATGCAACGTCACTCCCGACACGGTAACCCTGCCGTGCGCCCGTCTGCGCTAGGTGCCGCCCGACCCGAAACTGGTGAATCTGTCCTTTGCGGGGCGCTTGAAACCGGGCCACCCGTCGCTGCCTGCCATCGCCGCCTCTCGCGCCGGCGACCCCGTCCACCTGACCCACGACCGCGACCGCTGGCAAATCGAAAATGCTCCCGGTCAGACCCTGACCCGCCTGTCCAGCGCCTTTACCCCGCCCGAAGGCAACACTTTTCAGCGCGGCGAGATCGCGGCTGTCCTGAATTGGCGGCGCGAAGATGGAGATGAGGAGTATCACCACCTGCTTCGCCGTGCCGCCTGGGAGGTGGTCTTGCCTGAACTGGTGTTTGAAGCGGGGGTGAAAACCGTCAGGGCTGGCCAGAAAGACAGATGAACTTCTCTCTCGAATGCGACTTTGGCCAGTTTCCCACAATCCCGAAAAACTGGCTTCCCTTGGCCGCCTTCTGGTCAAGGTGGCTTCCACGAATTCCGCGAAAGCATCGAGCCCACCAAAATCGTGATTCCGCAAGCATGTGACGAACGAGTCTCTTTTTTCAGAATCGAGCGGGCATGATGCGCAGGAAAATCCACCTTATCGCCCGGTTGACGGCCAAAAACTGAGGCTTCAATTCTGCAATGAAAAGTTGGTCTGGACAAAATGACCTTTACAGCTAATTTGCCCGGTCCGTCTGCTCTGACGCTCGCCTTTGCCCGACCAGAAGCAGGGACACTGCCGCAAGCGCCGTCAGTACTGCAATCGCGGCCCAAGCCTCATTCATTGCCTGAACCAAGGCCAGCCGCTCGATCGCTGCTGCTACCGCGATTTGCTGGGCGGGGTCAGTTTCTGCGGCAACCATCTGAGCAAGCGGCAGGCCGAGCGACTGGATTGTCGTCATATCGCCAGCCTGTAATCGTGCCATGATCGCCGCCCCGAAAGCTGGCGCGCGCCCGTAGATGATGCTGTCGATCAGGGCAAGGCCGATCGCACCGCCGAGGTTGCGCATCAGGTTGAAAAGCCCGCTGGCATCGGGAACTTTGTCTGCGGCCAGATGCCCCAGCGCCATCCGGGTGGGTGGCAGCAGGCAGAACATGATTGCCACACCGCGCA
The DNA here is from genome assembly GCA_038246975.1 of Rhodobacterales bacterium. GTDB lineage: Bacteria > Pseudomonadota > Alphaproteobacteria > Rhodobacterales > Rhodobacteraceae > JAIYDJ01. The sequence continues at coordinate 4,622 of JBBRVJ010000171.1, read as the reverse complement.
CGACCTGCGGCCAGAACATCTCGTTATAGTCGGTAGCACTGGTTTGGAACGCGCTCATCCCCAGGCCGACCGCAAACATCAAAAAGCCGAATGCGGACAAGGCGCGGGGATCGACCCGCTGTTCCAGCGCCACCGCGACCGGCGCTGTCAGCAACTGTGCAAGACCCGTCACCAGCATGATCTGGCCGATATGAAAGGCACCGTAGCCATGCACGCCCGCCAGAAACACCGGCATCATGTAAACCGATCCGAACAGCCCGATACCCAGCACGAAGCTCAGGAAGCAGCCGGTCGCAAAACGATTGTTGCGTAGCGTGCGCAGTTCCACCACCGGATGATCGGCCCTTAACGTTCGGCGAGCGAAGGCTGCACCACAGATCACCGAGGCAATCAAAAAACCCAGAACGACGCCCGAAACCCAGCCGCGTTGGGGCGCTTCCTTCAACGCCAGAACGAGGGTCGCGAGCGCGATTGCCATCAGACACAACGAAAAAAGATCAAGCTGGCGCACCGTGCGCCACTGCGGAACCACTTTTGGCAGATACCGGATTGCAATCAGGGCGGCGACGATCCCCGGCACTATGTTGATCAGGAACAGCCAGTGCCAGGAATAGGTTTCGGTGATCCAGCCACCGACGATGGGCCCGACTGTGGGGGCCAGAACTGCAAGCACACCGGCGATGGTCGTGGCCAGACCCTGCTGGCGTTGGGGGAACAGCAGAAACACCGCCGAAAACACCGCCGGTATCAGGGTGCCGCCGGAAAACCCCTGCACCACGCGCCAGGCAATCAGTTCCGGAAAGCTGGTGCTGACGGCGCACCCTACCGACGCTATTGTGAACAGCGTCACCGCACCGACGAACAGCAAGCGTATGCTCAGCGCCCGGCTTAGAAACCCGGTCAGCGGGATCGCGATGACCTCGGCGATCAGATAGGCGGTCTGGACCCAGCTCATCTGGTCTGGAGCGACGCCAAGTGCTGCCTGAATCGTCGGGATCGAGGTGGCAACGATCTGCACATCGAGAATGGCCATGAACATGCCAAGACACAGTGCGGCGAATCCGGCCCAGACAGCAGCCGATGCTGCGGGGGCTGCGCCGGTGGTCGCGTCAGATGCCATTGCGGGCCAAAGCTGTATTCTCTGCCCGGATGCGGATCGTCAGAATTGCGGCATTCAGGGCTGAAAACACCAATGCATAAACCGGTTGCCCAAAGACGAGCGGCAGCACCGCAATCTCTGCGATCACGACCAGATAATTCGGGTGCGAAACGAACCGGTAAGGCCCCCGGCGCACCAGCGGCGCATCATTCATCACGATGATGCGTGTGGTCCAACGTGGCCCCAGCGTCGCAAGCACCCAGAGGCGCAGCCCCTGCAACACCAGAAAGAACGCGAGCCACGGCAAGCTGACGGCGGCATCCCAAGCCAGATACCACAGTCCCGCCAGCCATGCCGCGTGCAGCAACACAATCGCCGGGTAATGCCCCGGCGCGTGTTCGGTTGCCCCCTGCGCCATCAGTGCTGCGGTATTGCGCCGCGCCAAGGCCAGTTCTCCCAGACGTTCCAGCGTGACCGCGGCAAGGATGACTATGGCCCAGGTCATGCTGCAACCCGCTTCAGCACCGCGCAACTTGCGGTGAACCCCGGCCCCATCGCGATCAGGGCCGCGCGTTTCGGCAGCCCCGCCTTCAAAGCACGGTCCAACACGAACAGCACTGTCGGCGCCGACATGTTGCCGTAGTCCGACAGCACGGCGCGTTCATGGTCCAGCGCGCCTTGGTCAAGCCCCAAGGATCGTTCCAGTGCGGTGACAACCTTTGCCCCACCCGGATGGCAGATGAACCGGTCGATATCGCTGATCTGAAGGCCGCCCCGTTCCAGAATGCCCGCCACCGCAGGCCCCATGTTGCGCTCGGCGAAGGGCGGAATCTCCTGTGCAAAGATCACGCCCAAGCCATCAGGGCCGACGTCCCAGCCCATGATATCCAAAGTCTCCGGCCACTGGTGTTCACCGGCCATTTCCACCTCTGCCAGGCCTCCCGCGTCACAGCGCAAGATGCATGCGGCCGCTCCATCGCCAAACAGGGCAGTCGCCACGATGTTGGCCTTGCTCGCATCGTCCAACCGGAAGGCGAGGCTGCACAACTCCACCGTCACCAGCAGCACGTTGGACCCCGGCTCGGCCTTGGCCAACCTTGAGGCGATGGCAAGACCCGTCACGCCACCGGCACAGCCAAGGCCGAACACCGGCACGCGCTGCACGTCTTTGCGAAAGCCGATGGCAGCGGCGGCGCGCGCCTCGATGCTCGGGGTGGCAATACCGGTAGATGAGACGGTCACGACCGTATCGACGTCTTGTGCCGTCAGACCGGCCGAGGCGAGTGCGGCATTGGCGGCGTCAATAAACAGTCCCGTGGCGGCTTCCAGATAGACCGCCGTCGCCTCCATCCACCCGCGCGGCTCCAGATACCAATCGAGCGGACGGGCCAGATGGCGCTTGGCGATCCCTGCCGAACGAAACACCCGCGACAGCCGGGGAAAATCATCAAGGCGTGCCGAAAAAGATTGCTCAACCGCGGTGGCCGCATCCTGTTGCAACAGGACGTGCGACGGCACTGCGGTTGCAATCGACATCAGCTTGGGGAAGTGTTTCATTGGATGCTCCGCGCGCAATTCGAGCCGGTACGCGCTCTGGGGGTCATAGGCGTTGGAAGTGCTTGCGTCTGCCGGTTGAGAACCCCGCCGCTTGCATCACGGTGCGCCACGCCTGGAAGTAAAATCAACCGTATTACAACGGTTTCACCATTCTTTGGTTCCGCGTGCCGGCCTGAATGCTCCGAGTGCGATCTGGATTGAAAGCGCTGTGCCATGGTCACAACCGCATCCACTTTCAGTGTGCCGATGGTTTCGAAGTCGTCGCCCTGTGTTTGATGGCCAATCGTGCTAGCCTGTAGATTGTGGCATTGCTTGCCGCACCTGAGCCGGAAAAGGCGGAAAGCTGTGCAAGAATTAGAAATCAAAGTCGGTCAAGCTGCTATCGACCTTGACCGGTGTCCGCGACCTGGATCGCAGGAGGATCCGCCAAGCGGGCGTGGCCTGTATCGACAGCCAAACCGAGCCGTCAGCGATTACTGGCTATCCCCGCAACGAAGCACGAAAGCGGCGTGTCATGTCTTGACTTTTTATACTATGCTCGCCCTCCAAGCGGGGCGCATTTTATCACCGTTGCGGCTGGTAGGGCCATTGCTGCCGAACCTGCGGCGGATCCCGCCCACCCATGTTCAGATGATGCCGACATGACTCCCGCAGATCCCCGGATTGGGCGGCTTGTCACATTGATGCGCGCAACGCTTCATCCACCGCAGGGCGCGGCGCGGATTGCGCTGGCACTGTCCTTTGGACTGATCTGCCACACGGTCTTTGCCGCTGGTGTGTCGGCGATGATCGCGGCGATGTTCTTTGGCCTGAGCGAAAGTTTCGGCACCGTTCCATGGCCATGGGCCGCCCTTGCGAATGCAGCCCTGATTGCGCAATTTCCACTGGCGCATTCGCTTTTCCTCACCGGCCCCGGCGGGCGGTTGCTTGCCCGACTGATCCCCGGCCCGCACGGTGCAACGCTGGGCACGACGACTTATGCCATCATCGCATCGGTTCAGTTGCTTGTGCTGTTCACGTTGTGGACGCCATCGGGCATCGTCTGGTGGCGGGCGGATGGGGCGGCGTTCTGGGCGGTCACTGCAGCTTATGCCGCAAGCTGGCTGCTGCTGATGAAAGCCATTTTCGACGCCGGTGCCGAGGTTCAGGTGGGCGCACTGGGCTGGATGTCGCTGATGGCACGCATCCGCCCGGTATTTCCCGACATGCCGACCCAAGGCCTGTTCCGCCTGATCCGCCAGCCGATCTATGTGGCCTTCGCGCTGACGCTTTGGACCGTGCCGGTCTGGACGCCGGATCAGTTGGCCCTGGCGCTGAGCCTTACTACCTATTGCCTGCTGGCCCCCCGCCTGAAGGAGCGCCGTTTCACCGCCCGCTATGGCGACAGGTTCAGTCGCTACCGTGCGGCGGTTCCTTATGTTCTGCCACGTCTCGCCCCTGCAAAAGACCACGATGCGCAATGACTTGACGATCTGTGGCAAGGACGCCGAACATTGGTGATCGGACGATGTGCGCTGGGTGCGGACGCTGAAAAACCGCGTGCCGGGCCGCCTGCGGTGGTTCGACCGGCATATCGACTGGCAGAACAATCAGGTTCCGGATCTGGGCTGCACAGGGGGCTTCATCGCCGAGGCCATGACCGCGAGAGCCGAAAGGACGAGCGCGGCACGACAATCCGGTCGTCACGGACCCGGCAGTTGCTCCTCGGCCTCGCGCGCCGGGCCGCCATTGGATGGTTCGGCACACGAAGGGCTTTGGACGGCTGAGGAGGCGCTGTCGGTCTGTCTTCAGACGACTGCTCGGGTATTTTTCGTTGCGCAGGTGGCGCGGCGGGACGCGCGCGGTTAGCTGGGATCGGCGCCATCACCGACGGCCATCCCGAGGCACAGATCGCTGACCTCGTGCCATGGGCAATCCGCAAAAGATCAAGCCGCCATGCAGACGGCCCGGCCGCAACGCCTATGAT
>JBBRVJ010000170.1:0-8268 GCA_038246975.1 Rhodobacterales bacterium | reverse complement strand
TTGGTAGGCCCGGAGGGACTCGAACCCCCAACCAAGGCGTTATGAGCGCCCTGCTCTAACCGTTGAGCTACAGGCCCACGGGTCTTGCGTAGCAGATGGGCGACGCGGGTCAAGCGGGGGTGGGAGGAAATGCGCGCCTGTCGGGGGCTTACGTTGCGAAGGGCGGGCGGATCGTCTAAGGGGGCGGCGGTAAGAACCTCCAACGGAGATGGCGCATGAGCACGGGCAAACCTCAGGGACATAACGGGCTTACCTATGCCGAGGCGGGGGTGGACATCGATGCAGGCAACGCACTGGTCGAGCGGATCAAGCCTGCCGCCGCGCGCACAAGGCGGTCGGGCACTTTGGCCGGGTTGGGCGGGTTCGGGGCGTTGTTCGACCTCAAGGCTGCCGGGTTCGTCGATCCTATTCTGGTGGCCGCGACCGATGGCGTTGGCACCAAGCTGCGGATTGCGATTGACACGGGGCTTGTCGACACCATCGGCGTCGATCTGGTCGCGATGTGTGTCAACGATCTGGTCTGTCAGGGGGCCGAGCCGTTGTTCTTTCTTGACTATTTCGCCACAGGCAAGCTGGAGGTCGATCAGGCGGCGCGGATCATCGAAGGGATCGCTGCAGGCTGTGCCGACAGCGGATGCGCGCTGATCGGTGGCGAGACGGCCGAGATGCCTGGCATGTATCACGGCGGTGATTTCGACCTGGCCGGGTTTGCGGTTGGGGCGATGGAGCGGGGGGCTGACCTGCCCTCCGGCGTCAAGGAAGGCGATGTTCTGCTGGGGTTGGCGTCCAGTGGCGTACATTCCAACGGCTATTCCCTTGTGCGCAAGGTGGTCGGGATGTCGGGCCTTGGCTGGGCCTCGCCCGCGCCGTTTGCCGAAGCGTCGCTGGGCGAGGCGCTGCTGACCCCGACGCGGCTTTATGTGAAACAGGCGCTGGCGGCGGTGCGGGCGGGCGGGGTGCATGCGCTGGCCCATATCACCGGGGGCGGGCTGACCGAGAACCCGCCGCGGGTCATACCTGACGGATTGGCGTGCGAGATCGACCTGGGGGCCTGGGCCTTGCCGGGGGTGTTTCGCTGGCTGGCGGGGGTGTCGAACCTGTCGGAGGCTGAGTTGCTGAAGACCTTCAACTGCGGGATCGGGATGATCGTCGTGGTGGCGGCGGAGCGGGCCGAGGCTTTGACTGCGCTGCTTGCGGATCAGGGCGAGACGGTGGTGCAGATGGGCCGCGTGGTACCGGGGCAGGGCGTGATCTATCGCGGTCATCTGTTGTGAGCAGGGTCGCCATCCTGATCTCGGGGGGCGGTTCCAACATGCAGGCGCTGCTGCGCGACATGACGGGCGATCATCCGGCGCGGGTGGTGCAGGTCGTGTCCAATGTGCCGGGTGCAGCGGGGTTGGCGCGGGCAAGCGAGACGGGGGTCGCGGTGGCGGCGGTCGATCACCGGGACTTTGCCAGCCGCGAGGCGTTCGAGGCGGCGCTGCTGGTGCCGTTGCTGGCGGCGGCACCCGATGTGGTCTGCCTTGCGGGGTTCATGCGGGTGCTGACGCCGGGCTTTGTCGCGCGGTTCGCGGGGCGGATCATCAACATCCACCCGTCGCTGTTGCCGAAGTATCCGGGCCTGCACACCCACGCCCGCGCGCTGGCGGCGGGCGACGGGCAGGCAGGCTGCACGGTGCACGAGGTGACGGCGGAGCTGGATTCCGGGCCGATCCTGGGTCAGGCGCGGGTGCCGGTCGTCTCGGGCGACACGCCCGGCACGCTGGCGGCCCGGGTGCTGGGGGCGGAACACCGGCTCTATCCGGCCGTGCTGCGGCGGTTCGTGACGGGGAACCGGACGCCGGTCCTCCTCTGAGCGGGGCGCCGCCCGGCGGGCCATCGAGGCCCGCCGGGCGGCGTCATCCACCCTTTGGGGGTGGCTGACCGCCCTGTTCCCAAGGTCGGGATGGCGGAGGGGCGGGGCCTCCGGCGGGGATATTTGAGACCAGTTGGAACCCTTGGGGTTTCCATTGCGCGGCATCGCCCCTATAGCGGTTGGACGGGATGACCCCGTGTTTTTGACCGAAAGACGCCAATGCGCACGATTGCCACGACCGAAGACCTTGCCGCCTTTTGTACCGCTGCGAAGTCGGAACCTTATGTCACCATCGACACCGAATTTCTGCGCGAGCGAACCTATTGGTCCAAGCTCTGTCTGATCCAGATGGCGTTGCCCGGCAAGGATGGCGACGCGGTGCTGATCGACCCGATCGTCGGCGAGGCGATGTCGATGGAGCCGCTGTACGATCTGTTCCGCCACAGGCACACGGTAAAGGTGTTTCACGCCGCGCGGCAGGATCTGGAGATCTTTTTCGTCGAGGGCAATGTGTTTCCCGACCCGCTGTTTGACACGCAAGTGGCTGCGATGGTCTGCGGCTTTGGCGAGCAGGTAGGGTATGAAACCCTGGTCAAGAAGATCGCCAAGGAGAACCTCGACAAGACCTCGCGCTTTACCGACTGGTCGCGCAGGCCGCTGTCGCAGGCGCAGATGGATTATGCGCTGTGCGATGTGACGCATCTGCGGGTGATCTATGAGTTTCTGGCGGCAGCGCTGACCAGGAACGGGCGGCAGATGTGGGTTGAAGAGGAGTTGGAAGTTCTGACCAACCCCGCGACCTATACCATCCACCCCGACGAGGCCTGGCTGCGGATCAAGACGCGCACCACCTCGGGGCGGTTTTTGGCGCTGGTCAAGGAGTTGGCCCGTTTCCGCGAGGAATACAGCCAGAAACAGAACGTGCCGCGCAGCCGGGTGATGAAGGATGACGCGTTGCTGGAACTCGCCTCGACCCGGCCCACGACCTACGAAGACCTCGGCAGGTCCCGCCTGTTGCAGCGCGAAGGGCGCAAATCCGACATTGCCGACGGGATTCTGGCAGCGGTCAAGGCGGGCATCGACATGCGCCCCGAAGATATGCCGAAACCCGATCTTTCGCGCGAACAGATGCAGGTCAACCCGGCCTTGGCCGATCTGCTGCGCGTCCTGCTCAAGGCGAAATCCGAAGAGTTGGGCGTGGCGCCCAAGCTGATCGCCAGCGCCGCCGATCTGGATGCCATCGCCGCAGGCGAGCGCGATCTGGACACCCTGCGCGGCTGGCGGGCCGAGGCCTTTGGCGAGGATGCCATGCGCCTGTGCCGGGGCGAGATTGCCCTGACCGCCAAGGGCAACGACGTGCGGGTGATCCGGGTCTAGCGGCGTGAGGCGCGGGCGTTGGTCAGGCCCTGCACCACGATCTGCGTGATCGCCTCCAGTTCGCGGTTCGTCAGATTGGCCCCCACCGCGATTTCGCGCGATTGCTGCGGGCCGGCGTCCTTGGTTGTCTCTGGCGGGAACACCAGGAAATCATAGACCAGCACACCGTTTTCATCGACCGGGCGCGCCACCAGTTCGGCCTCCCAGTAGCCTTGGGTCGGCGGCAACCCGGTGGCGCGCACGATGGCCCCGCCGGGATAGGGGTCGACCGCCATGCTCAGCACCTCTTGCACCTGTGACCGGGCATCGGCCGGGGCGTCGGTCGCCGCAATCACGGCCACCGGGGCCGAGCGTCCGAACCAGTTGAACGGGTTGATCCGCGAGTCGCGCAAACCCCCACAGGCTTGCAGCAGCGTCACGGCGGTCAAGGCGGCAATCAGTGGCAGTCTCATCAGCGCATCCCCGGTTGGTTCCTTTGGGTAGCCTACGGCGCGGCGTTTGAAAAGGCTTGCCGTGGGTCGGGTCACGCTACCGGATGCTTCGATTTGCCGGGGGCTGCGGGCTGGACCAATCTGCCTGCGCACCCTACCTGTGGAAGCAATGCAGGAGAATGTCATGGCCACCGCCGCCTTCGAGGATCTTGTCGAAACCTTCGCCCTTCTGGACGATTGGGAGGACCGCTATCGCCATGTGATCGAGTTGGGCCGCGCGATGCCGTCGCTTGAGGACAGCTTCAAGGTGGCGGCGCTGAAAGTCGACGGCTGTGCCAGCCAGGTCTGGCTGCGGCCCCTGTTGGGTGCGCAATTCGATTTTCAGGGCGAGTCCGATGCGATGATCGTTCGCGGCCTGATTGCGGTGCTGCATGCGCTTTATTCCGGGTTGACCCCAGAGCAGGTTCTGGCGGTAGACGCCCCCGCCGAACTGGCGCGGCTGGGGCTGGATCAACACCTGTCGGCGCAACGATCGAACGGGGTGCGCGCGATGGTCACCCGGATCAGAACGGTCGTCAGGCCGGAGTGACCGTGACCGACGGATAGAACGCAAGGTGACCCGCGATTCCCTCGATTCCGGCAATCGGTGTCTCGTAACTCCACACCGCATTGTTCAAGGTGCCCGCCGGAGTTTTCACGCTGTAATAGCTCGCCTGACCCTTCCAAGGGCAGGTCGACTGGCGGTCGGTCTTTTCCAGCAGCGTCATGTCGATATCGGCGCGCGGTACATAAATCACCGGGCCAGAACTGCCTTCGGTCAAGTGGATCGCATGATCGGTCTTGCCGATCACGCAATCCCCGGCGCGAACTGTATGGGATACGGGGGCAGGGGTCAGTTTGATGTGGTCAGCCATTTCATTACTCCTTGATAAGATAGACATGGCACGGCGGCGGGTTCTGTCAAACAGGCCGTTGCGCCCTCGCGCGTCCTTCAGAGCGGCGCACAGGCCGCCTGACACCACTCCAGCGCCGGATGCGACAGGCGAGGCGCCAATTTCGCCAAGACCTCGGCGTGATAGGCGTTCAGCCAGGTCCTTTCCCCCGGCGACAGCATCCCGGCCACGATCAGGCGACGGTCCAGCGGCACAAAGGTCAGCGTCTCGAACGCCAGTTGCACCCGGTCGTTCGCTCCGGGCAGGGCAGGGGCCGGAATGACCACGATCAGGTTTTCCAATCTAATGCCAAACGCCCCCTCGCGGTAATAGCCGGGCTCGTTGGACAGGATCATGCCCACCTCCAGCGGCACCTCGGACAGCCGCGACAACCGCTGTGGCCCCTCGTGCACAGACAGGAACGCACCCACGCCGTGGCCCGTGCCATGGTCGAAATCCTGCCCCGCCATCCACAGCGCCGCCCGCGCCAGCGGGTCCAGATCGCGCCCCGCCAGACCCTTGGGCCAGCGGGCGCGCGAAATCGCTACCATCCCCTGCAAGACGCGGGTGTAACAGTCCCGCGGCTCGTCTCCCGGATCGCCTACCGCCACAGTCCGGGTGATGTCGGTCGTGCCGTCCAGATACTGCGCCCCGCTGTCCACCAGCAGCAGCGTGTCCAGACCCAGCACCCGGTTTGACGCCTCCGTGACCCGGTAATGCATGATCGCGCCGTTCGACCCGGCCCCACAAATGGTATCGAAACTGATATCATGCAGGGCGTTGGTGGCCCGGCGATAGCCTTCCAGACTGCGCACCACGTCAATCTCGGTCAGCGTGCCCTTGGGCGCCTGGCTGTCGAGCCAGCACAGGAATTCGACCACCGCCGCCCCGTCGCGCAGATGCGCCTCGCGCATCCCCTCCACCTCGGCAGGCGTCTTGCGCGCCTTGGGCAGCCGACACGGGTCATCGCCCCACACCACCGCCACGCCGGCATCCGCCAAAACCTGCGCCACCGCCACCGGAGCCGAGGTCCGGTCAACCCGCACCGGCCCCGACAACCCGGTCAATCCCGCCGTGAACCCAAGTGGAGGCTGCACCGACACATCCGGCCCCAGATGCGCCAGCACGCCTGCATCGAACTTCGCCGGGTCGCTGAACAGGGCCACCCGCCCATCGTCATGCAGAATGGCAAAGCCATGCACGATCGGATTGCGCGGGACATCCGCGCCGCGAATGTTCAACAACCAGCACAGACTGTCGGGCAGCGTGATCACGGCCGAAGTCTGCCCCGCCTGCCGCAATCCTTCCGCCAGCCGACCCCGCTTCTGCGCCGAGGTCTCCCCGGCCAGCACATCCGGATGCTGAAAGGCCGACCCAAGCGGGGCAAAGGGTTGATCCATCCAGATGCCGTCGATGAAATTCACGACAGGGCATAGCGTTACACCGCAATCCTCAAGTGACACACGAAGATTGTCGATCTCCTCCACCGGGTGCAGCCAAGGATCGAACCCGATCGCCCCTTGGGGCAAATGGGCCCTGATCCAGTCGGCAGGCTTCACCTCGGGCCACGACACAGGGGTAAAGGCGCCAAGGTCGACCTGATGCTTGACCTGCACACGGTAGCGCCCGTCGATGAACACCCCCGCCACATCCGGCAGCACGATGCAGAACCCTGCCGACCCGGTAAACCCGGTCAGCCACTGCAACCGCTCGTCCCGCGCCGCGACATATTCGCCCTGATGCGCATCGGCGCGGGGCACCATGAACCCCGCCAACCCTTCCCCCGCAAGAATTGCGCGCAAAGCGGCAAGCCGAGGCGGGCCTTGGATCGGGGACGCAGCGCTGTCGAAGGTCTGAAACATTTTCTGTCCTCAAATATCCTCGGGGTGTGAGGCCAAAGCCGAGGGCTCGACGCCCCCCTTTACCCGGTCCGCCGCCCGCGCGCCTTGGCCCGTTTTTTCGGGTCCACCTCGAACAATCCGGCCAGTTGTTCGGTCATCGCCCCGGCCAACTGCTCGACATCCGTGATCGTCACCGCACGCGGGTAATAGCGCGTCACGTCATGCCCGATGCCGATCGCGATCAGTTCCACCGCGCGGCGCCGCTCGACCATGGCAATCACGTCGCGCAGATGTTTCTCCAGGAAATTCGCGGGGTTGACCGACAAAGTTGAGTCGTCCACCGGCGCGCCATCCGATATCACCATCAAAATCCGCCGCGCCTCGGGTCGCGCCATCATCCGCCGGTGCGCCCATTCCAGCGCCTCGCCGTCGATGTTTTCCTTGAGCAACCCTTCCTTCATCATCAACCCCAGGTTGGGCCGCGCCCGCCGCCACGGCGCATCGGCCCCTTTATAGATGATGTGGCGCAAATCGTTCAGCCGCCCCGGCTGCTGAGCCCGACCGGCCGCCAGCCAGCGTTCGCGCGACTGACCGCCCTTCCACGCGCGGGTGGTAAAGCCCAGAATCTCGACCTTCACCGAACACCGCTCCAGCGTGCGGGCCAGAACATCGGCGCAAATCGCCGCAATCGAGATCGGACGCCCCCGCATCGAGCCGGAGTTATCCAACAGCAGCGTCACGCAGGTATCGCGAAACTCGGTGTCCTTTTCCCGCTTGAACGACAGCGGCGTGGTCGGGTTCGCCACCACCCGCGCCAGACGGCCCGCGTCCAGCGTGCCTTCTTCCAGATCGAACTCCCAACTGCGGTTCTGCTGCGCCTGCAACCTTCGCTGCAGCTTGTTGGCCAGCCGCGACACGGCCCCCTTCAACGGTTCCAACTGCTGATCCAGGTAGGCGCGCAACCGTTCCAGTTCGGCGGGTTCCGCCAGATCCTCGGCGCGGATTTCCTCATCGAAATCCGTGGTATAAACGGTGTAGTTCGGGTCGGCATCCGAATAGGGCGCAGGCGGCGGTGGCTCCAGCGGGGCCTCGCCTTCGGGCAGTTCGGCTTCTTCGCCCTGCTCCATATCGGCGCTGTCTTCCATGCTGACCTGAGCCTGCGACTGATCCTGCTGATCCTCCTGTGACTGTTCGGGCGAAGATTCGGAGTCGTCGGACTCCTGCTCGTCATCCCCCGCCGAATCCGGCTGATCCTGATCGTCCTGCGCCTCGCCCTCGGCATCGTCGGCGTCACTGTCGTCGGGGTCGTCGCCCAACTGGTCGCCATAGCCGAGGTCGGAAATCACCTTCCGCGTCAGCCGCGCAAAGGCCGCCTGATCGGCCAGCGCATGACCCACGCCTTCCAGAGAACCGCCCGCTTGTTCCTCGATGAAGCCGCGCCACAACTCCATGACATTGCCCGCCCCGCGCGGCATGTCGCGACCCGTCGCCAGATGACGCACCAGATAACCCGCCGCGACCGACAGCGGCGCGTCCGCCGATTGGGTGATCTGGCTGTAACCCTTGCGGTCCGCCTCATGGCCGATCTTGGCGTCGATGTTTCCCGCGGTTCCCGGCATGGCCCGCGCGCCCACTGCCTCGCAGCGCGCAGTTTCCATCGCGTCGTATATTTCGCGCGCCAAAGGGCCGGTCGGAGCATAGCGGGCCGACACAGCCTCGTCATGGAACTTGCGGCGCAGCGCGAAGGCATCCGCCGTGCCGCGCGCCAGCAAAACCTCGTCCCGCGTCATGCGGCGGCTGATCTGGGGCAGACGGATGCCGTCCTTGGTCAT
>JBBRVJ010000169.1:0-8387 GCA_038246975.1 Rhodobacterales bacterium | reverse complement strand
GGGCCACTAAGGCCTGCCGCTTGGGCAAAAATGTGGCGCGGACGGGTCTGGAGGAGACCAGGTTTTGGAAAATCAGAGGGTCGAGGAAACAGTCCGGCCGACCGGGATCGATTGTTTCCAAGGCGGTAGGGCGGTCCCCAGAACCGATGAGCGCCGCGCTGTTTTGACAAGAATCGCCGAATCATGTCCACATTCCCGCCTCGATTGCGTCACTGAGTCAGTTTCAGCTGTGTGATGTTGCTGGCAATGGTGCGGAAAGCGGTCTGAATTTCCAGCCCGGTGGCGTTGAAGTAATGGGCAGGCGAACTTGAACAGGCGGCGATCTGCGTCTGACCGTTGGCCGGGGCCTCGAAGGCGATGCCATAGACGATGACATCCTGATTTTTGGCCAGCGCACAGGACTGTTGCAGCTGGGCGTTCATCGTGCCGAACGAGGCGTATTGCTGCTGGAATGTCGACATCGTGGCGTTATACGCAGAGTTGCGGGTGCTGTCGTTGGTGCCCAAGGCGCGGGCATACAACTGCCAAGCGACCCAGGTTTGCCGTTGCCGTGCCCAGATATCCTGCCAGGTCTGCGCAATGACACCGCCGCCAGAGTTCCAAGCACCGGCGCGCCATTCGTTGCGGTGGGGCACCCAGAATTGGTTGGGACCGGGGCGGCTGGCATGAAAGATCGAATAGGTCCCATCGCCGGACGACAGCCAGATCGGTGACGGACCTGTCTTGTAGGCGTCGGCGGTCTTGTTGTGCGAGACATGCTCGCCGTCGGTCATCAGGACGATGACCTTCATTGCGTCGTCATCGGTCCAGTCAAACGGGCGTCCGGCGAAGTGGGCCGGGATCGCACCTTCATTGATCAATTCCGAAAACATGCCCCGCGCGCCGGGTTCGATCAGCGCGACGCCCCATTTCATCCCCAGGGTGATCGAGGTGTTGCCCCCCGCCTGCAGCGCGTTGATCTGTGACTGAAGCTGCGCGACGTTGTTGGAGGGCAGCCGCACGACATTGGCCGCCGTGTTGCGGCAAAACGGGCGGGCCGGGTTCATCGTCGCCGAGGCGGAGCTGTTGTGGTCCACATAGCTGTTCGTCCCGCTGGTGTTTGAGGTCACATCGGCAAAGGCGGCCATCGGCAAGGGCAGGGTCCGCGACAGGTTCAAACTGGTATAGGCCGAAGTGGGAATTTCGAGACAGTTCACGTCCTGCACACCGTGCAGATGGGTGGCGTTGTATTTGGCGCGCAACGTCGGGCCGACGTTCACCTGCGCATTATAGGGCACGATGGTGACGCTGAACCGGTCGTCGGTATCGTTTGCCAGCAGGGTCTGGACAAACTCGGACGCCGCCGCGCGCAGGTTCGCGATCTTGGCTCCTTCCATCGAGCCGGACACATCCAGCACCAGCACGATTTCCACATTGGTGATCCGCTGTTCCGCCCCGGCTGCGCCCAGGGCGTCGAATTCGTCAATCCCCATCATGTGCAGGAAGATCGGGTTGGTATCGACCCGGCCCCGCGACTGCACGTTGCGGAAGTTCAGGCCTTGGGTAACCTGCACATCCTCCAATTCGTCCGCCAGACCGGATTTCGCCATGCAGTCGACGACCACGCCCTCGGCGTCCAGCGACTGCGTCAGGCTGGCGGCCATCAGGGTGCAGCGGTCCAGACTGTTCTGCAACTGGGTGCGGCGTTCTTCATGGCGCATCAGGTCAATCGCAAACCCGCCCATCATCGCCATCAGCACAAACAGCATCAGCGCAAAGATGACCAGAGCGCCGTCCTCGTCGCGCCGGAACCGGCGCGTCTGGTGGCGAAGGGCAGAAAGCATCGAAAATTCCAACATGGCAGCGGTCCCCGGCACAGGCAGAACGGCTTGATCCGGTCTGCAAAAAGTCACCCCAACGCCACCGCGCTGCCCTCAAGTTAAGGCAAAATTGTGGCAAAGGCGGCAGACCGGGTGTGCACCGCATTCAGTCGGAAACGATGCTGTCGGGGCGCAGGGATTGTGCGGGAACTGGCGACAAGGTGGCCGCAATCCGGCCAGAAAGCGGGCGGGTTTTGAGCCAGATTCGAATCACCTTCGACATAATCTTGTCGCGACTTTGGAACGAATTTCCACCGTTTGCCGACCTCGCCCGTGCACCGCCGATTTCCGCTGCGTCGTCACAATGCCGCACGCCTGTCCGCCAATTGCGACATGATCTGTCGGCCTCGGGCAAGGTTTTTCTTGGCCGAGGTTCAACAGTCCCCCTTGGCCCGGTCTGCCTGCCGCGCCACTATGGGGCATCGGGCAAAGGAACGGACGTATGCGGTATTCGGGGCTGAAGGTCATCACCCAAGGGCTGTTCGGCAACAAGGGCTGGACGCCCGCGTGGCGCGACCCGGCCCCCAAGGCCGAATACGATGCGATCATCATCGGCGGTGGTGGGCACGGCCTGTCCACCGCGTTCTATCTGGCCAAGAACCACGGCATGACCAACATCGCGGTGCTGGAAAAGTCGCATATCGGGTCGGGCAACATCGGGCGCAACACCACCATCGTGCGCGCCAATTATGTGCTGCCCGGCAACTCCGAATTCTACAGCCATTCGTTGAAGCTGTGGGAGCAGATGGAGTCGGAACTGAACTACAACGTAATGCATTCGCAGCGCGGGCTGATCAACCTGTTCCATTCCGACGGTCAGCGCGACGCCTTTGTGCGGCGCGGCAATTCGATGATCAATCAGGGCGACGACGCGATCCTGCTGGATCGCGAAGGGGTGCGCGAACATCTGCCTTATCTGGATTACGAACAAACCCGCTTTCCGATCTACGGTGGCCTCTATCACCCGCGCGGCGGGACGGCGCGGCATGATGCGGTGGCCTGGGGCTATGCGCGCGGGGCCGACAGCCGGGGTGTCGATCTGATCCAGAACTGCGAAGTGACCGGTATCGACATCGAAAACGGGGTGGTGCGCGGCGTGCAGACCACGCAGGGCGCGATCCGCGCCAAAAAGGTGGCGATCATCGTGGCGGGGCGGTCATCTCAGGTCGCGGCCATGGCCGGAATGCGCCTGCCGATCGAATCACACATCCTGCAAGCCTTCGTCACCGAAGGATTGAAGCCGGTGATCAACCACGTCGTCAGTTTCGGCATGGGTCACTTCTACATGAGCCAGTCCGACAAAGGCGGTCTGGTGTTCGGCGGCGATCTGGATTTCTACGCAAGCTACGCCTCGCGCGGCAACCTGCCGATGGTCGAACATGTGATGGAGGCGGGCATGACCCTGATGCCGATGATCGGCCGCGCCAAAGTCCTGCGGTCGTGGGGCGGCATCATGGACATGACCCCCGACGGCAGTCCTATCATCGACAAGACCCATTTAGAGGGTCTGTTCATCGACTGCGGCTGGAACTACGGCGGGTTCAAGGCGGTCCCTGCGTCAGGCTGGTGCATGGCGCATCTGATGGCCACCGGACAAAGCCATGCGGTTGCTGCCAAATTCAAGCTGAACCGTTTCGCGACCGGCCATCTTCTGGACGAAGAAGGCTCCGGGTCGCAGCATAACCTGCATTAAGGCTACATTATGCGCATAACCTGCCCCCTCTGTGGCCCCCGCGACCGTCGTGAGTTTTACTATGCCGGGTCCGAGGATTATCTGAACCGCCCCGCCCCTGATGCTGCCCCGCAGGCGTGGGACGATTATCTGCATAACCGCGACAACTTGGCGGGGGTGATCCGCGATATTTGGTATCACGACATGGGCTGCACCTCGTGGCTGGTCGTGACCCGCAACACCGTGACGCACGAGATTTCCGGCGTCGAACTGGTCGCCAGCCGGGAGGCCAAGGCATGAGGATCGACGGCAAGGGTCTGGTCGACCGCAGCAAACCGATCACATTCCGCTTTGACGGGCGCAGCTACATGGGCTGTGCGGGTGACACGCTCGCCTCGGCGCTGATGGCGAATGACGTCAAGGTGGTGGGGCGCAGCTTCAAGTATCACCGCCCGCGCGGCATCCTGACGGCAGGGTCAGAAGAGCCGAACGCGATGGTCGAGGTGCTGGAGGATGGCCAGCAGACCCCGAACACCCGCTCGACGATGCAGGAATTGTATGAGGGGCTGACCGCGCAAAGCCAGAACCGCTGGCCCAGCCTTCGGTGGGATGTGATGTCAGTCAACGACTATGTCGCCCCCTTCCTCAGTGCCGGGTTCTACTACAAGACCTTCATGTGGCCGCGCGCGTTCTGGGAGCGGTTGTATGAGCCCATCATCCGCCGCGCGGCGGGGTTGGGGTCGCTGTCGGGCCGCCACGACGAGGCGGATTACGAAAAGGCCTTTGCCTTCTGCGATTTGCTGGTGATCGGTGCTGGCCCGACCGGGTTGATGGCCGCGCTGACGGCGGCCCGCGCGGGGGCGGATGTGATCCTCGCGACCGAGGACAGTCGTCTGGGCGGGCGCTTGCTGTCGGACGACACGCAGATCGACAATGGTCCGGGCATCGACTGGGTGGAACGGGTCGAGGCCGAGTTGCGGGCGCTGCCCAACGTGCGGATCATGGCGCGCACTACTGTTACCGGGGCCTATGACGACGGCACTTACGGCGCGCTGGAACGGGTGGGCACGCACATTTCCCACAAGCCGCATCTGCCGCGCGAGTGTTTCTGGCGGATCACGGCGGCGCAGGCGATCCTTGCCACCGGCGCGCTGGAGCGGGCCATTGCATTCCCGAACAACGACCGCCCCGGCATCATGATGGCGGGGGCGTTGCAGACTTACCTGAACCGCTATGGCGCGGTGCCGGGTCAGCGGGTCACGATCTTTGCCAACAACGACAATGCGCGCATCCTGGCGCGGCAGTTGATGGCGGCGGGGGTAAAGGTCGCGGCCATTCTCGACAGCCGTCCAGAGGCCAGCCATCTGGAGGATTGCCCGGTCTACATCGGCGCGAAAGTGACCAACACCAAGGGCCGCCATGGCCTGACCTCGATCGAGGTGGACCATGCAGGCGGCTCCCTGACCATTCACACCGATTGCCTTGCAATGTCGGGCGGGTGGAACCCCACGTTGCACCTGACCTGCCACATGAACGGCAAACCGACGTGGCGCGATGATCTTTCCGCCTTTGTGCCCACCCCCGGTGCCGTTCCCAACCTGACACCTGCCGGGTCGGCCAATGGCGACTTTTCGACCTGGACCTGCCTTGTGGCGGGGCAGGCGGCAGCACAAAAGGCACTGAGCGTGTTTGGCAAGACCGCGCCGGACGTGGCGCTGCCCCAAGCCGACGATACGCCTTACCGTCTGACCCCGTTGTGGTCGGTCGAGGGCAAGGACCGCGCCTGGCTCGACTTTGCCAATGACGTGACGACCAAGGATGTCCGGCTCTCGGCGCAGGAAGGCTTCAAATCGGTCGAGCACATGAAGCGCTACACGACGCAAGGCATGGCCCCCGATCAGGGCAAGAACTCCAACGTCGGCGCGCTTGCGGTTCTGGCCGATGCCACGGGGCGGGCGATCCCGGAAACCGGGACGACCATCTATCGCCCGCCCTACACGCCCGTCTCCATCGCGTCGATGGGGGCAGGGGCGCGTGGCGCAGGCTTTGCGCCGCAGCGGTTCCTGACCAGCCATCAGGCGAGTGTCGATCGCAACGCCCCGATGATCGAAGCGGGGCTGTGGTATCGCCCCAGCTATTTCCCAAAACCCGGCGAAACCAGTTGGCAACAGGCCTGCGCGCGCGAGGTGGGCATGGTGCGGTCTGCGGTGGGTGTCGCGGATGTGTCGACCTTGGGCAAGATCGACATTCAGGGCCGCGACTCGGCGCGCTTCCTGGATCTGGTCTATGCCAACACGTTTTCGACCTTGCCTGTCGGAAAAGTCCGATACGGCCTGATGCTGCGCGAAGATGGGCATGTGCTGGACGACGGCACAACGGCGCGGCTGGGGGATCACCACTATCTGATGACCACCACGACGGCGGCGGCGGGCCTGGTCATGCGGCACCTTGATTTCGTGCATCAGGCGTTCTGCCCGGCTTATGATCTGCGTTTCATCTCGGTCACCGAAAGCTGGGCGCAGTTCGCCGTTGCGGGACCCAAAGCGCGCCAATTGCTGACCTCGCTGCTGGACTTTGATCCCGCCCTGGCGTTCATGGGCGTGGCCCCGGTTACGGTGCAGGGCACCCCGGCCCGCCTGTTCCGCATCTCGTTCTCGGGCGAGGAAGGCTATGAACTCGCCGTGCCGACCGCCTACGGCGAAAGCCTGTTCCGCGACCTCTTGGCCCGCGCCGAAACGCTGGGCGGCGGGCCGTATGGGATGGAAGCGCTGAACGTGCTGCGGATCGAGAAGGGGTTCATTACCCATGCCGAGATTCACGGCCGCACCACGGCCTTCGATATCGGCATGGAAAAGATGGTCAGCGCCAAGAAAGACTGTATCGGCAAGGCCGCCGCCACCCGCCCCGGCATGCACGGGGCCGAACGGCAGCAACTGATCGGGTTGAAGCCGTTGACCGACAGCGCCGTCACCGCAGGCGCGCATCTGTTCGCAGCCCAAGCCAAGGCGGTGCGCGAGAATGACGAAGGCTATGTCACCTCGGTCTGCCATTCGCCGACCTTGAACAGCTATCTGGCGCTGGCCTTCCTGCGGGATGGTCGCGCCCGGATCGGCCAGCAGGTTCGGCTCGTCGACCACCTGCGCGGCATCGACGTGCTGTGCGAGGTCCACGACCCGGTGTTCTTCGACAAGACAGGAGAGAAACTCCGTGCCTGAACTCCTCGCCAAATCGGCCTTCGGGGGTCGCTCGATCACCATCGGGACGACAACCCTGACGGAGGCGACAGTTGGCCCGCTGACTTCGGTCGCCCCCTATCCAGGGCAGATCGACGCCACCAGTGCCGCCCTCGGCTACCCGTTCCCGGCCCCGAACACGATGTCCGGCCCGCTGTTATGGGCGGGCCGCGACCTTGCGATGTTGCGGGGGGTGGCCCCCGATCTGACGGGGCTGGCTGCGACCACAGACCAGACCGGAGGTTGGGCCGCGCTGCGCCTTGCAGGCCCGCATGCGGCAGATGCCCTGATGCGCCATACGCCGCTGGACCTGCGCGAGGCGGCCTTTCCGGTCGGCTGCTGCACCCGTGCGCCGCTGAACCACCTGTCGATAATCGTTGCGCGTGAACAGGAAGGATTCCTGATCCTGATTTTCCGCTCGATGGCGCAGACCGCGTGGCACGAGCTGGAAACCGCCCTGCATGCGCTGCACGCACGCGCGGGGGTCTGAATTCTGACCGACGCCGATGCTGCGGAACTGAACGACTTCCGCCGCACCCTGTACCAGGATCCCAAGGTGTCAGGTCAGGAACGCGATACCGCCGCCCGGTTTGGTGGCGGCGCTAACCCCGCTGAACCCGACCGGAATACTGACTCACCCTCGGCGGCCACGGTGTCTCGGCGATCTGGATCAGCGCTGCCCCCAGCCCGACGCTGCTGTTCCGCTCCGAACGCGACGCCCTGCCGATCGACGAGGTATCCGGCCCCCCCCATCAGTCAACCATCCCCGGTCGCGCCCACCTCTGGGGGCATGATGGTCACAGCACGACCCTCATGGGCCCGCCTTCGGCGTAGCCCCAGGCGTGGCAGAGCTTTGAATCTTCCACCGTGTGATGACCGACCTTCTGACCTGACCTGATTTTCTGTCCCTAAATATCCCGCGGGGGTGCGGGGGTGTGAAACCCCCGCTCTGCCCGCGCCAAGAGACTCGACACTAAGGCGTTCAAGCCCAATATAGACCCCATGTCACTGCCCCCCGGATTCCTTGACAAATTGCGCACCCGCCTGTCGCTCGCCTCTGTGGTCGGGCGCAAGGTGACGTGGGACATGCGCCGCTCGAACCTAGGCAAGGGCGACATGTGGGCACCGTGCCCGTTCCATCAGGAAAAATCCGCCAGCTTCCACGTCGATGACCGCAAGGGGTATTATTACTGCTTCGGCTGCCACGCCAAAGGCGACGCGGTGACCTTCGTCAAGGAAACCGAGAATGTGGGCTTCATGGAGGCCGTGCAGATATTGGCGACCGAGGCAGGTCTGCAGATGCCCTCCCGCGATCCGGTGGCCACGCAGAAATCCGACCGCCGCACCGAACTGGCGCGCGTGATGGAAGAGGCGGTGAACTTCTACCGTCTGCAACTGAAAACCACCCAAGCCAGCGCCGCGCGCGACTATCTGGCCAAACGCAAACTGAAACCCGATGCGCAGGACCGCTGGCATATCGGATATGCCCCGGATTCGCGCCAGGCTCTGTTCCATGCCCTGACCGCCAAAGGCATCGCCCCCGACCTGCTGATCGACGCTGGCCTGTGTGCCAAGCCCGATGACGGCGGCGCGCCCTATGACCGCTTTCGCGGCCGCATCATT
>JBBRVJ010000168.1:0-8436 GCA_038246975.1 Rhodobacterales bacterium | reverse complement strand
GGGCGATGGAGGATACCCAAGCGGGGGGCGATGCCTGGCGCGGGGTCGGCGGGCCGCTGTTCATCTCGGAAAACCGCAAGGGCCTGCATCCGCTGGTCAAGGATTACATCGCGGCCTGCGCGCAGGCGGGGCTGCCTTATAACCCGGATTTCAACGGAAAGACTCAGGAGGGCGCGGGGACCTACCAGTTGACGGTAAAGTCGGCGCGGCGCAATTCCTCTGCGCGGGCGTTTCTGCATCCGGCAATGAAGCGGTCGAACCTGCGGGTGATCACCGGGGCGCATGTGGCGCGGGTGATCATCGAGGGCGGTCGCGCGGTCGGGGTCGAATATCGCCGCGAGGGCCGGATGGTCACGCTGCGCTGCAATGCCGAGGTCATTCTGGCGGGCGGGGCGATCAACTCGCCACAGTTGCTGCAACTGTCCGGGGTGGGGCCGGGGGCGCTGCTGGCGGGCCTGAATGTGCCGATGGTGGTGGACAACCCGAATGTGGGCGACCATCTGAACGACCATCAGGGGCTGAATTACACCTGGAAGATGAAGGTGCCGACCTATAACGGCACACTGCGGCCGTGGTGGGGCAAACTGCTGGTCGGGTTGCAATATGTATTGACCGGGGGCGGACCTCTGGCCAAGTCGATCAACCACGGCGGCGGGTTCTTTCGCACTTCGCCCGATCTGGACCGACCCAACATGCAACTGTACATGCAGGCGTTTTCGACGCTGATCCCCAAAGATGGCGAGCGTCCGCTGCTGACGCCAGACCCGTTTCCGGGGTTGTCGCTGGGCCTGTCGAACTGCCGCCCGACCAGCAGGGGCCATATCCGCATCGCATCGCCCGATCCGTTCGTGCATCCGGTGATCACGGCGAACGCCTATTCGACCAACCGTGACGTGACCGAGATGCTGGAAGCCTGCAGGTTCCTGCGCACCATTGCCGCACAGCCCGCCTTTGCGCGGCTGGTAGCCGAGGAGTTACGGCCGGGGCCGAAAGTGCAGACGGACGAGCAGATGATCACCGACCTGCGGCGGCGGTCGGGAACGGTCTATCACCCAAGCTGCACCTGCCGGATGGGCGCGTCGCCCGCCACGTCGGTGGTTGACGCCCGGCTGCGGGTGCATGGGGTGGCAGCGCTGCGGGTGATTGATGCGTCAGCCTTCCCGAACCTGATGGCGGGGAACACAAACGGGCCCGCCATGATGATGGGCTGGAAGGGTGCGGAGATCGTGCTGGCCGACGCGCGCTGATCCTTGACGGGGGTGCCGTTCTCGGGTCCATCGAGGCCCCTCACCCGGCTTTGGCGCGGGTTCTGTTCTGTGGGGTCTGGTGATGCCGTCAGAGCCTCCGGCGGGGATATTTGAACCAGCTGGAAGCATGTCCCGGCTTCCAACTGGCTAAAATATCCCCCGCGGAGCGCCTTTCGCCGGGGGGCGGCCGGGCGGCAGGGGTTATTCACCGCGCGGGAAGCGTTTGCTGTCTTCCAGCACGTTGAGGTCCATGTGATTGCGCATGTAGCGCTCGGACGCAGCACGCAGGGGTTGGTAGTCCCACGGGTAATAGGTGCCAGAGCGCAGCGCCGGGTAGACGATCCAGCGGCGGGCTTGGGATTGGCGGACTTCGGCGTCGTAGGCCGCGAGGTCCCAACGGTCGGCGGCGAGTTTGGTGAAATATGCGAGGACTTCGGCGGCGCGGGGGTCGGGGGCGAGGTTGTTTGTCTCCTCGGGATCGTTCACGAGGTCGTAGAGTTGGTCGGGGTCGGCGGGGCAGTGGACGTATTTCCAGGCTCCCATACGGAGGGCCACCATCGGGATGATGCTGCCTTCGGCGGCATATTCCATGGCGACGGGGGTATCGCGGTCCTGACCCATGGCAAGCGGGATCAGGGTTTCGCCGTCGGTCCACGGCAAAATCTCGGACAGGTCGAGGCCGATCAGGTCGCACAGCGTGGGCAGCAGGTCGATGGTCGAGACGGGCGTAGTGACGAGGCGGGGGGACAGTTCCGGGGTGGCGATCATCAGGGGCACGCGGGCGGCGCCTTCAAAGAAGGTCATCTTGAACCACAGGCCGCGGCGGCCCAGCATTTCGCCGTGGTCTGACAGGAAGATCACGATGGCCTCTTGTTTTGTATCCTCGATGGTTTGGAGGAGTTCGCCGATCTTGTCGTCGACGTAGCTGATGTTGGCGAAGTAGCCTTGGCGCGCGCGGCGGATGTCGGTGTGGGTGATGGACAGCGACTGCCAGTCGCAGGCGTCCATCAGGCGTTGGCTGTGGGGGTCCATGTCTTTGTAGGGGATGGCGGTGGGCGGATCGAGTTCGGGGATGCCTTCGTAAAGGTCCCAGTATTTGCGGCGGGCGACGAAGGGGTCGTGCGGGTGGGTGAAGCTGGCGGTCAGGCACCACGGCCGGGGGTCTGTCCCGCGTGAGAAGTCGTAGATCTTCTGCACGGCCTGATGGCAGACGTCGTCGTCATATTCCAGTTGGTTGGTGATTTCCGCCACGCCTGCGTCCGTCACCGAGCCCAGGTTGTGATACCACCAGTCGATGCGTTCCCCCGGTTTGCGGTAATCGGGGGTCCAGCCGAAGTCGGCGGGGTAGATGTCAGTCGTCAGGCGTTCTTCGAACCCGTGCATCTGGTCGGGGCCTACGAAATGCATCTTGCCCGCAAGGACGGTCTGATAGCCGGCACGGCGCAGGTGGTGGGCGTAAGTCGGGATGTCGGAGGCGAATTCGGCGGCATTGTCGTAAACGCGGGTGCGACGCGGCAACTGGCCCGACATGAAGGCGGCACGAGCGGGGGCGCAGAGCGGCGAGGCGGTATAGGCGTTGGCGAAGCGCACCGAATGATCTGCAAGGCGGCGCAGGTTGGGGGTGTGCAGGAAAGCGGCGGGGCCGTCGGGGAACAGGGTTCCGGTCAACTGGTCCACCATCAGGATCAGGATGTTGGGCTGTGCGGTCATGGCGGTCCCTTGCGGTGTTTTGCCATGGGTGCGGGGAATGTGGGCGGCGTGCAAGGGGGTGTTGCGGGGTGCTGTCGCAATCGGGGGCGCAAGCGGCGATTCTGGGCTTGGATTCTGGATCGCCGCCCGGTTTGATGGGGCGGGTGTGGCAAAAGGGGCAGGACATGAAGACTGTGACCGGGTTTCCCTTTGCGGTTGTGGAAGACCCCGATGTGGGGATCGTGCTGTCGGACGGCTGCCGGTTGTCGGCGCGCATCTGGCGCGCGGCGGGGGCGGGGCGGGTGCCTGCCGTCCTGGAATACATCCCGTACCGCAAGCGGGACGGGACGCTGCCGCGCGATGAGATGATGCATCCTTATGTGGCGGGGCAAGGCTATGCCTGCGTCCGCGTCGACATGCGGGGGAATGGCGATTCTGACGGGGTGATGACGGACGAGTACACCGTTCAGGAACTGGCTGATGCCTGCGAGGTGATCGCGTGGCTGGCGGCCCAAGAGTGGTGTTCGGGTGCCGTGGGGATGATGGGCAAGTCGTGGGGCGGGTTCAACTGTTTGCAGACGGCGTTTTTGCAGCCGCCCGCGTTGAAGGCGGTGATTTCGGTCTGCGCGACCACGGACCGGTTTGCGGATGACGTCCACTTCAAGGGCGGGTGTCTGTTGGGCGAAAATTTTGGCTGGGGAGCGGTGATGCTGTCCTATTCCAGCCGTCCGCCTGACCCGGTACTGCGGGCCGATTGGCGCGAGGTGTGGCTGGCGCGGCTGGAGGCGGAGCCTTGGCTGGCTCCGCGCTGGGCTGCGTTGCAGGAGCGCGGGGACTATTGGGCGCATGGGTCGGTGTGCGAGGATTACAGCCGCCTGGCGGTGCCGGTGCTGTCCTGGGGCGGCTGGGCGGATGGGTATATGAATGCCGTTTCGGCGCTGGTGCAGAATGCGGGGGCCAAGGGGATCGTCGGGCCTTGGGTGCATCAGTATCCCCATACCGCGGTGCCGGGCCCGCAGGTCGGGTTTCTGCAGGAGGCGGTGCGGTGGTGGGATCGCTGGTTGAAGGGGGTGGCGAACGGGGCGGAGGGCGATCCGGCGTATCGGGCGTATATGATCCATTCCGAGGCACCGGATGCGTCGTCGGCGTATCGGGCGGGACATTGGGTGGCAGAGGCGACGTGGCCTTCGGCGCGGGTGCGGCGCGAGGTATTGGGTTTGAGGGCGGCTGCATCGGCGGCGGGGGTTTCACACCCCCGCACCCCCGCGGGATATTTGGGCCAAGAGGAAAGGGACAGTTTCTTGGTTCCTGTCGCGACGCCGCAGCATCTGGGTCTGTTGGCGGGCGAGTTCTTTCCGATGGGGCTGAACGCCGAGATGCCGGGAGATCAGCGGTCTGACGATGGGTTGAGCGCTTGTTTCGACGGGGATGTGCTGGGGGAGCCGCTGGACTTGCTGGGGGCGGCGCGGGTCAGTCTGACGGTGGCGTCGGATCAGCCGTTGGGCTTTGTGGTGGCGCGGTTGTGCGATGTGGGGCCGGATGGCAGGTCCGTGCGGATTGCGCACGGGATGCTGAACCTGTGCCACCGGGACAGCCGGGCCGAGCCTGCGCCGATGGTGCCGGGGCAGGCGGTCGAGGTGGCGTTCGATCTGGACCAGATGGCATACCGGGTGGCGGCGGGGCATCGGGTGCGGCTGGCTTTGTCGAACAGCTATTGGCCATTTGTCTGGCCTTCGCCGGTGGCAGGGGTTCTGTCGGTCACGGGTGGCGCACTGGACCTGCCGGTGCATCGGGGGTCGGAGGCGGAATGGGTGCCACCCGAGGCCGAGGGCGCAAGGGGGTGGAGCCATCGGGTGGTCCGCAAGACGGCTTCGGTCCGGCGGATCGAGACGGAACTGCTGTCGGGGATCACGGCGCTGGTGGTCGAGGAAGACGGCGGCGATGTGGAAAATCTGGACCACGCTCTGATCAGCGGCGAGACGATGAAGGAACGCTGGGAGGTGCATCCCGACGATCCGTTGCAGGCGCGCGCCACCCAGTTTTGGGAGCAACGTCTGTCGCGTGGCGATTGGGCGGTGCGCACGGTGGCAGAAGCCGAGATGACTGCGACGGCCACTCATCTGGTGATGCGGGCAAGTCTGACCGCGTGGGAAGGCGGGGTGCAGGTGTTCAACCGTCAGTTTCACGACGAGGTGCCCCGGCGCTTTGTCTGAGCAAAGTTGCGGGCGTCGGGCAAAAACCGTTGCCCGAACCCGGATTCACGGGCTATTGATTCGGTAATCAACAAAAAGGCCATCAGGCCGATCAGGGAGACGATGATGAACGACCAACTGAACTACCTGCTGGCGCAAGCCGCAAAAGGCCGCATGTCGCGGCGCGAATTTGTCGGCCGGGCCGCGGCGCTGGGCGTGTCTGCGGCGGTGGCGGGCACGATGCTGACCACGGCGGCGCGGGCCGAAGGGCCGGTCAAGGGCGGCTTGATGCGCGTCGGCATGCAGGGCGGGTCGAGCACGGACACCCTGGACACCGCATTGGCCGCATCGGAAGTGCCGTTTCAGGTCAACGAAACCTGGGGCGAAAAGCTGGTCGATCTGGAACAGAACGGCACGTTGGGGATGCGGATTGCCGAGGAAGTATCTTCCAACGCCGATGCGTCGCAGTGGATGTTCAAGATCCGCAAGGGTGTGGAATACCATGATGGCGGCACGGTCACTGCCGAGGATGTGGTGGCAACCTTGATGCGCCACACCGATGACAACGCCAAGTCGGGCGCGCAGGGCATCGTCAAGGGCATCGCCGACATGAAGGCCGAGGGCGACACGGTGACCCTGACGCTTGCTTCGCCCAATGCCGACTTGCCCTTCCTGTTGGCGGATTACCACCTGATCATCCAGAAGGGCGGCGGCGTGGACAACCCGACGTCAGGCATCGGGGCCGGAGCCTACAAGATCACCGAATTCCAACCTGGCGTACGGGTCGCGTTCGAGAAATTCGCCAATTACTGGGACAGCAGCCGTGGTCACGTCGATCAGGCTGAAGTGCTGATCATCAATGACAACACCGCGCGGACAGCGGCGATTCAGTCGGGTCAGATTCACATCATGAACCGGATCGACCCGAAGATCGTGGCCTTGCTGGCCGGCAACACCGATGTGGTGATCGAGCGCGTGGCGGGTCCGGGGCAGTATGTGTTCATCATGCATTGCGACAAGGCGCCTTATGACAACAACGACCTGCGCATGGCGTTGAAACTGGCGATCAATCGCGAGGAAATGGTCGAAAAGATCCTTGGTGGCATGGGGTCGGTCGGCAACGACTTTCCGATCAACGCAGCTTATCCGCTGTTTGACGACAGCATTCCTCAGCGCGTCTTCGATCCGGCGGCGGCGGCAGAAGCCTACAAGAAGTCCGGGCACGATGGCTCGCCCTTGATCATGCAGGTCGCACCGGGGGCCTTCCCGGGGGCGGTCGAGGCGGCGCAACTGTTCCAGTCCTCGGCCAACGCGGCGGGGATTCCGTTGCAGGTCAAGCTGGAGCCCGATGACGGCTATTGGTCCAACGTCTGGAACGTGGCCCCGTTCTGCGCCAGCTATTGGGGCGGGCGTCCGGTGCAGGATCAGATGTATTCCACCGCCTATCTGTCCACGGCCGAATGGAACGACACCAAGTTCTTCAACCCCGAATTCGACGCCTTGCTGGTTGCGGCGCGGGGCGAGTTGGACGAGGTCAAGCGCAAGGGCCAGTATTCGGAAATGGCCAGCATGGTGCGCGACACAGGCGGGCTTATCCTGCCGATGTTCAACGACTTTGTCGAAGGGCGTCGCGCGGAAGTCGGGGGCTGGGTTCCCAATCCGGCCGGGTCGCTGATGAATGGCAAGGTGCTGACGCTCTGCTGGCTGAACGCGTAAGGGCGCGCTGTGCACCCAATGGTGAAACTGGTGGCCCAGCGCATTGCGCTGGGTCTGCTGTTGCTGCTGGCGGTGTCGGTGGTGATCTTTGTCGGCACCGAGGCGCTGCCGGGCGATGTGGCCTCGGCCATTCTGGGGCAGTCGGCGACGCCTGAATCGCTCGCCAACCTGCGCGAGGAATTGGGGCTGAACGAGCCTGCCTTGTCGCGGTATGTTCAGTGGCTGGGCGGCGCGCTGACCGGCGATCTGGGCGTGGCACTGACCAATGGCCAGCCGATTGCGCAGGCCATCGGGCAGCGGATGGGCAACACGCTGTTCCTTGCGGGCTGTGCAGCGGCGATAGCGGTACCGCTGGCGATCATTCTGGGGCTGATCGCGGCGCGCTATGTCGGTCGCTGGCCCGACAAGATGATTTCGGGGGCGACGCTGGCCACGATCAGCCTGCCCGAGTTCGTGGCGGGCTATTTCGCGATTTTCCTTTTGACTCAGGTGTTTCCGATTTTTCAACCGGTCGCGATGGTGTTCCCCGACATGAGTTTCTGGGCCAAGTTGCACGCCATCGCCCTGCCGGTGATCGTGCTGGTGATGGTCGTGCTGGCCCACATGATGCGGATGACGCGGGCGGCGATCCTGAACGTTATGCAGTCGGCCTATATCGAGACGGCAGAGTTGAAGGGCCTGTCGCCGATGGCGGTGATCTGGCGGCACGCCTTTCCCAACGCGATTGCGCCGATCGTGTCGGTGGTGGTGATCAACATGGCCTATCTGGTGGTGGGGGTGGTCGTGGTCGAGGTGGTGTTCAGCTATAACGCGCTGGGGCAATATCTGGTCGATCACGTCGCCAAGCGCGATCTGCCGGTGGTACAGGCGGTGGGGCTGATCTTTGCCGCTGTCTATATCGGGCTGAACATTCTGGCGGATGTGGTGTCGATTGTCGCCAACCCGCGCCTGAGGCATCCGAAATGAGGATCCCGATTTCCGCCCTGCTGGGCCTGATCTTTACCGGGGCGTTCTTTCTGGCCGCGATCTTTGCCGATATGATCGCCCCCTATCCGCTCGATGCCGCATTGGGCAAGGTGTGGGAACCGCCCTCGGCCACCTTCTGGCTGGGCACCGACACGATTGGCCGCGATATCCTGTCGCGTCTGATCTACGGCGGGCAGATCACGATCTTTGTGGCGACGGCGTCGTCGCTGCTGGCCTTCGGGATGGGGTCGGTTCTGGGCTTCATGGCGGCGACCCAAGGCGGGTGGATCGATCAGGGGCTGTCGCGGGTCGTCGATCTGGTGATGGCGATCCCGTCGCTGATTATCGCGCTGGTCGTGCTGTCGGTGCTGCCGATCAATCTGACGGTGCTGATCCTGCTGATGGGAATACTGGACGCGACGCGGGTGTTCCGGCTTAGTCGCGCCGTGGCGATGGACATTGCGGTAATGGATTATGTCGAGGCCGCACGCCTGCGCGGCGAAGGGCAGAACTGGATCATCTTCCGCGAAATTCTGCCCAACGCCCTGTCGCCATTGGTCGCCGAGTTGGGGTTGCGGTTCATCTTTGCGGTGTTGTTCATCTCGACCCTGTCGTTCCTCGGTCTG
>JBBRVJ010000167.1:0-8482 GCA_038246975.1 Rhodobacterales bacterium | reverse complement strand
GTCAGCCCAGCGACCGCCGCCGAATGGGTCAGACCTGGTGCCGTCACGACCCACGCCACGCCTCCTGCTACCACGGCCAGCGCCGCCAACCCCAGAACGATCCGCCGCATTGCCATTGTCTGTCGCCTCTCGCTTGCTGATTGCCCGTTCGACAGATGCCCGACGTTTACCCGACAGCTGTCCGACACATATCCGACGCCTGTTTCGCCGATGTGTCACGGCCTGACCCGGCCATTCACCGTCAGCCAGTCGGGCCAGCCCCACAGATATTCCAGCCCGGCCAACCCCAGACATGCCGCGATTACAGCCAGAACCAGCAAAACCTTCCACAGCGGCGGCGGATTTCGCACCCATCGCGACATACGGATCAGCCAGATGGGATTCATGGGGCGTCTCCGGTAAAGCGGACCTTGCCGATGTAGGGCAGGTTGCGGTTTCGTTGCGCAAAATCTATGCCGTAGCCTACGACAAACTCATCCGGAATGTCGAACCCGGTCCAGGTCGCGCGAATGTCGACCTCGCGGCGCGACGGTTTGTCCAGCAGCGCGCACACCTCCAGCCGCTTGGGCTGCCGCGACCGCAACAGGTTGACCACATGGTGCAAGGTGAACCCGGTATCGACGATATCCTCGACCACCAGCACATCGCTGCCCGCGATTTCACCGCGCAAATCCTTGAGAATCCTCACTTCCCGACTGGAATGCATCGCGTCGCCATAGCTTGACGCCTCCAGAAAATCGACCTCTACCGGCAGGTCGATTTCGCGGACAAGGTCGGCGATGAACACGAAAGACCCGCGCAGCAGACCCACCACGATCAACCGGTCCGACCCCGCGTAAAAGGTGCTGATGTCGCGGGCCAAAGCCTCGACCCGCGCCGCAATCGCCTTGGCGCTGATCATCTGGTCGATCACATAGGGGCGTGGCGTCATGGTGTCCTCTTGATTTCCCTCTCCGGTCTACCCAATACCAAGGGCCAAGTCACGCCTCAGGACACCATGCCCCACCATCACGAAATCCGCCAATTGCCCCACACCGCCGACCAGATGTTCGCCCTCGTGGCCGATGTTGCCAGTTACCCTGAATTCCTGCCGTGGAACTCCGCAGCCCGCATAAGGTCGCGCCATCCGGTCGAAGGGGGCGAGGTGATGGAGGCGGATCTGGTGATCAGTTTCAAGGTGTTCCGCGAAAAATTCGGCAGCCGGGTCGAGCTGTGGCCCGACCTGCGCCGGATTGATACCGAGTATCTGGACGGTCCGCTGAAGCATCTGAAATCGGTCTGGCTGTTCCGCGACCGCCCCGAAGGCGGCTGCGAGGTGGAGTTCACCGTGGACTTCGAGTTTCGCAACGCGATTCTGGCCAGCGTGATCGGTCTGGTATTCAAAGAGGCGATGAGCCGGGTTGTACGGGCGTTCGAGTCCCGCGCGGCGAAGGTTTACGCCGTCTGAACCGCCTGTGACAGCAGATGCAGGGCATGAACAACCGTCGCGGCCCGAACCTGTTCGCGGCCAATCGCGCCGAAATCGACGGTCTCAACGCGGGTCGGGCGGCCCTTGACGGCCAGACCAAAGCACACCCGGCCTTCAGGCTTGAACTCGGAGCCGCCCGGACCGGCAATGCCGGTCACCGATACCGCCAAATCCGCCGCTGATCGCGCCAAGGCCCCCTCGGCCATTTCCTGCGCCACCTGCTCCGACACCGCCCCTACCTCCAGCAGGGTTTGCGGCAACACCCCCAACATGTCGGTCTTGGCGGCATTGGAATAGGTCACGAAGCCCCGGTCGAACACATCCGACGATCCGGCAGCCTCGGTCAGGGCGGCGGAAATCATCCCCCCGGTGCAGCTTTCTGCGGTGGCAAACCGCAGTCCCTTGGCCCGTGCGGCGGCCAGCAATTGGGCGGTCACATCAGCACCCCATGCGCAAGGCCGGCCGCCAAGATCACCGCAAGTCCCGCCGCGATCCCCGCCAGCAGATCATCCAGCATGATCCCGGCAGGATCACCGCGCCGATCGGCCCAGCCGATCACCCAAGGCTTCCAGATGTCGAACAACCGAAAGAACAGGAAGGCCGCGACCCAACCGGGATAGGGGAAATGGTCCAGCCCCATCCACCAGAACGCGGCAGACGGAAAGCACAACGCCAGCCACTGGCCCGCCACTTCGTCGATCACCACTTCCGAAGGATCGGCCGCCGGCTTGCCCGCATATTCTTGCCCGCAGGCCCAGAACCCGGCCACAGTCGCCGCAACCATCGCCACCGCCAGCAACGGAAACCCGCCCAACCAGTGCAGCCCCAACCCCACCGCGACAGCCAGCGCCGAGGCCCAAGTGCCTGATGCAGGGCGCAGATACCCGACGCCGCCCACCGTCAGAATGGCGCGGATCATCGGCGCACCAGCGTCGCTGTCGCCTGCGCCGCGATGCCCTCTTTGCGGCCCGTGAAGCCCAGTTTTTCCGACGTCGTGGCCTTGACGCTGACCCGGTCCACGTCCACCCCCATGATATCCGCCAAGGCCGACCGCATCGCCCCGGCATGGGGTCCGATCCTGGGCCGCTCGCAGATCAGCGTCACGTCGCAGTTCGACAGAACATAGCCCCGTGCGGCCATCCGACCAATCGCATGGCGCAGAAAGATGTGACTTTCGGCCCCCTTCCACTGGGGGTCGGACGGCGGGAAATGCTGGCCGATATCACCGTCCGCCAGCGCGCCATAGATCGCGTCGGTCAGCGCGTGCATTCCCACGTCAGCATCGGAATGGCCCAGCAACCCGCGCCCATGCGGGACCGAAACCCCACAGAGCCAGACCTGATCGCCGTCGCAGAACGCATGTACGTCAAACCCGTTGCCCACCCTGATGTCCACGCCGCGCCCCCGCAAGATGCCCTCTGCCCGCGCGAAATCCGCCGGATAGGTCAGTTTCAGGTTGTCCTCGTCGCCCTCGACGATGGCCACGTCAAGCCCCGCCGCGCGCGCCACGGCCACATCATCCGCCGCCTGCCCGACAGAGGCACGATGCGCCGCCAGAATCGGCCCAAAGTGAAAGCCTTGCGGGGTCTGCGCGCGGAACAGCCCCTCACGCGCGCGCGCGCCCTCGACCCGGCCCTCGGCCCCGAGCCACAGCGCATCCGAAATCGGCAGGGCGGGGGCGGCACCGGGGGCGTGGTGCAGCGCTGACAACACCCGTGCCACGACTGCGTGGGGAACCAAAGGCCGCGCGCCGTCGTGGATCAGAACCCGCGTCACGCCGGTGCCGTCCAGAGCCTCCAGCGCCGCACGGACCGACGCATCGCGGGTTGCTCCGCCGGTCACCAGTTCGACGCCGAATTCTGTAGCGCGGACACGGTCCTCGGGGTGGATCACCAAAACCCGGCGATAGCCTTCGAACGCCCCCAGGGTATGCGCCAGCACCGGCCGACCTGCCAGCATCTGCCACTGTTTTGGCAGGCTGCCCCCGGCTCGGGTGCCCCGGCCTGCGGCCACGATGATCACGGCAGTCGTCATGCAGTCCCCTTTGACGCGCGTACCCTGTCTAGGGCAGCGGCCCGACCGTGACAATCTGGTCGCGAAATCACGCACGTCGCATAAATTTTAGGCATTGCACGGATTTAAGGCAGATTATCACCGCCGCGTCTTTGTCATCCGGGCCGATTAGCGTAGTTGATACGCAACAAGAGAAGGAATCCGGCCCTTGCCCCCGACAACTGCCCTGCAAGTTGGCAGTCTTGCCCTGACGCCGCCTGTGCTTTTGGCACCTCTGGCGGGAATCACCGATCTGCCGTTCCGGCAATTGGTGGCCAGCTTTGGCGCGGGCCTTGTGGTGTCCGAGATGGTGGCAAGTCAGGAAGTGGTTCAGGCCAAGCCGCTGGCACGGGCACGGGCGGAACTGGGCTTTGGTCAGGCGCGCACTTCGGTGCAACTGGCGGGGCGCGAGCCGGAATGGATGGCCGAGGCCGCACGCTTTGTCGCGGGGCAGGGGGCGCGGATCATCGACATCAACATGGGCTGCCCGGCCAAGCGGGTCACGACGGGTTATTCCGGGTCGGCGCTGATGCGCGATCTGGACCATGCGCTGCGGCTGATCGAGGCGGTGGTGGCGGCGGTTGATGTGCCTGTCACCCTGAAAACCCGGCTGGGGTGGGATGACACGACGCTGAACGCGGCAACTTTGGCGCAGCGCGCCGAAGGGGCGGGAATCCGGATGATCACGATCCACGGTCGCACCCGGTGCCAGTTCTACAAGGGGGCGGCGGATTGGACGGCCATAAGGGCAATCAAATCGGCAGTATCCATTCCGCTGATCGCCAACGGCGATATCGTCGATGCAGCGACCGCGCGGCGGGCTTTGGCACTGTCCGGCGCGGATGGGGTCATGATCGGGCGGGGCGCACAGGGTGCGCCGTGGCGGTTGGCGCAGATTGCCCATGCACTTTACGGCGCGCCTGCGCCGGTGATCCCGCAGGGGGAGGCGCTGGCTGATCTGGTGGCAGGGCATTATCAGGCCATGCTGGCGTTTTATGGCGCCGACCTGGGACTGCGCGTCGCGCGCAAGCATATCGGCTGGTATTTGGATACGGCGGGGCTGACGGCACCCCGGGCCGCCCTGATGACGGCTGATTCTCCGGCGGCTGTACTGCACCTGATCCGCAGGGCGTTTTGTGACAGTCAGGCGGTGGCGGCATGACCCCCTATCGTGCGCCCTATCCGGTGCCGGGGGTGATCTGGGCCTCGCTGCCGGTTCCGGCCTTGCTGATCGACCGCGACGGGCTGATCATCGAGGCCAATCCGGCGGCAGAGACGTTCCTGAACGCCTCCAGCCGGACGCTGAAGGGGCAACCGGCGTTCGACCGGTTGGCAGTCGACGCGCCGATGGACGAGGCGCTGGCCCGCGCCCGCGCCAATCAGGCGGCGCTGTTCATCAACGATGTCGATGTGACGACGGGCGAACGTCCCCCCGTGCAATGCAACATCCAATTGGCCCCGATGCACGACAACCCCGATATCGTGATGCTGCTGATCACCCCGCGCGACATTGCCGACCGGATGGGCCGCGCGATGCAGGTGAAATCCTCGGCGAAATCGGCGATCGGCATGGCGGAAATGCTGGCGCACGAGATCAAGAATCCGCTGGCAGGCATCTCGGGCGCGGCACAGTTGATCTCGATGAACGTCAGCCCCGAGGACCGCGAGTTGACCGACCTGATCGTCGAGGAAACCCGGCGGATCGTCAAATTGCTGGAGCAGGTCGAACAGTTCGGCAACCTCCGCCCACCGGACCGCCGCGCGGTGAACATCCACGACGCGCTGGACCGGGCGCGCAAGTCGGCTCAGATCGGCTACGCCGCCCATATGATGTTTATCGAGGATTACGACCCGTCGCTGCCCGCGACTTATGCCGATCCCGATCAGTTGATGCAGGTCTTTCTTAACCTGATCAAGAACGCGTCCGAGGCTGCCGACCGCAAGGGCGGCACGATCCGGCTGCATACGTTCTACGACATGGGCCTGCGTCTGCGCCGCAAGGACGGGCCGGGCGCGTCGCTGCCCTTGCAGGTCGAGATCATCGACGACGGTCCCGGCCTGCCGCCCGACATCGCGGGGGATGTGTTCGAACCTTTTGTCTCGGGACGTGAAAACGGTACGGGGTTGGGACTGGCTTTGGTGTCCAAGATCATTTCAGACCACAACGGTTGGATCGGGGTCGAATCCGTTCCGGGCCGCACGGTGTTTCGTTTGTCGTTGCCGCTGGCCCCCAAGGTGCCCAGCCCCAAAGAACCCAAGAAGGAGACCCGCTGATGGATGGCACTGTTCTGGTCGCTGATGACGACCGCACGATTCGCACGGTGCTTACGCAGGCGCTGACCCGGGCCGGGTGCAAGGTTCATGCCACCAGCAGCCTGGTGACGCTGATGCGCTGGGTCGAAGAGGGCAAGGGCGATCTTGTGATCTCGGACGTGATCATGCCCGACGGCAACGGGCTGGAGGCGTTGCCCCGCATCGGCCAGATGCGCCCCGGTCTGCCGGTCATCGTCATTTCGGCGCAGAACACGATCATGACCGCTATTCAGGCGGCAGAGGCCGAGGCCTATGATTATTTGCCCAAACCCTTCGATCTTCCTGATCTGATGAAGCGATCAGCCCGTGCGCTGGACCTCAAACGCCGGGTGCCGAAACCGGTGATGATGGTGCGCGAAACCGGCGATGACTTGCCGCTGGTCGGGCGGACCGCGTCGATGCAGGCGCTGTACCGGCTGGTGGCGCGGGTGATGAACACCGATCTGGCGGTGTTGATCACCGGTGAATCCGGCACGGGCAAATCGTTGATTGCGCGGGCCATTCACGACTTTTCGGATCGCCGCAGTCAGCCGTTCGTGGTGGCGCAGGCGGGCGATCTGGCAGGGGTCGAGGGGATTTCGACCATCCTGTCGCGCGCCCGGGGGGGCTCTTTGGTGCTGGACGAGGTGGCCGACTTTGACGAAGACGGGCAGGCCCGGCTGGTGCGGATGCTGGACATGCTGTCAGACCATGCACCGCGCATCATGGCCACGTCGCAGGCCGATCTGGCACAGCGGATGGAGGCGGGCAAATTTCGCAAGGATTTGTATTACCGTCTGAGCGGGGTGACGATCAACGTGCCTGCGCTGCGTGAACGGGTCGAGGATATCCCCCTGCTGGCAGAGCATTTCCTGACGCGGGGCGAACGGGAGATGGGCACGGTGCGCCGCCTGTCGACCGATGCGCGCAACTTGTTGCGCAGCTATCCGTGGCCCGGCAACGTGCGGCAGTTGGAAAACACGCTCAAACGCTTGCTGGTCACGTCGTCGGAGCCTGAAATCAATGCGGCCGAGTTCGAAGCGGCATTGGGCGGGGCACAGGCGGCGATGCCCGCGCGCGGCGCGCCTGCCGAGGGGGAACGGCTGTCCGCCTCGGTCCGCCGGCATCTGAAGCGGTATTTCGATCTGCACGAAGGCCAATTGCCACCGCCCGGCGTTTACGACCGCATCCTGCGCGAGATGGAATTGCCGCTGATCGAGATCGCGCTGGATGCGACAGGGGGCAATCAGGCGAAATGCGCGGACCTTCTGGGCATCAACCGGAATACTTTGCGCAAGAAGATCACCGACCTCGATATCAGCGTGACTCGCCGCCGCAAACTGATGTAAAACCGCCACAGGAACCGTGTCGTGCACGGTGACAGCGGATACAGCATGTAGCGGGCAGGACGCAGGTCTGCCCTTAACCTAGGGCGGGCAAGGTGCTGGGCACCACACGCGGCAACACCTGGATTCTGCGTCTGTCGCGCCTGCGAAGGCAACGGCGGGTGCAAACCGGCATGACGCTGGGGCTGGTCTTTCTGGGCCCGCTGCTGGCCGTTCTGACGTTTCTGGCGCTTGGGCCGTTCAATCAGGGGGCCTCGTCGCCCGCCTTGCGGTTGGTTCTGCTGGCCGATTTCGTCTATGTCCTGCTGGTGGCGACGCTGGTTTTGGCCCGCGTGGTGCGGATGATCAACGACCGGCGAAGCCAGTCTGCGGGGTCGCGGCTGCACCTGCGGTTAACCGGGGTATTCGCCATCGTCGCGCTGATTCCCACGGTTCTGGTCGCCGTGTTTGCCGTGTTGACGGTGAATGTGGGTCTGGAAGGGTGGTTTTCCGAACGGGTGCGCGAGGTGGTCGGCACGTCGCTGGCGGCGGCAGAGGCCTATGAAGCCGAACACCGCGTCAACCTGACCGGCGACGCCGAGGCGTTGGCGCGATACCTGAACCTCTCGAAACAATCGACCTTCTTCCTCAGCGACGGCGATATCCGCCCGCTGTTGACCGAAGGGCAGGCCGCTGTGCAACGCGGCTTGCGCGAGGTTTACCTGATCGACGGCACCGGCGCGCTGCAGACACGCGGCGATAAAAGCTATC
Source organism: Rhodobacterales bacterium (assembly GCA_038246975.1). Taxonomy (GTDB): domain Bacteria; phylum Pseudomonadota; class Alphaproteobacteria; order Rhodobacterales; family Rhodobacteraceae; genus JAIYDJ01. Next base: position 574 of record JBBRVJ010000167.1, on the reverse strand, counting down.
TGTTCGACTATGAACCCCCCAGCGCCGCCGATCTGGCCCGAGCCGACCGTGGCGAAACCGTGGTCATCGAAGACTGGCAGAACAACGAATTCCGCGCGCTGATCCATCTGGAACCGTTTGCCGACCGCTATCTGTATGTGTCGCGCAAGGTGGACGGCTCGATCCTGTCGTTGCTGGATGAAACCAAGCAGACCGTCGCCCTGTATCAGCAGTTGGAATCCGAGCGGGGCCGCATCTTGTTCAACTTCGGGTTGCTGTACCTTGGGTTTGCCGTCATCCTGGTGTTGGCCGCCGTCTGGGGCGGGTTGTGGTTTGCCGAACGGCTGTCGCGGCCGGTGGGTCGTCTGGCCGGGGCCGCGCAGCGGGTCGGACAAGGCGATCTGGATGTACAGGTCTATGAAGAGGAAGGCGACGACGAGATTGCCATGCTGGGCCGCATCTTCAACCAGATGACCCGGCAGTTGAAGGGCCAGCGCGAGGCCCTGATGGACAGTCACCGCCAGACCGAAACCCGGCGCAGGCAATTCGATTCGGTGCTGTCGAACGTGACGGCGGGGGTGATCGGGCTGGATGC
>JBBRVJ010000166.1:0-8503 GCA_038246975.1 Rhodobacterales bacterium | reverse complement strand
GGTCCAGTCCCAGGTGATTTCCTGCGCCAACTCGACCACCGGCGCGCGGGTGCCGTCGAGGAAGGTCACGGTGCCGTCCTCGCCCGCGCCGGTGATCGCCACAGCGCCGCGCGCATAGGTGTCGGCGCGGGGCTTGCCGAAGACCGGCAGATGGGCCGGGTCCGACAGAAAGGCCGCCACCGCCGCGCGGTCGGTCAGGGTCTGCACGTCGGCAGGGATCGGCCCGCCGCCATGACAGGCGAGGGTCCGCGTGGTCGGCAGGCCCGCGTCCCGCAGGATCGTCTCGGTCGCCAGCTTGTCGGTCAACTGATCGGTCGCCATCCCGCGCGACGGCATTGCCAGCGCCCGATTGAAGCCGCGAAGCTGCCGGGCGGTCAGCAGTTCGCGCAACAGCGCCCGTCCCTCGGCTTTGCGCCACAGACCGTAGGTGTAGTATTCGTCGATGTTGATGCTGTAGCCCTGCAACCGCATCCGCAGGATCTGCACGACCTGCCGGTAGCCTCCCGGCCCGCCCTGCCCGATGACCCGCATCATCAGCGCGGCAAGGTCCAGCTTGCCTGCCTGTGCCGTGGCCGAAAGATACCCCATCCCTGTCGCCCGATTGCCGCCTGTGGTTGGGACAGCCTTAGCATCGGGGGGATAGGGCGGAAAGGGGGGACGCGGGTGTGGCGCGAACTGCAGGATCGCTGCGCGGTGGAGGATGGTATGGGTCTTGCCGCCTTCCGTGTGGGACCTGTGCGCCCTGGTGACTTGCCTGGGGCACCAAACAACGGCAAGATGAGACGGCGTGCATTTCATTGGGGGAATTCGGATTACGGCAGGCATCTCCCGATCGCTGTTCGGCTCCCCTGTCGTGCCCTGGATCATGGCGGCGGTTTTCATGGTGCAGGCCGTTGTGCTGAGCCTGCTCCGGTCAGGCACCAGTTACGACGGTGCAGAGCAGTTGCTTTACACGCAGTATTTCGACTTTGGGTATGGCCGGTCCCAGCCGCCGATGTTCACCTGGATGCTGATCGCGGTGCAGCAGGTGTTCGGCGTCAGCCAGATTGCGGAAAACGCCCTGAAGTTCGCGTGCCTTGCCGCCGGTTTCGCGGCGGTCTGGCGGATCACCGTGGCGCTTGGACATGCGCGCGAAGTGGCTGCGGCAAGCATGGTGTCGTTGTTCCTGCTGGTCGAGATCGGTTTCGAGGCGCAGCGGAATTACACCCACTCCGTGTTGCTGTTCGCCTTGATGGGGGGGATTGCCGTCCTTTACCTTTCGGCAATGCGGCGGGGATCGTGGGGGGTGTATATCGGGCTCGGGGTGCTGTTCGGGGCCGTCCTCCTGAGCAAATACAACGCGGTCATGCTGATTGCGGCGTTGGTCGTCGCCGATCTGTCGGTGCGCGAAGCGGGGGTATTCCGGCGGGCGGGCAGTCTGGTGTTGTGGCCTGTCGCGGCGGCCATGGTTGCGCCCCATGTGATCTGGGCGATTGGAAATACCGATCATGTCTTTGCGCTGACCGGCGGATTCGTCGGGGAGGGCGAGAGTGTGCCGTTCATCGTCCTGCGCGCCACGGTTGCATATGTTCAGGCGAGTGCGGGCTTGTTGTTGCCGTTGTTCGTCGTTGCAGCAACGGCTTGGGGGTGGAAGCGGGATGTGCCCACAATCGACGTTCACCCAGATGTCGGGCGTCGTGTGTTCTGGCGGTGGGCGGCGGCATCATGGGTCATCGGCCTGACCGTGGCGCTGGCCGCCGAGGCAACAGAAGTGCGGATGCGGTGGCTGATCCCGCTTGGGGTGCCGTTGGTGCCGCTGGTGATCGGCGGCGTGCTGTCGCGGGCGCCGCGTGCGATGTTGGCCGTAACGACCATCGGGGTGGGGTTCGGCGTGCTGTCGATTGTGGGGCAATGGGTGCAAAGCACCTGGATCAACCCCCGCACCGATTATGACTATGCGCAGATGTCGGGCGCGATGCAGGAGGCAGGCGTGCCGATGGACATCGTGGTGGCGAACTACGCCATCTTCGCCAACTTGCGCCTGTATGCCGTCGACCGCGTGTTGGCGCCGGTGGTGCCTGATCCGGCCCGCATCGCACCCGATGCGGCCAGCGCCGTGTGGGAGGCCGACCGCCCTGTCGATGAACGTCAGATCGAAGACTTTGGCCGCGCGTTGGGTCTGTGCTTTGATGCCGCACAACCTTCGGTTGCTTTTGCTGTACAGCGGCGGCATGGCGAGGGGGGGCTGTCGGTGATGGTCCGACCGATGTTCCGCGCGGCCTGCATGCCCTGAGTCAAGATCCGTGCGGATGTCGCTTTTGCGGGTTTGGATGGGCATGTGAACTCTGGGCAGCGGAGGCAATTCGTCCGCCTCGCGTCAGGAAGCCCAACGTCGCAGTTCAAGCAAAGACCGCGTCCGGACTTTCGGCAATTTCACCCTCTGTATCGCCCGGCAAAACGCACAAAGCCGGGTCTTTCGACCCGACTTTGTCTTGTTCCTCGCGATCGCGCGCGTCGGTCAGCAGTTGTCGATGTACCGCTCGCCCCGCGAATTGCGGTAATAGCATTTCCCGGCGTTCGGGGCGGGGCCGATCAGGGTCGATGCGGCCACGCCAACCGCAGCACCGATCAGGGCACCTTGCAATTTGTTGTCCGATACCGCCGCGCCCAGCGCGGCACCGCCCAAGGCGCCCGCAGCGGCGTTCTGGTCTGTGGTTTCGCAGGCTGACAGGCCGATGGCCATCAGGGGGAGGATCAGCAGGAACTTTCTCATTTTTATCTCGCTTGTGAAGGAATTATCTTCTGATCAACGTACGGGGACCCGGATGGTTCCCGGCAGGTTTCAAGATTCTGATCAGATCCGGCCGGGCGGTCAGACCTGCCGGGCCGCCGCCACCGAAGCTTCAAGAATTTCCATCGCCTCGGCAAAGTGCGCGTCGGGGATGGTGATGGGGGCAAGGAAGCGGATGACGTTGCCGTAGACGCCGCAGGTCAGCAGAATCAGGCCGCGCTTGAGCGCCTCCATCCGGACGCGATTGGTAAAACCGGCGTCGGGTTCGTGGGTGGCGGGATTGGCGAACTCGACCGCGACCATGAAGCCGGGGCCGCGGATATCGATGATCTCGGGGCTGACCGCCCGCAGGCCTTCGAGCCGCTGTTTCAGGCGGCTGCCCAACTCATTGGCACGGCCGCACAGGTCTTCGTCCTCGATCACGTCCAGCACGGCATTCGCAGCGGCGATGCCCAGCGGGTTGCCGCCATAGGTGCCGCCAAGGCCCCCCGGATGTGCGGCGTCCATCAGGCTGGCGCGGCCGGTCACGGCGGCCAGCGGCAGGCCGCCCGCCAGACCCTTGGCCATCGTGGTCAGATCGGCGGCCACACCGTAACCTTCCATCGCGAACAGATGTCCGGTGCGGGCAAAGCCGGTCTGCACCTCGTCGGCGATCATCACGATGCCATGCTCGTCGCACAGTTTGCGGATCGCGCGGACCATGTCCACCGGAGCGGGGTAAAAGCCGCCCTCGCCCTGCACGGGTTCAAAGACGATGGCCGCCACGCGGGAAGGGTCCAGATCGGCCTTGAACAGCTTGGTGATCCCGGCCATCGCGTCGGCGGTGGTGACGTTGTGGACCTCTTGCGGGAAGGGGACGTGGTAGACGTCGGGCATCATCGACCCGAAGCCCTTCTTGTAGGGCTCCACCTTGCCGGTCATCGACATCGTCATGAAGGTCCGGCCGTGGAATGCCCCGCCAAAAGCGATGACGGCGTTGCGGCCGGTGGCGATGCGGGCAATCTTGACGGCATTCTCGCAGGCCTCGGCCCCGGTGGTCACGAAGATCGTCTTTTTGGCAAAATCGCCGGGAACCTTGTCGTTCAGCCGTTCAGCCAGCCGGATGTAGGATTCGTAGGGCAGCACCTGATGGCATGTGTGGGTGAACCGGCCCAGTTGTTCGGTCACGGCGGCCATCACACGCGGGTGGCAGTGCCCGGTGTTGACCACCGCGATGCCGGCGCCAAAGTCGATATAGCGGTTGCCCTCGATGTCCCAGATTTCCGAATTCAGCGCGCGGTCGGCGTAAATCTGGGTCATCATTCCTACGCCGCGCGAAATGGCATCTTCACGGCGCAGGGCGACTTCGGCGTTCAGCATGGGGTTCGCTCCGATTGACCGCCCCGGCGGGGCATTTCGACCCTGTTTGATCAAAATATCCGCAAGGGTCAATCGAGAACGTCGGGACTATTCGTCCAGCTTGATCACGACCGCATCGGCAAAAGCGGCAATCATCGCATCGTAGTAGACCGCACTGTCGGCGGGCAGGGTTTCGATGATGGTGCCTTCCGGCATGAACATCTTGGCACCGTTGACGTCGACCGTCAGATCATAGCGGGCCGAAACGGGATTCTCTGCGGTGCCGATCACCTGCACGATGCCAACCAGACGAGTATCAGCAAGATTGAACGCCTCGGTGAAGGAATTGCTGAGTTCCGCCTCTGAAATGTCGACGTTGATCTTGACGCCGTCCTTGACGTCGATCCGGTCGGCAAGACGCGTCGCAATCGCACTTTCCAGATCGCCCTGAAGGTTGGCGAACCGGGTCGCCGCATCGGGGTTGGTCAGCGAGCTGAGGGCTACGCCCACGTCGATTTCGGCGACCATCGCCGGACTGGCGGCAAGAGTGGGCGCCGTAAAAGTCAACAGAGCAGCAACGCTGGTCGCGGCCAGACGGCCAACGGAAATGTTCTTGAACATGTTTCTCTCCTTCAAAAGACGAATCGTTGGCCGCGGCATCGAAATTGCTGCACCCCCTTTCCGGAGCACGGGCGATCCGTCACGGCTTGCCGACCTAACGACGAACCTTGGATTTGGTTCCATCGGCTGTCGCGTTGGACGGTATTCATATTGCGTTAACCCTGCCCGGTGCAGGGTAAGGTCAGAAGTCTTGGCGCGCTGGGGGGGACGAAATGGTATCAGCTTCGAATTTCGACATCGCGCGTCGGGCGGAAGACCCGCTGGACTGGTTGCGCCTGATCCGGTCGCGGCGGATCGGAGCGGTGACGTTTCACCGGCTGGTGGACGAACACGGGTCGGTGGCGGCGGCGCTGTCCGCCTTGCCCGGGATTGCCCAGGCGGCAGGGATCGACAACTATGCCGCCTGCCCGGTCGAGGTTGCCCGGCATGAGTTGACGCAGGGGCGCACGGCGAAGGCGGTTCTGTTGTTGTGGGGGACGGCGGATTATCCGGCAGCCCTGATGGATCTGCCCGACGCACCCCCGGTTCTGTGGGCGCAGGGCAATCTGGCGCTGTTGCAGCGGCCCATGGTGGCGCTGGTGGGCGCGCGCAACGCCTCGTCGCTGGGTCTGCGCATGGCGCGGCGGCTGTCGGATGCGCTGGGGGCCGCAGGGCAGGTCGTGGTGTCGGGGCTGGCGCGCGGCATCGACGCCGAGGCGCATCAGGCGGCGCTGGCCACCGGGACGGTGGCGGTGCAGGCAGGCGGGGTCGATGTGATCTATCCGCTGGAAAACGCCGAACTGGCGGCGGCGATTGCGGAACAGGGCTGCCGCGTGTCCGAACAGCCGATGGGGATGGCGCCGCAGACCCGCCATTTCCCGCAGCGCAACCGCATCATCGCCGGGTTGTCGCGGGCGGTTGTGGTGGTCGAGGCTGCAACCCGGTCGGGGTCGCTGATCACCGCGCGCACGGCCCTGGATCAGGGACGCGATGTGCTGGCCGTGCCGGGGCATCCGTTCGATGCGCGGGCGGCGGGGTGCAACCTGCTGATCCGCGACGGGGCGGTGCTGGTGCGGTCTGCCGCCGATGTGCTGGAGGCGATCGGGACTGTGTCAGCCATGCCGGACCATGTGCCGATGCCGTCACCGCCATTCCGCCCCTTGTCCGATATCGCGGGCATTCACAGCCAGATTCTGGCACGCCTTGGCCCCAGCCCTTTGGCCGAGGATCAGTTGATCCGCGATCTGGCGATGCCCCCCTCCGTGTTCGCCCCGGCGCTGATGACGCTGGAACTGGACGGGCGCATCCAGCGGCAGGCGGGCGGACTTCTGTCGCGGCTGGATTAGCCGGCAAGACCCGTTACACCAGACCCCCGCCCCGTGACGTTTCGCCCCGTTCCCGCACAACCCCAAGGCGGCAGTTGACATTCCTGCCGCCTGCCCCCCTTCTTGCCGCGCCATGACCGGACCGGGGCCGGACCGGGGAAAAGGGATTTCCATGCCAGTCGTCGTCGTCGAATCTCCGGCCAAGGCCAAGACAATCAACAAGTATCTGGGGCCGAACTATACGGTGCTCGCCAGTTTCGGCCATGTCCGCGACTTGCCTCCCAAGGACGGGTCGGTCGATACCGAACATGATTTCGAGATGACATGGGAGGTGGCCGCCGACAGCCGCAAGCACGTCAAGGCCATCGCCGACGCGCTGAAAACCGATGACGAGCTGATCCTCGCGACCGACCCCGACCGCGAGGGCGAGGCGATTTCGTGGCATTTGCAAGAGGCGTTGGCGTCGAGCCTGAAGAAGGGCAAGAAGGTCAGCCGCGTCACCTTCAACGCCATTACCAAGGCGGCGGTGACCGAGGCGATGCTGCACCCGAGGCAGGTCGATATCCCGCTGGTCGAGGCGTATCTGGCGCGGCGCGCGCTGGACTATCTGGTGGGGTTCAACCTGTCGCCGGTGCTGTGGCGCAAGCTGCCGGGCAGCCGGTCGGCGGGGCGGGTGCAGTCGGTCTGCCTGCGTCTGGTGGTCGAACGCGAGATGGAGATCGAGGCGTTCCGCGCCCGCGAATTCTGGACCGTCGGCGCGACGTTGGTCACCCCGAGGGGGCACGAATACGAGGCGAGGCTGACCGTTCTGGGCGGCACACGCTTGGACAAGTTCGACATTCCGACGGCGGAAGCAGCGGAAATAGCGGTGCGGGCTGTCACTTCGCGAACCTTGACGGTGCAATCGGTCGAGGCGAAGCCCGCCGCGCGCAACCCCTATCCGCCCTTCATGACCTCGACCCTGCAACAAGAGGCCAGCCGCAAATTCGGCATGGGGGCAAAGGCCTGCATGTCCGCCGCTCAGCGGCTGTACGAGGCGGGGCACATCACCTACATGCGCACCGACGGCATCGACATGGCCCCCGAGGCGGTGCTGGCAGCGCGGGCCGAGATCAAGGACCGGTTCGGCGCGGCCTACGTCCCCGACAGCCCGCGCATGTACAAGAACAAGGCGAAAAACGCGCAAGAAGCGCATGAATGCATCCGCCCCACCGACATGAGTTTCGCGCCCGAGAAACTCCGCGCGTCCGAGGCGGATCAGCGCAAGCTTTACGACCTGATCTGGAAACGCACGCTGGCCAGCCAGATGGCGGCGGCGCGGCTGGAACGCACGGCGGTGGATGTCGGCAGCGCCGATGGTCAGGTGGTATTGCGGGCCAACGGGCAGGTCGTGCTGTTCGACGGCTTCCTGAAGATCTACGACGAAGGCCGCGACGACGAGGATGGCGACGAAGGCCGCCTGCCGCAGATCATGGCGGGCGAACCTGCCGAAAAGCGCGCCGTGGTGCCGACCCAAAGCTTTACCCAGCCGCCGCCGCGCTATTCCGAGGCGACGTTGGTCAAGCGGATGGAAGAGCTGGGCATCGGCCGGCCTTCGACCTATGCCTCGGTGCTGACCACGATCCAGGACCGCGAATATGTGCGCAAGGACAAGAACCGCCTGATCCCCGAGGATAAAGGGCGGCTGGTCACGGCGTTCCTCACCAACTATTTCCGCCGATATGTCGAATATGACTTCACCGCCGATCTGGAAAGCCAGCTTGACGACGTGTCGGCAGGCGAGCGGGCTTACAAGGACGTGCTGGCCCGGTTCTGGCGCGATTTCTCGGCGGCGATTGCCGAAACCGCCGATCTGCGGATCGGTGAAGTACTTGACAAGATTGACGACTTTCTGTCGCCGCACCTTTACCCCCTGCGCGAGGATGGCTCTGACCCGCGCATCTGTCAGACCTGCGGCACGGGGCGTCTGCACCTGAAAACCTCGCGATCGGGCGGGGCGTTCATCGGTTGCGGCAACTATCCGGAGTGCCGCTATACCCGTCCGATTTCGGGCGGCGAGGAAGGCTCGGTCGACGGGCGCAGCTTAGGCGAGATGGACGGTCAGCCCGTGACCCTGCGCACCGGGCGCTTCGGCCCCTATGTGCAAAAGGGCGAGGCAACGGCAGAAGCCCCCAAACCGCCGCGCGCCAGCCTGCCCAAAGGCTGGCCCGCCGACACGCTGACGCTGGACCGGGCCATCGACTTGCTGTCGCTGCCCCGCGTGATCGGCCCGCATCCCGAAACCGGCGATATGGTCGAGGCGGCGATCGGGCGGTTCGGCCCCTATGTGAAACACGGCAGCACCTATGCCAATATTCCGGACGTCGAGGAAGTCTTCAGCATCGGCATGAACCGCGCGGTCGAGGTTCTGGCGCAGAAGGCGTCGCGCGGGCGGTCCACCGCGGCTGCCGAACCGTTGCGCGAGTTGGGG
>JBBRVJ010000165.1:0-8519 GCA_038246975.1 Rhodobacterales bacterium | reverse complement strand
GGACCTGCATGGATTTGCCTGGCTTGACGATCTGGCGGCGGTGGGCGATGCGCAGGCGCGGCGGCGCGCGCAGGACTGGACCTGGGACTGGATCGACCGTTTCGGGCGCGGGCGGGGGCCGGGGTGGACGCCGGATTTGACCGGGCGGCGGCTGATCCGCTGGATCAATCATGCGTTTTTGCTGTTGTCGGGCCGGGATCATGCGCAGTCGCAGGCTTATTTCCGGCTGTTGACCTTGCAAACCGTGTATCTGTCGCGGCATTGGCAGAAATCCATCCCCGGCTTGCCACGTTTCGAGGCGCTGACCGGCATGATTTCAGCGGGGCTGGCCTTGACGGGGATGGAAAAGCTGGTAGCGCCTGCCGTTGCTGCGCTGGCCGCCGATTGCAAGACCGAGATCGACCGTGAAGGTGGCATTCCGACCCGTAACCCCGAGGATTTGCTGGAAGTATTCACCCTGCTGACCTGGGCCGCACAGGCGTTGGCCGAGGCAGGAAAGATCGCCCCGCCCGATCTGCAGGCGGCGCTGGAACGAATCGCGCCGACGCTTCGGGCGCTGCGTCATGCCGACGGAGGGTTGGCGCGGTTTCATGGCGGGGGGCGGGGGGCCGAGGGTCGGCTGGATCAGGCGCTTGCGGCGGCGGGGGTGCGCTCGGGCGGCGTGCGGACGGCAGGGCAGACGGTGGCAGGGGTACGGGCGACGGGTGCGCCGGGGCTGGCGATGGGCTTTGCGCGGCTGGCGGGGGGGCGGACCACGATCGTTCTGGATGCAGCAGCACCTGCCGGGGGGCGGGCGGGGTTTTCGGCGCATGCAGGCACTTGCGCGTTCGAAATGACCTCGGGCCGCCGTCCGGTGATCGTGAACTGCGGATCGGGCACGCCGTTCGGGGCAGAGTGGCGCCGTGCCGGGCGCGCCACGCCATCGCATTCGACGCTGGCGGTGGACGGGTTTTCATCGTCGCGGCTGTCGGGCACCGGGGATGAGGCGCTGGTGGATCGGGCGGCGATTTCGGTGCTGCGGCTGACCAACGGGCCAGAGGGGCCGGGGCTGCACATCGCCCATTCCGGGTGGGTCGCCACGCATGGGTTAAGCCATGTGCGCGATCTGTCGTTGACGTCGGACGGGCGGCGGGTGACCGGCACCGACAGTCTGGCGTGCCTGTCGCTGGCCGAGAAGCGGCGGTTTGAAAAGCTGATGACCGATGGGCGTTTGCAAGGCGTCGGATTCGCGCTGCGGTTTCATCTGCATCCCGATGTCGACGCGGCGCTGGACCTGGGCGGCACGGCGGTGTCGCTGGCGCTGAAATCCGGGGAAATCTGGGTGTTTCGCCATGATGGCAGCGGGGTGTTGAGCCTCGAGCCGTCGGTCTATCTGGAAAAGGGCCGGTTGCAGCCGCGGCAGGCGCGGCAGATTGTTCTGCGGGCCCGCGCGACGGATTTTGAAACAAGGCTGGGCTGGACCTTGGCCAAGGCGCAGGATACTCCGCTGGCGATACGCGATCTGGATCGCGATGACGTGCCGGTGGCCGGTTGAACAACTGCGATGCGACTTGCGAAGGGTCTGACATGCCTAAACTGGTGCCCATCGGGCGGGCGTTGATCTCTGTTTCCGACAAGACCGGGATTTTGGACTTTGCCCGCGCGCTGATCGCAGAGGGGGTCGAACTGATCTCGACCGGCGGGACGGCGGTGCTGTTGCGCGAGGCGGGGGTGGCGGTGCGCGATGTGGCGGAGGTGACGGGCTTTCCCGAAATGATGGACGGGCGGGTCAAGACGCTGCATCCGGCGGTGCATGGCGGGTTGCTGGCGCTGCGCGATGATGACGAGCATCTGCTGGCGATGGCGGCGCATGGGATCGAGCCCATCGACCTGCTGATCGTCAACCTGTACCCTTTCGAGGAGACGGTGGCGCGGGGTGCAGATTACGACACCTGCATCGAGAATATCGACATCGGCGGGCCTGCGATGATCAGGGCTGCGGCCAAGAATCACCGCTTTGTCGCGGTGGTGACCGACCCTGCGGATTATGGCGCGCTGCTGGAGCAGATGAAGGTTCTGGACGGGGCTACGGCACTGGCGTTTCGCAAGTCGCTGGCGTTGCAGGCTTTTGCGCGGACGGCGGCCTATGATGCGGCGGTGTCGGGCTGGATGGCGGCGCAGTTGGGTGAAACGCCGCGCCATCGCAGTTTTGCCGGACGGCTGGCGCAGGGGCTGCGCTATGGCGAGAACCCGCACCAGGCGGCGTCGTTTTATGTCGATGGCTCGGGCCGTCAGGGTGTGGCCACTGCGCGGCAATGGCAGGGCAAGCAATTGTCCTACAACAACATCAACGACACCGATGCCGCGTTTGAACTGGTCGCAGAGTTTGCAGGCCCGCAGCCCGCTTGTGCGATCGTCAAGCACGCCAATCCCTGCGGGGTGGCGTTGGGTGCCAGTTTGCGGGACGCCTATTTGCAGGCCTATGACTGCGACCGGATCTCGGCTTTTGGCGGGATCGTGGCGCTCAGTCAACCGCTGGACGAGGAAACCGCGCTGGAAATCGTCAAGATTTTTACGGAAGTGGTGATTGCCCCCGGTGCCAGCGATGCGGCGCGGGCAGTGTTTGCGGGGAAACGGAACCTGCGGCTGCTGACCACGGGCGGGTTGCCGGATGCAGGGGCCAAGGGGTTGGTGTTCCGGCAGGTGGCGGGCGGATTTCTGGCGCAGGACCGGGATTTCAGCACTGTAACCGAGGCGCACTTGCGGGTCGTCACCAAACGCACGCCGAGCGACGCCGAACTGGCCGATCTTTTGTTCGCGTGGAAGGTCGCCAAGCATGTCAAATCCAACGCCATCGTTTATGCTAGGAACCGGGCCACGGTCGGCATCGGGGCGGGTCAGATGAGCCGGATCGATTCGACACGGATAGCCGCCCTCAAATCTCTGGACATGGCGGCGACGCTGGGGCTGAAGACATCGGCCACGCAGGGGGCAGTCGTTGCGTCCGATGCGTTCTTTCCGTTTTCGGACGGGCTGCTGGCCGTTGCCGAAGCGGGCGCTACGGCGGTCATCCAACCCGGCGGGTCGATGCGCGATGACGAGGTGATTGCGGCGGCGGACGAGGCGGAACTGGCGATGGTCTTTACCGGCCAGCGCCATTTCCGGCACTGATCATGCGGCTGGTTCCCCTTGTCGCCTTGGGTATCTTTGCGCTGGATCAGGTGTCCAAGCGGGTGGTGGTGTTCGGTCTGAACCTGATCGAACGCGGCGAGATCGACGTCTGGCCGCCGTTTCTGGTGTTTCGGATGGCGTGGAACCGGGGGGTCAACTTTGGCCTGTTCAGCAGCAACGCCGATCTGATGCGCTGGATTCTGATCGCGGTGGCGATTGCGATTTCGGTCTGGGTCTACATCTGGGTCAAGCGCGAAGGCGCGGGGCGGTGGGCGCAGGTGTCGGCGGGATTGCTGATCGGCGGGGCGCTCGGCAATGTTGTGGACCGGGTGGCCTATGGGGCGGTGGCCGATTTCCTGAACATGTCGTGCTGCGGGATCGAGAACCCTTATGCGTTCAACGTGGCCGATATCTCGATCTTTGCCGGAGCCTTTGGGTTGGTGGTGTTTTCGGGCGGTAAACCGGGCGGCAAGGAGCCGGATGGCAAGGCGGCGCGCGCCCGGCGAAAGACCCCGTGACGCCGGGGGGGCTTTGGGTTAAATAGTCGAAGACCGGGCAAAACGGAGGCGGGCATGCGGGGAGTGGTTGCACTGGCGGGGGTGGTCCTGATGGGCCTGACGGCTTGTGGGAACGGCGACCGTGGACCGCAGTTGATGAACCTGCGGTCGGCCAGCAACGGACCGGACGAGTTCAGCATCCTTCCCGCCAAATCGCTGGAATTGCCCGAGGATCTGGCGGCGCTGCCCGAACCCACGCCGGGCGGCAGCAATCTGACCGACCGCAATCCGACCGCCGAGGCCATTGTGGCGCTGGGTGGCGACCCTTCGGCGGCGGGCGGTATTCCTGCGGCGGATGCAGGGCTTGCCAGCTATGCGTCGCGCAAGGGCGTGTCGGCTGACATCCGCCCGACGCTGGCTGCCGAGGACCTGGACTTTCGTCGCCGCAACAACGGGCGGCTTCTGGAACGGCTGTTCGGTCTGAACTCGTATTACCGGGCCTATTCGGACGAGTCTCTGGACCAGCAGACCGAGTTAAACCGCTGGCGGAGGGCGGGTGCACGCACGCCGTCGGCCCCGCCGCCGAAAGACGGCGAGTAAGTCACATCCCTGTGCCATCCCCTTGCTTCCGCGCAGATGCCGCGTAGTTTGGGGTCAGTGTCCTGAGGGAGAATTCTGATGTTGCGCCATTTCGGACTGAGCCTGCTTGCGGGCCTTACCTTCGCTTTGCCCGCGCGGGCCGAACCGGTGAGCAGCTTTTTGCTGGACAACGGGATGCAGATCGTCGTGATCGAGGATCATCGCACGCCGGCGGTGGTGCAGATGGTGTGGTACCGCATCGGGTCGGCGGATGAACCTGCGGGTCATTCCGGCATTGCGCACTTTCTGGAACATCTGATGTTCAAGGCAACGGATGATATGGCGGCCGGCGCGTTTTCTGATGCGGTCGAGGCGCAGGGCGGGGATGACAACGCTTTCACAAGTTACGACTATACCGCGTATCATCAACGGGTTGCGTCTGATCGGCTGGACCTGATGATGGGGATGGAAGCCGACCGGATGCGCGATCTGCAACTGACCGAGGCCGAGGTTGCCACCGAACGGCAAGTCATTCTTGAGGAACGCAGCCAGCGGACCGACAGTTCGCCCGGTGCCTTGCTGAACGAACAGATGAGTGCGGCGCAGTTCCTGAACCATCCCTACGGCGTGCCTGTGATCGGCTGGCGTCACGAGATGGAGGCGTTGAGCCGCGAAGATGCGCTTGATTTTTACCGCGCCAACTATGCGCCCAACAACGCAATTCTGGTGGTGGCGGGCGATGTGGACCCGATGGCCGTGCGCGACATGGCGCAGCGCAACTTTGGCCCGGTGGCCCCGTCCGACCTGATCAAGCCGCGGGTGCGCCCGCAAGAACCGCCACAGATCGCCGAGCGGCGGGTGATCCTGCAAGACGACCGGGTGTCTGAGCCCTACCTGATCCGCAGCTATCTGGCGGTCGAACGCAATCCGGGGGATCAGCGGCAGGCGGCGGCGCTGACTTTGCTGGCCGAAGTTCTGGGCGGGTCGCCGACCACATCGGTGCTGGCGCGGAGTTTGCAGTTTGACACGCAGGTGGCGGTATATACTGCAGCATTTTATGACGGCACCTCGGTGGACCCTGACGGGTTCAGCGTGGTGGCGATGCCGCAGCCGGGGGTGTCATTGACCGAGACAGAGGCGGCGCTGGACGGGGTATTGGCGACGTTTCTGGAAACCGGGATCAACGCCGAGGATCTTGCCCGGATCAAGACGCAGAAGCGGGCGTCTGACGTTTATCGCCGCGATAGTGCCCGCAATCTGGCGCAGGACTATGGCGCCGCGCTGGCCGTGGGTCTGACGCTGGACGATGTAGCCGCCTGGCCCGGTCTGCTGCAAGACGTGACGGCGGACGAGGTTATGGCGGCGGCGCGAGCGGTGTTTGACCGCAAACAATCTGTCACCGGATGGTTGCAGACCCCCGATGCGCCGCAAGTTGTTGAAGGAGCCCAGCCATGATGATGCGTATTTCGGTGATGCTGTTGGCGCTGGCCCTGCCGTTTGCCGGGACGATGGCGCGGGCCGAGATCGCCATTCAGGCGGTGACCTCGCCGGGCGGGATCACCGCATGGCTGGTCGAGTCGCACGACATTCCGTTTACTGCGCTTGAGATCAGGTTTCAGGGCGGCACCTCGCTGGACGCGCCGGGGAAGCGCGGGGCGGTCAATCTGATGACCGCGCTGATCGAAGAAGGCGCGGGCGATCTGGATGCGCAGGGCTTTGCCACCGCGCGCGATGCACTCGCGGCGCAGTTCCGGTTCGGGTCCAACAATGACGAAGTATCGGTGTCTGCGCGGTTCCTGAGCGAAAACCGCGATCAGGCGCTGGGGCTGCTGCGTTCGGCGCTGATCGAGCCGCGCTTTGATGCCGATGCAGTGGAACGGGTCCGCGGGCAAGTTCTGACCGGCCTGCGGAGCGATGAGAAAGACCCGTCCGCCATCGCCGCGCGGCTGATGTCGGCGCGGAATTTTGGCGATCATCCCTATGGCAGCAGCGGCGATGGCACGATTGAGAGCGTAACGGCGCTGACCCGCGATGACATTGTGGCGGCCCACAAGGGCAGTCTGGCGCGCGACCGGGTGTTTGTGGCGGCGGCGGGCGATATCACGGCGGCAGAGTTGGGGGCTTTGCTGGACGATCTGTTGGGTGGTCTGCCTGCCACGGGTTCTGCGCAGCCGGTTCGGGCCGAGTTGGTGAAACAGGGCGGCGTACTGCTGCAGGACTTCCCCGGTCCTCAGTCGGTGATCCAGTTCGTGCAGGGCGGCATCCGGTTCGAGGACCCCGACTATTTTGCGGCTGTTCTGCTGAATGAAATCCTTGGTGGCGGGCGATTTGGCGCGCGGCTGATGTCCGAAGTACGGGCCAAGCGCGGGCTGACCTATGGCATCGGCACGGGCCTTGCCAGCATGGATCACGCCGAAATGTTGGTCGGCCAGTTGGAAAGCGCCAATGGCAAGGTGGCCGAGGCGATTGACGTGATCCGGGCAGAATGGGCCAAGATCGCCAAGGACGGCGTCACGCAGGAAGAGTTGGACACCACAAAGACCTATATGACCGGGTCCTATCCGCTGCGGTTTGACGGGAATGCGCAGATTGCGGGGATATTGGTGGGCATGCAAATGATGGGTTTGACCCCCGATTATCCAGCCACACGGAACGCGCGGGTCGAGGCGGTGACGATGGCGGATGTGAAACGGGTGGCCGCGCGGTTGTTTCAGCCGGACGATTTGTTTTTCGTGGTGGTGGGTCAGCCCGAGGGGATCGTGACGACCGACTGAAGGCACGCAGGATCGGGTGGCCGAATCTGTGCGGCGATGCTACGGGTAGTTGCATGACCCAACCTGCCCCCAAGATAAGTGCCGCTGATGGCCGCCCGGTGATCCGTCAACTGGACGAATCGGCGATCAACCGGATTGCGGCGGGCGAGGTGGTCGAACGGCCTGCTTCTGCCGTCAAGGAGTTGGTCGAGAATGCGCTGGACGCAGGGGCCGCTCGGATATCCGTGGACTATGCCGATGGCGGCAAGACGCTGATCCGGGTGACGGATGATGGCTGCGGCATGACGGGGGCGGATTTGCCGCTGGCCCTGTCGCGCCATGCGACGTCCAAGATTGATGGGTCGGACCTGCTGGCCATTCACTCCTTCGGGTTCCGGGGCGAGGCTTTGCCGTCTTTGGGGGCGGTGGGGCGGTTGGTCATCACATCGCGCGCCGGGGGGCATGACGCGGTGTCGCTGGCAGTCTCGGGCGGGAGGATGGGGGACGTTCGGCCTGCGGCGCTGGCGCGGGGCACGGTGGTTGAATTGCGCGACCTGTTCTATGCCACGCCTGCCCGGCTGAAATTTCTGCGGACGGATCGGGCCGAGGCGCAGGCGATCGCGGATGTGATCAAGCGGCTGGCGATGGCGGAACCGTCGGTCGGATTCACCTTGCGCGATGTGACGGGGGGCGGTGAGGGGCGGGTGGTGCTGCGCGCCGATCCGGTGGCGGGCGACTTTCTGGCGGCTTTGCAGGGGCGGCTGACGCAGATGATCGGGGTCGAATTCACCGACAACGCGCTGTCCGTCGATGTGGCGCGGGATGGCATACGGATGCTGGGCTATGCCGGGTTGCCGACCTATTCGCGGGGGTCGTCGGTGGCGCAGTTCTTGTTCGTCAACGGACGGCCTGTATTGGATCGGATGTTGTTTGGCGCGCTGCGGGCGGCGTATTTCGATGTTTTGTCGCGTGATCGCCATGCCGCGGCGGTGATCAATCTGGTGTGCGACCCGGACCGGGTCGACGTCAACGTGCATCCGGCGAAATCCGAAGTGCGGTTCCGCGAGCCCGAGGCGGCGCGGGGGTTGATCGTGTCGGGCCTGCGCGGGGTGCTGGCGCAGGGGGCGCAGCGGGCTTCTTCCACGGTGGGGGACGGCGTGCTGGCGGCGTTCCGGCCCGAGTCCGGTTTCGGGGCGGCGCGGGTTTACCAGATGGATCGGCCTTCGGGCGCGGCACTGGCGCGGGGGTTTGCGTTTCAGGCACCGGGTTTTGCCGAGGCGCCTGTCGCGCGGATCGAGGTGGCTGCCGAGGAGACGCACCGGCCCTTGGGCGCTGCGCGCGCACAGGTGCATGAGAATTACATCATCGCGCAGACCGACCGGGGCATTGTCATCGTCGATCAGCACGCGGCGCATGAGCGGTTGGTCTATGAGCGGTTGAAACGCCAGATGGCCGAGTCGGGAATTGCGGCGCAGGCCTTGCTGATCCCTGAAATCGTTGAACTTTCGCCAGGGGATTGCGCGCGGTTGCTGGAGGCGGC
>JBBRVJ010000164.1:0-8533 GCA_038246975.1 Rhodobacterales bacterium | reverse complement strand
CGCAGCTTCCGGGCCGGGCATATCATCGCCGATGACGCGCCGGAAACGGTGGCCGATGGGTTGAAGGTGCCGTTGAAGGACCTGACATGGCATTTCGTGCAGCGGCACGTGACGGACATTCTGACGGTGTCCGAGGACGAGATCGTCGCGGCGATGAAGCTGGTGTGGCAGCGGATGAAGATCATCATCGAGCCGTCCTGCGCCGTGCCCGTCGCCGCCGTTCTGAAAAATCCGCAGATCTTCAAGGGATTGAAGGTCGGCATCATCATCACCGGCGGCAACGTCGATCTGGACAAACTGCCCTGGATGCAGGGCTGAGGAGGATCACATGAACAAGATCGTATCGCTTGAAGGGCTTGAGGTCGGCTATGACATACCGGCCCTGCCGGGAATGGCCGAGGCGGATATCCAGACGCCGTGTCTGGTGCTGGACCTCGACGCGCTGGAGCGGAACATCGTGAAGATGGGCGATTTTGCACGCGCGCACGGGATGCGGCACCGGGTGCATGGCAAGATGCACAAATCGGTCGACGTGGCGCTGTTGCAGGAACGCTTGGGCGGGTCGGTCGGGGTGTGCTGTCAGAAGGTGTCCGAGGCGGAGGTGTTTGCGCGCGGTGGGATCAAGGATGTGCTGGTGTCCAATCAGGTCAGGGATCTTGCCAAGATCGACCGTTTGGCGCGTATCCCCAAGCTGGGGGCGCGGGCGATCTGCTGTGTGGACGATCTGGCGAATGTGGCGGATCTGTCAGCGGCGGCGATGAAGCACGGGACGCAGATCGAGTGTCTGGTGGAAATCGACTGCGGTGCGGGGCGTTGCGGGGTCAAGACGACGCCGGAAGTTGTGGCGATCGCGCAGGCGATCGACGCGGCGCCGGGGCTGAAATTCGCGGGAATTCAGGCCTATCAGGGGGCCATGCAGCATATGGACAAGTTTGAGGACCGCCGCGCCAAGATCGCGTTGGCGGTGGCGATGGTCAAGGACGCGGTGGATACGCTGGCAGCTGGGGGATTGGCTTGCGATATCGTCGGCGGTGGCGGGACGGGCAGCTATTACTTCGAGGGAACCTCGGGCGTTTACAATGAGTTGCAGTGCGGGTCCTACGCGTTCATGGACGCGGACTATGGCCGGATTCTGGATGCCGAGGGTAAGCGGATCGATCAGGGGGAGTGGGAGAACGCGCTGTTCATCCTGACGAGCGTGATGAGCCATGTGAAGGCCGACAAGGCGATCTGCGATGCCGGATTGAAGGTGCAGTCGGTGGATTCGGGGTTGCCGGTGATTTACGGCCGGACGGATGTGAAATATGTGAAATGCTCGGATGAGCATGGGGTGATCGACGATCCTGACGGGGTTTTGAAGGTCAATGACAAGCTGCGGCTGGTGCCGGGGCACTGTGATCCGACCTGCAATGTTCACGATTGGTATGTGGGGGTTCGCAGCGGGGTGGTCGAGGTCGTGTGGCCGGTGTCGGCGCGGGGAAAGGCGTATTGAGCTGTGCGTGAAATCAAGCACCCTACGCGTTGCTTGAAATCACGCACCCTATGCGTTTCGTGAAATCACGCACCCTATGCGTTGCGCCGACGGATGGTTTTGGGCGTAGGGTGCGTGCTTGCACGCACCGCCCGCGTTGGTTTTGGCGCGTCGGGGCTATGTCCGGACCGGCAGACTCAGGCAGCAGAAGAGCCTCCGGCGGGGATATTTATGGACAGAAAATGGGGTTGCGATGCGGATTGTTCCTGAGGCGTTGATTGCGGGGTTGGTGTCGGCGCAGGATGCCTTTGCCGCTGTCGAGGCGGTTTTTGCCGCAATGGCGCGGGGGGAGGCCCGTAACTTTCCGGTGGTCCGCGAGGCTTTGGGTGGCGGGCGGCAGTATGGGTTCAAGTCGGGGTTGGATCGGGTAGGCGTCTCTTTGGGGGTCAAGGCGGGGGGATATTTTCCGGGCAATGCCAGCCGCGGGATGATCAATCACCAATCCTCGGTCTTTCTGTTCGATCCCGAGACCGGGCAGCCTTTGGCGATGGTGGGGGGCAATCTGCTGACAGCGTTGCGGACGGCTGCGGCGAGTGCGATTTCGATTGATCGGCTGGCGCGCGCGGATGCGCGGGTGTTGGGGATTGTCGGGGCCGGGCATCAGGCGGCGTTCCAGTTGCGGGCAGCGGCGCGGGTTCGCAGGTTCGAGCGGGTGATTGCCTGGAACCTGCACCCCGAGATGTTGCCGAAGTTGGCGGCGGTGGCGGTGGAGGTGGGGGTGCCGTTCGAGGCGGTATCGCTGGACGGTATGCTTGCCGCGGATGTGATCATCACGATCACCTCGAGTCCGGCGTTCTCGTTGGCCTCGGCCCATGTCCGTGCCGGGACCCATCTGGCCTGCATGGGCACCGACACGGTGGGCAAGCAGGAGGTCGAGCCTGCCTTGCTGGCGCGGTCGTCGGTGTTTTGCGATGAGGTGGCGCAGTCGGTCACCATCGGCGAGGCGCAGCATGCGGTGGGGCTGGGGTTGATTGCGGCGGCGGCGATCGTGCCGTTGGGCGACGTGCTGACCGGGGCGCATCCGGGGAGGCAGTCCGCGGCGGAGATCACCTTGTTCGACGGGACCGGGGTGGGCTTGCAGGATCTGGCGGTGGCCGGGGTGGCGTTGGCCCGTGCGGTGGAGCGCGGAATGGGCGCGGTCGTCGAGGTGTGATCCCTGGTTCGGGCCGCGACGCTTCGCGGAGGATATTTGGGCCAGTTGGAATGGGACGGTTTTCAGGGTTTGACGGTTTGATCAAATCTGGGGCCGGGGTGTTGTGCCCCGGCTTTTTGCATGGTTTGTCTGGCGGCAAAACCGGAGGGGTGGTCATGCGGGTGTTCATCAATGGCTTTGGCCGGATCGGGCGGTCTGTCTTGCGCGCCTGGGCGCAGGGCGGGTGGCCCGAGATCGAGATTGTCGGGATCAACGACATCGCAGATGCGGCGATGTGTGCGTATCTGTTCGAATATGACAGCGTTTTCGGGGTCTATCGCGGGACTGTGGCGCTGGAGGAAGCGGCGCTGATCGTCGATGGGCGGCGGTTGCCGTTGTCTTGTGTGGCAGACCTGTCGGCGATGGATCTGTCGGGCGTCGATGTGGTGATGGAGTGCACCGGGCGGGCAGATGTGGCGGTGCGGGGGCTCGCGGCCGGAGCGCGGCGGGTCCTGGTGTCGGGGCCGCTGGCGGGAGCCGAGTTTACGGTCGTGCTGGGGGCGAACGAGGCAGGCCTGCGCGGGCAGCGGGTGGTGTCGAATGCGTCCTGCACCACCAATGCGCTGGCACCGTTGGTGCGGGTATTGGACGACGCGTTCGGGATCGTGACCGGGTCGATGACGACGATTCATTGCTATACCGGGTCGCAGCCGACCGTCGATGCGCCAGCGGCGGATTTTGCGCGCAGCAGGGCTGCGGCGCTGTCGATGGTGCCGACGACGACCTCTGCCCAGCGGTTGCTGGATCAGGTCTTGCCCGGCTTGGCGGGGCGGGTCGAGGGGTCGGCGGTACGAGTGCCGGTGGCGTCAGTCTCTGCTGTCGATCTGTCGGTAATGGTCGACCGTGTGCCGTCAGTCGACGCGGTCAACACGCTGTTTTGCGGCACAGGCGGGGTGATCGGGGCCACCGACCGCGCCTTGGTGTCCAGCGATTTGCGGGGTCGGGGTGAAAGCATCGTCATGGCCTGCCCCGAGACGCGGGTGACGCGGGGCGGGATGGTGCGGGTGTTCGGGTGGTATGACAACGAGTGGGGATTTTCCAACCGGATGCTGGACGTGGCGCGGCTGATGGGGTGAGGGGCGAACTTGCCCGCACGCGTAGGGTGCGTGATTTCACGCACCGCCGGCAAGGAAGAGAGGCAGAGGTCGCGGGGTCATGGCTCGCGCGTCTCGTCGGGTTCGGGTTTGAGGCCATAGCGTTCCACCAATCGCCAGACATGCGCCGGGATCATGTTTTTCATCCGGGCCGGGTGGGCGCGGCGCAGGTGGAGGACGGTTTCCACCGCTTTCATCTCGACCCGCGCGCGGGCGAATTCCAGCCCGCGCGGGCCGATGCGGGGTTGCAGGAAGCTGACGATCGGGCGCAGCCAGTTGGGCATGCGGCGCAGCGGCAGTCCGCCTGCGGCCAGCGCCGTGTTGGTCAGGAAGCCTTTTACCGCCCCTTCGCGTTTGCCTTTGTCGATCAGGGGTTTGGTGGCGATCTGGGGTGCGATCAACGCCAGAAGTTCGGCCCCCCGGTCGTTGCGGGTGATCAGCCATTGGTCGCCGTCGCCGCCCATGTAGCCCACCGTGATGTCGGCCAGTCGGTTGGTATAGTCCACGCAGGTCTTGCAGGTCATCGGGAAGAAATCGGGGGGAAGCTGGCTGATCGGCAGTGAAAGGAACGGCACGGCGCGGGTCGGGCGGCCATCGGAATAGCGGAGTTCGACTTTGAAATCCGTGCGGAATTCAAGATAGTTGATCGTGTCGGGTTTGGGGTCCAGCAGGTTGAGGAAGGTGTGGAAGTTCGCGGTGGTGGTGTTGTCGGAACAGGGCGTGCCGATGACATAGATCCGCTCGAACCCCAGGTCCGCCTCCAGCGCGCGCAGGGCATAGACCTGGCAGGGGATGCCGATGAAGGCGATGCGTTTGTAACCGGCCGCCGCTGCGGGTTCCAGCAGGGCGACCGTCGGGCCAAAGCCCATGCGCATGCCCCGCACGGCGGCCATGGCCGCCGGGTCGGTGACGATCACCGGCAGGGGTTTCCATTTGTCGGTCGGGTCGGGGGCGGTGGTCAGCACCGCATCCACGGCCCCGGTTTCCAGCAGGCGGGCGGCGAGCGTCGTGGTGATGCCGGTCCATTGCGCGCCGGGGGCCGGGGGGGTCAGGCGGGCGCGCAGCATGGTCTGGGCGACGCCGAAGAACCCTTCCTCGCCCTGTTCGGGGATCGCCTGCCGTCCGTGGGCGCGCGTTTCGGCGGCCGGATAATCCGGCTGGATGAACTGGCAGGCTTTGCCACAAGCGCGGCCGTCGCCCATCCGGCTGACGCCGCAATCGGTGCACAGGCCGGGGCGGGCTTCGCCGGTGAGGGTCGGGATGGTCAGGCCGGGGGGGAAGGTCATTTGGGGTCCACTGTCAGGTTGGGTTGACAGTAGGCAGGTGGGGTCGGGCGTCAAGGGTGATCCAGAGCGGGAAGTGTCCGGACGCTGTGCAGGGGTGTCGCTGTGCGGGCCGTGGAGGCGGGCGGCAAGATCTGGGGCGGCGAAGATGTGGTCGATCTGGCGGTAGCGCGGGCGGCCGACGATGGTCTTGGTGTGGGTGAAAAGCTGCATCGCGGCCACGGCGCAGGTCAGTCCATCGGCATAGGGCGTGGCGGGATGGCAAGGTTTGGCTGGCTGTCCGAGCGCGGCGGCGCGGGAACGCCGGGCCTTGTGGGTGATGTTGTCGGGGGTCAGGCGATCACGGTCCAGGGGGGATCATAACGATGTTCCTCGATGTTCGGCGTCGGGCCGATGCGGTCGACCACGGCGAACAGGCCAGGCGCGTGGAGCGGGGTCAGGACGCCGTGCCAGGTGCCGCGATGCAGGTTGATGGCTTGCCTGCCGTTGGTCAGGAAGGCGCGGGGCGGCGCATGTGGGGCGGGGGCCACGATGATCAGGAAAGGGTGTTCGGTCATCGGCAGGAAGGCCTGACTGCCGTCGGGGTGACGCTCGATCAGATCGAAACTGTAGGGGAGGGCGCGGGGTTCGGCCTGGAAGATCGAGATGCCGGGGCCTGCGTTGCCGAAGTCGAGGCGGGCGCGATCGTGGTGGCGCCGGCACAGGCCGGCGTTGATCAGCCGGAAGTCACCCGTGGCGTCGAGCACATCGCCGAAGGTGGCAAAGGACTGCGGCGTGAGGGGTTCGGGGTGGATGTGCCGCATGGGGGTCCTTTTGGCAAGCGCCGGGGGCTGTCTGCCCCCGGACCCCCGAGGATGTTTCTGAACAGATGAAGGGGTCAGTGATTGGCTTTGGGGGGATGCAGGGTCAGCGGGTGGGGCCGAAGCCGCCGGGGCCGCGGAGTTTGGCGTGGCGGTTGATGTCCTTGTACAGCAGGTAGCGGAAAGGGCCGGGGCCTGCGGCGTAGCAGGCTTGCGGGCAGAAGGCGCGCAGCCAGATGAAATCGCCCGCCTCGACTTCGACCCAGTCGGTGTTGAGTTTGTAGACCGCCTTGCCTTCGAGGACGTAAAGACCGTGTTCCATTACGTGGGTTTCCTCGAACGGGATCAGGCCGCCGGGCTGGAAAGTCACGATGTTGACCTGCATGTCGTGGCTGAGGTCGTCATGCGCGATGAAGCGGGTGGTGGCCCAGCGGCCCATGGTGGCGGGCATCGCCGCCGGGGTGTGGTCCTGTTCGTTTGTGATGATCGGGGCCGGGGCGGGCCAGCCGGGGGCGGGTTCGTAAAGTTTGCGGATCCAGTGCAGGCGGGCGGGGGTGTCGGTGGCGTTGGCCAGGGTCCAGTCGGCGGCGGGGGGCAGATAGGCATAGCCGCCGGGGCCGAGGGTATGGGTGGCCGCGCCGAGGGTCAGGGTCACGCGACCTTGGGTGACGAACAGCACGGCCTCGACGCCGGGGTCGGGTTCGGGGGTCGTGGAGCCGCCTGCGGGCGCAATGTCGAGGATGTATTGCGAGAAGGTTTCGGAAAATCCCGACATCGGGCGGGCGATGATCCAGGCGCGGGTTTGTGTCCAGCCGGGCAGGTTGGAGGTGACGATATCGGTCATCACGCCGCGCGGGATCACGGCGTAAGCGGGGGTAAAGATCGCGCGCCCGGTGTGGAGCGTGGTTTGCGGCGGGAGCCCGTCGCGCGGGCCTGCGTAGCTGGTCATGGCAGGAGGGCTTTCAGGCGGAGTTCGGCAATGCGTTCGACGTGTTGGCAGGCGGTGTGCAGTTCCGTGGTGGTATCGTTTGCAAGGCGGGTTTGGAAGGCGGTCAGGATGCTGTCCTTCGTATTGTCGCGCACGGCGATGATGAACGGGAAGCCGTGTTTGGCGGTGTAAGCTGCGTTCAGGGTCTGGAAGGTTTCGCGTTCGGTGTCGGTCAGGTGGTCGAGGGCGGCGGAGGACTGCTCGGCGGTGCTTTCGGGTGTCAGCCGTCGGGCGGCGGCGAGTTTGCCCGCGAGGTCGGGGTGGGCGCGCAGGACCGCAAGCCGTTCGGCGGGCGATGCGCTGCGGAAGACGCGGGCGAGGGCGTTGTGCAGGCCGATTGCGCTGTCATGGGCCGGGCCGAGTTCGAGGGCGTGGGCGCGGGTGGCGATCCACGGGGAATGTTCGAAAATACTGCCATAGGCGGCTGTGAATGCTTCGAGTGACATCTGAGAAGGGCGGCTGAAGCGTTTGGACGGGTGGGTTTTTGCCCAATGATAGGCGATTTCGCCACGAGTGGCGAACCAGACGTCATTGTGGGATTTTGCATAGTTTAGAAAGCGGCGCAGGCCGGCGATCTTGCCGGGGCGGCCGATCAGGCGGCAGTGCAGGCCGATGGAAAACATGCGGGGATGGCCTTCGCCGCCTTCGGCATAGAGGGTGTCGAAGCTGTCCCGCAGGTAGCGGAAGAACTGTTCGCCGTCGATATAGCCGGGCGCTGTGGCAAAGCGCATGTCGTTGGCCTCCAGCGTATACGGGATGACCAACTGGTCGCGGTCGCCCGCCGCGATCCAGTAGGGCAGGTCGTCGTCGTAGGTGTCGGAAATCCAGTCGAACGCCCCGGTTTCCGCCGTCAGCCGCAAGGTGTTGACCGAGCAGCGCCCGGTGTACCAGCCGCGCGGGGGGGCGCCTGTGACTTCGGTATGCAGGCGGATCGATTCGGCGATCTGGGCGCGTTCTTCGGCCTCGGGCATGTCGCGGTGGTCGATCCATTTCAGGCCGTGCGACGCGATTTCCCAGCCTGCCGCCTTCATGGCCGCCACCTGTTCGGGGTTGCGGGCAAGCGCTGTGGTCACCCCAAAGATCGTCACGGGAATATCCATCCCGGTGAACAGGCGGTGCAGGCGCCAGAACCCGGCGCGGGCGCCGTAGTCATACAGCGACTCGATGTTCCAGTGGCGCTGGCCGGGCCACGGCGCGGCGCCCGCGATGTCGGACAGGAACGCCTCGGACTGGGCATCGCCGTGCAGGACGTTGTTTTCGCCGCCTTCTTCGTAGTTCAGCACGACCGAGATGGCGATCTTGGCCCCGCCGGGCCATTGCGCGTCGGGCGGGGTCTGGCCGTGGCCACGAAAGTCGCGGGGATAGCGGAGCATCGGGGTTCCTTGCAGGCTGCCGGCAGGGTAGGCACAAAGCTCCGGCGGCGGTTTCAAGAAATCGCAGAAAGAGTTGCGGGGCAAGGCGGCAGTCGCCTTTTTGGTGCGGGTCGGGTTAGAATTGCGGTCAAAACAGGCGGAGATGCGCGGATGAGCGGCGGCAGACTGACGACACATGTGCTGGACACGGCGCGGGGGGTGCCGGCGGCGGGGGTGGCGATCACGCTGTACCGCATCAGCGGGCAGAACCACCGCAAGGTCATGGAAGCCGT
>JBBRVJ010000163.1:0-8578 GCA_038246975.1 Rhodobacterales bacterium | reverse complement strand
GAGGGATGTTGCCCGAGCTTCTCGACCAGATCCCACAAGATCAGGAAATCGCCAGCGTCACTGCCGACGGAGCCCGAGCGCGTCATCGAGCTCGCGCGTCACCAGCAAACCGCTGTCCGAACTGATCTGCGCACCCCGGAACTCCAGCCGCACGCGCCGGTCGAAATCGACCCGATCACCCCGATCCGAACCCGCACACTCTGGGTGATCCATAAAACACGTCCCTCTCAGCCATCAACACTATGATGTATATAGGAAATAACGAGTTCAGGGCAGCGAAATCACAGATTTACTTGGGGAATGCGGGATGAAGATCAAATTCACGTTTACCGTATAACGAAGCGTCACTTGAGCCACGGATACGCAGGGCATAGTCGTCGGTAAGCAGATCGACCGTTTCTCTTCATTCGTCCGAAGCCGCCTCGTCCGCCGCAGCATCAAGCACCAAGTGTCCACCAACGGTAGTGGCTACTATCCCGCACCAACAGAATGCGGCATCGGGGTTAGGCCGCACTCTTCTGGGTGATGTGGTATTTTTTGTGGTACTTTATTTGTATCTTAACTTTTTACTATTTTATAACAACGAGTTACACTATGAATTCGTCAGACACCGTTCCGCCATTATCTGCTAACATCTCGAAGTGACCAAGGAGAATGGGAAACCATTCAAGGGCAACCCACATTCCGAACCACAACCTGCATTCGATGCCCCCCTTTTTACCCCGGCCCGCGCCCGCTGGCCGCGCAACTGATGCACAGGGATGTGACAATGGCCGACTAAATCACACCGACCACCGCAGCCCATGACCGCTTGGGGCAATGTTGCGAATGGCTGGGCGTGAACCCGCCCTACTTATGACGCTGACGGCGCGCCCGCCCTTGCGCGGATCGACTGAACGGTTCGGTTGGGCCTTTCTTTGGACTGGGTCTTTCGTGGCGACGAACTCCTGATGCCGACCGGCTCCATTGGGTTGCTTGCCCGCCGCGCCTGACAAGTCTTGCGGCCCTGCCCCGGAAAGGCCGCTCCCCCCGGCCCGACAGGGGGGGCCTTGCTCGATGGGGGGTGGAGGGGCAGATCCGACCGCGTCAGGGTAGATGCGACTTCAACGGCCTCGATGGCTTGATGCGACGCCTCGGTTGTTCCTGGTTTGACACGGTGGCTGACTCCGCGCTCATGTCGTCGTGCATGTGCTTGGGGGCATGGTCGGACAGGTTGCGGTGCTCGTTAACCGTGCAGCGCTGGATCGGCAGATCCACGACCCGGAGAGCGACCAAGGCGGCTTACAGCCCCGGATGCGCCACCGACGATGACGGACTGAGGCCGCCTCAGACCGCGCACATCAAGATCGTCAAGGACCATGCCCTATGCAGATTTGCTTTCTCTGCCCATATTCTTGATGGATAACAGCACCTTCTGACCGTCACAACGCACAGCTGTAGTTGCCAGAACCGCGATATTCGTGGCCTTTCGATCCAACGGTGTCTTGATAATCGTGTCCCAATAAACACTTAAAGGCACCGTCATGGTGCGCCGACGCGCTGTCTTGCGACTGGATGGCAAGCGTTGGATCGGCTTCAAAACGCCGGGCGGTGCGTTCGCCTAACTCGGCACCCGCGGCCGCAGTTCGCTGAGTGTGGGTCCGAAGGTCGGACATGCAAAGTCTAACTTGCTGGTCGGGATTGGGTTTGCAGGCCAACCCGGATCAAACCAGATCAAAGCCACTGACCGTCGGGAAACGATGGGGGGGCGCGCGCCCAACCCGAGACCCGGGGTCATATCCCTTTACAACCGGGCATTGATCCGTTTTCAATGGACTCGACCCTTTGGTTCTGCGCATCTGATCCCCATATCAGTGGGTAACAGGAACGCAAAAGTCGCAGTAACCGATGAAAACACATTTCGACTTCGCTTTCCTCTCGGGGGGCCGTGATCTGGGTGCTCTGATTGCAGCACGCGACTGGTCGGATACCCCGCTGGGGCCGCTTGCGAACTGGGACCAAAGCCTTAAAACGACCGTTTCCATCATCCTGCGCTCGGACGTTCCGATGGTCATCCTGTGGGGACCGGGCGGCGTGTTGATCTATAACGATGCCTTCGTCGGCATCGCCGCCGGCCGCCATCCAAAAGCGCTTGGCATGGTTATAGAGGATGGCTGGCCAGAGGTCGCCGATCACAACCGTCATATCATGGAGGTATGCCTTCGGGGTGAAACACTTACATACCGCGATCTGGAACAGACGTTGCATCGGTCCGGCGCAGCGGAGCAGGTCTGGATGAACCTCGATTACTCCCCGATCCTCGACACGACAGGCCGCCCGGCGGGTGTTCTTGCCATTGTGGTCGAAACGACCGAAAAGGTCATAGCCGAACGCTGGCGGGCAAGCGAACTTGATCGTCAGCGTCAGATGTTCGAGCAGGCACCGGGGTTTATGGCGATGTTGTCCGGGCCCGAACATGTGTTCGATCTGACGAATGCCGCCTACATGCAGCTTGTCGGACATCGAGACGTACTTGGTCTGCCGGTGCGCGCTGCGTTGCCAGAGATCGCCGGGCAAGGCTTCTTCGAACTTCTTGACGGCGTTTATCGCACCGGTGAGCCATTTGTCGGAACGTCGCTGAAGGTCCAGCTTCAACGCCTGCCGGGAGTTTCGTCCGAGGAACGCTTTATTGATTTTATCTTTCAGCCGGTGCGAAACCCTGGAGGGGGGGTCATAGGGATCTTCGTTCAGGGTTCGGACGTGACGGATCGCAGGATCGCCGAAGATGCGCTGAGGGAAAGCGAAGCCCGGTTCCGAATGTTCGCCGATGTGATGCCGAACCAGATCTGGACTTCCGCTTTGGACGGCCAATTGAACTGGTTCAATCCTCGGGTTTACACCTATGCCGGGGCGTCACCCGGCGACTTTGACGGCGACGGTTGGGCATCCATGGTCCACCCCGAAGACCTTGCACAGACTGCCGATGCCTGGAAAGTGGCGCTTATCACCGGCGTCTCTTATGAAACCGAATTCAGATTGCGCAGACATGACGGCGAGTATCGCTGGCATCTGGCGCGGGCGGTTCCCATCCGCGAGACGGATGGCGCGATCATTCGGTGGATCGGCACCAACACCGATATCCACGATCAAAAGGCCGTGACAGAGGCGCTGGCTGTAAGTGACCGCAGATTGAAGCTGTCGCAGGATGCGGCTGGGATCTGGGCACTGGAGCTTGATATCGCGACGGGCACCGTCTTTGGCGCGGATGGTTTCTGGCAACTTTGGGGACTTGGCCCGCGCGCGAGCGTGCACATCAGCGTCCTGGAAGATATCGTGATCCCGGAAGATGCCGAGGTACGTTCCACCCAACACACACGTCAACAGGGCACGGCGGTCCCCAATGTCGAATATCGGATCCGGCGACCCGACACCGGCGAATTGCGCTGGCTGTCGCGAAACATCGACTTCGTCCACGATGAGATGGGCAAACCGATCAAGATGTACGGTGTGCTGCAAGACATAACTGAGCGCAAGGACTCGCAGGCGCGTCAAGAGATGCTGGCCTATGAGCTTGAGCATCGGATAAAGAACATCCTTGCCACGGTGGCGGCTATCGCATCACAGACGTTTCGCAACACCGACATTGAAACAGGTCGGAAGGTTTTCAGCGAAAGACTGCGCGCCCTTGGGAAATCGCATGATCTGCTGAACGACACGCGCTGGACGGATGCGTCGATGCGGCAGGTGATCGAATCCACGGTTTCTATTTTTCCACCGGACCAGATCTCGGTTGACGGCCCGCCGATTGCGATCGGCCCCAAGATGGCGCTGTCGTTGGCCCTTGCGGTAAATGAACTTGGGACAAACGCCCTTAAGTACGGGGCGCTGTCGGTTGCAACGGGGGCTGTGAAGATCGAATGGTCGCAACTTGCGGGCAACGATCAAGACGGTGCGACGCTGCTTTGGCGGTGGCAGGAAAGCGGCGGGCCGCAGGTTTCTCTGCCCACGCGACGCGGCTTCGGAAGCTTTCTGGTCGAAACCGTGTTGGCGACAGACTTCGAAGGCACCGTTCGACTCAATTATCACGAAGACGGCGTCGAATGTGTGCTGACCGCGCCGATGCCCAACGCGAAATCTTCCTTTGCGGCCCCCAAAGGAAACCACCTTCGATGAACGACGCGCGCCCCACCGTTATCGGTTTCGAAGATGAAACGCTGTTGCGGGGCTAGATTGCCGAAGAGGTCGGGAAACCTTCATCCCGAACCCTTGTGCGGCGCAGGCGGTTGCGGACGCCGTTCGAGGTCTGTTCACTACCGGAAATTCCTGATCCCGACTTCAGGCTGACAGTGGCCTGGGAATGCAACTTGCGGCATTGCACGCCCCTGACGGCGACAAGTTTTTTGCGGACCGCAGGAACGCATCGCTCCCCGAGGCGTTAGTTCCCACCACATCCTTGCGATGACGCTCATCGTCCGGTTGAAACAATGACTTTCCATCTAAAAGGGATTGAACGAAATGTGGCTATCCATCAACCGCCGAATCGTGATCGGGGCCGTGATCGCCTTGTCGTTTTCCGCCAGCGCTGCATTGGCCGAAGACGCGGTGCGTGTTGGGTCCAAGCTGGATGCCGAGGGAGGCCTGCTGGGCAGCATGATTATCCAGGTTCTGGAAGCGAACGATATCAAGACCGAAAACAAGCTGCAAATGGGTGCGACCCAAATCGTCCGGGCGGCTTTGGTGGCTGGAGAGATCGACATCTATCCCGAATATACGGGCAACGCAGGATTCTTTTTTAACGTCGATGCAGATCCTGCATGGAAAAATGCAGATCAGTCTGCAGCGAAGGCTGCCGAACTGGATGCAGCCAACGGGATCGTCTGGTTGCAATCGGCCCCCGCGAATAACACATGGGCTATCGCTATCCGCAAAGATGTGGCTGACGCCGATAATCTTGCGTCGATGGACGATCTGGCCGCTTACATCGGGGCTGGGGGGGCGTTCAAACTTGCCGCGTCAGCGGAATTCGTCGAAAGCCCCGCTGCACTGCCTGCGTTTCAGACGGCCTATGGGTTCTCCCTGAAACCGGATCAGATGCTGGTTCTAGCCGGAGGCGACACCTCGGCGACCATCCGGGCAGCGGCAGAGCAAACGTCGGGCGTTAACGCGGCGATGGTTTATGGGACGGATGGTGCGATTGCGGCTTTGGGCTTGGTCGTGATGACAGACAGCAAAGGGGCGCAAGCGGTTTATGAACCCGCCCCCACGATCCGCAAGCCGGTTCTGGATGCCAACCCGCAAATCCGCGACCTGCTGGACCCCGTGTTCGCCTCGCTGGATGCGGCGACTCTGCAAGGGTTGAATGCGAGAATCCAGGTTGATGGCGAGGACATTTCCGCAGTTGCCAAAGCGTATCTGACCAAGATGGGCTTTCTGCAATAACTCACGCCGGTGTATGCCCAATGGCTGGCCTGACGTTCCCCCATGATGGAGATTGCGTGATCAGGAACCGCTCCCTGTTGTTTCTGTCACTGGTGCTGGTGCTGGGGGCGGTTGCGTTGCCGTTCCTGACCCATGCGCCCAACCGGCTGCTTACGGGTCAGCCTTTGGCGCTTTGGGCAGTAACGCCCCGCGCAACACTGGTTTTTTTGCTGCCCGGCGTCGTGTTGATAGCGGGGCCATTTTTGCCGCAACGTCCGCGCGTTCTGCTGATCCTGATCTTGGCGGCGGGAGTTTTGCTGGCGGGACTGGTCCATATCGCTGCGATCGGGGCAGACAGTCTGGCGCAGGTTGCGGCAAGCCCGTCGGCGCGCACTTCTTTTGGGGCCGGGTTTTGGCTGATGACATTTGCCGCAGCGCTGGCCTTGGCTGATCTGACGGCGCGGGCCGGGTCCGGGCCGGTCGCCCGCGTGTTGATCGGGTTTCTGGCAAGTCTGCCGATTGGAGCCATGGTGGCGTCCGGGCATCTCGACCAGATGTCGATCATGAAAGAATATGCCAACAAATCCGAACTGTTCCGAACCTCGCTGATCCGTCATTTCGTGATCGTTCTGTCGGCGTTGGTGCCCACTCTTCTGATCGGGGTCCCTTTGGGCGTTCTGGCGTTCCGCAAGGCTCGGCTTGGCCGCGCGGTCCTGTCATCCCTGAGTATCATCCAGACGGTGCCGTCCATTGCCTTGTTCGGGCTCCTCATGGCGCCCCTTTCGGCGCTGGCCGTGGCCGTGCCCGTGCTGATGGCCATCGGGATCAGCGGGATCGGTCTGGCTCCTGCCGTGATTGCGCTGACCCTTTATTCGCTTCTTCCCATCGTCAGGAACACGGCCGAAGGGTTGGCACAGGTTCCCGTCAGCGTGGTTGAGGCAGCACAGGGGATGGGGATGACGAAACGGCAGGTGTTCTGGCAGGTGGAGGTGCCTTTGGCGCTGAAAGTGTTCCTGTCCGGGTTGCGCGTCACTGTGGTGCAGGCGATTGGCCTCGCCGCCGTAGCCGCCCTGATCGGTGCAGGCGGGTTGGGGGCGATCATGTTTCAGGGGCTGTTCTCCAATGCGCTTGATCTGGTGCTGCTTGGAGCGCTGCCGATCATTGCCATCGCCGTTGTCGCGGACGCCCTGTTCAAACTGGGTGTCGCCATGGCGCAAAAGGGTGCGGCATGATCGAATTTCACCATATCTCAAAGAAATTCGGGGAAAACACGGTTGTCAGCGACCTGAACCTGACCGTCACGCGCGGCGAATTTTGCGTGTTGATCGGATCGTCCGGGTCGGGCAAATCGACCATCCTCAAGATGATCAACCGCCTAGTCGAACACGACACCGGCGAAATCCGCTTTGCGGGCGAAGAGATCCGCACCTTCCGGCCCGAGGTGCTGCGCCGCCGGATCGGCTATGCGATCCAGTCGGTTGGGCTGTTTCCGCATTGGACCGTAGAAGCCAACATTGCGACGGTCCCCCGCCTGCTGGGCTGGGCTCCCGACCGCATCGACGCGCGGATTGCCGAACTTCTGCACCTTCTGAACTTGGATGCTGCGCGGTATCGCAAAGCCTTTCCGCATCAATTGTCGGGCGGCCAACAACAACGGGTCGGTGTGGCGCGCGCCTTGGCGGCTGATCCGGATGTCTTGCTGATGGACGAACCGTTCGGTGCGCTGGACCCGATCACCCGCGACAGTTTGCAATCCGAGATGACCCGCATCCATGCCGAAACCGGCAAGACCATCGTCTTTGTCACCCATGACATGGACGAGGCGCTGCGGCTCGCCAGCCGGGTCGTCATTCTGGACAAGGGTCACATCGTACAGGCCGCAAGCCCGCGCGATCTGCTGAATGCGCCTGCGAACGATTTCGTGCGCGAATTTCTGGGCAAGGATGATTACGGGCTGAAACTGCTGTCCGTGGAAACCGTGGCCAAACGGATGCGCCGCAGTGTCGAGGCTGATGGGGAAGGCTCGGTTCTGCCGGAGGACAATCTGCGGCTCGCATTATCGCGGATGGTCGCGCTGAAAACTGATCGTATCGCGGTCTGCAACGCGCTGGGCGCAAGAATAGGCACGCTTTTTCTGGCCGATGTGGTGACATGACGGTTTTGACAACCCGGCAGGATCGACAATCGTCGATCCGGTTTCTGACGGCACTGACCGTGTTTCTGGCGCTTCTTCTGGCGTTGCCACACAGTACGCCCGTGTTCGCGGCGCTGTTTCCCGCTTTGGACCGGCCACTTTATCAACAGCAATCCTTTGCGTCCCTGGTGCTGGCGCATCTGGAGCTGGTTGGTGCAGCGACCCTGATGGCCACGACAGTCGGAGTTGGCGCAGGGGTCTATGTGACCCGCCCTCAGGGACGCGAGTTTCGTCGGCTGATCGAAACCCTTTCCGCGATGGGGCAGACCTTTCCGCCTGTCGCGGTTCTGGCGCTTTCCGTGCCGGTGATCGGGTTCGGCTTCTGGCCGGCCTTCATCGCCCTTGCGCTTTATGGGGTGCTGCCGATAGCGGAAAACACGGTGTCGGGACTTGAAGGAGTTGACCGTGCCGCCAACGAGGCCGCCGAGGGGATCGGCATGACCCGGGGTCAGCGACTTTTGCAGATCGAGCTTCCCTTGGCGGCACCGGTTATCCTTGCGGGTATCCGCACATCGGTGACCATCAATATCGGCACGGCGGCGATTGCGTCGACAGTTGGTGCCGTGTCGCTCGGCTCGCCGATCATCATCGGTTTGAACGGCAACAACACCGCTTACATTCTGCAAGGTGCATTATTGGTGTCCGGTCTGGCGATCGTTGTGGACATGGGCTTCGACGTTCTGTCCCGGCGGTTCGGGCGGTGGAAGGTCCGTTAGGGTCAGAATACGCCGAAGCAGCAGCACCGCTAAAGCCTGAAAACAGCTTCATCCTGCGTCGTATCTGGCGCCGGCCGTGTTGGGCGTCAGATACTTGGGGAAGCAGATGATTGCGGGAGAGGTCGATCAACGCCTGACGGGGGCGGCCCCTGATTTTCAGGCGGCTTTCCTCGTCTTGTTCACCGATGTCACGGCCAACCCTGTCAGTTTCGAATTGGCTGCCTTTTCCATGTCGAGGATCTGGCTCAGCAGGTCGTGGGCTTCGCTGTGG
>JBBRVJ010000162.1:0-8634 GCA_038246975.1 Rhodobacterales bacterium | reverse complement strand
TCCCGCCGGGGGTTGGGCCCTCCCCCCCCCCCCCCCCCAACCCCCGGGGGGCGACACCCCCCCCCCCCTCCCCCCGACCCTCAGGTCAGAACTTGCGC
The DNA here is from genome assembly GCA_038246975.1 of Rhodobacterales bacterium. Classification (GTDB taxonomy): domain Bacteria; phylum Pseudomonadota; class Alphaproteobacteria; order Rhodobacterales; family Rhodobacteraceae; genus JAIYDJ01. Next base: position 8,536 of record JBBRVJ010000162.1, on the reverse strand, counting down.
CACGCAGTCCATGAAATCCTCGCCGCGCTTTTCGAAATTCGGATACTGGTCGAAGGATGCCGCAGCCGGGGCCAGCAAGACCACATCGCCCGATTCCGCTTCGGCAGCCGCCGTGGTCACAGCACGGGCCATGGTTTCGCAGACTGCATACGGCGTCTCGCCCAATTGCAGCGCAAAGTCGCGGGCCGAATGGCCGATCAGATAGGCTTTGGCGACCGACCCAAGATAGGGCTGCAACGCCGCAATCCCGCCGTCCTTGCCCATTCCGCCCGCGATCCAGCGGATGCGGGCAAAGGCTTGCAGCGCCTTGGCGGCGCTGTCCACATTGGTCGCCTTGCTGTCGTTCACGAACCGCACGCCGCCTCGCTCCCCCACCATCTGGCTGCGGTGCGGCAGGCCCGCAAAGCTGTGGAACGCCTGTTCGATCAGCTTCGGCGCCACGGCAAGGCTTCGGCAGGCCGCGTAAGCCGCACAGGCGTTCTGGTGGTTGTGCGCCCCCGGCAGACCCGAAACATCGCGCAAGTCGATCGACGCCACCTGTTTGCCGCGCCGCCATTCGGACAGAAATCCCTTCCGCGCAAAGACCGACCAGCCGAAGCCTTCCAGTTTCTGCCCCGAAGAAATCCGGATCACCCGGTCGTCGTTCGCCCCTTCGGACATCTGGTTTGCAAGGTAGCGCCCCTCCGCCTCGTCCACCCCCACCACAGCGCGGTCCGGTCCGCCTTCGGCGAACAACCGGCGCTTGGCGGCAAAATAGCCGCCGATCCCGCCGTGACGGTCGAGGTGGTCGGGCGACAGGTTGGTGAACACGGCAACATCGGGCGTCAGGCTGCGGGCAAGCTCGGTCTGATAGCTGGACAGTTCCAGCACCACCACCTCGCCATCCACCGCCGGCTCAAGGTCCAGCACCCCGCGCCCGATATTCCCCGCCATCTGCGTCGGGCGGTCGGCCACCGTCAGGATATGGTGGATCAGGGCCGTGGTCGTCGATTTGCCGTTGGAACCGGTCACGCAGACCACCCTTGGCGGGCTGTCGAAATCGGCGAAATCGTCGGTCGCAAAGCTGCGAAAGAACAGCCCGATATCGTTGTCGATGGGAATGCCGGCCTCCAGCGCGCGGGCGATGATCTGGTTGGGCGCAGGGTAGAGGTGGGGGATGCCTGGAGAGACGATCAGCGCCGACACCCCCTCGAACGCGCCCGCCCTGTTCAGATCGGTGCAAGGGATGCCGTCCAGTTCGGCCTTGGCGCGGGCCTCGGGGCTGTCGTCCCAGCAGAGGGGCTGCGCACTCCCCGCCAGCAGGGCGCGGGCGGAGGCAAGTCCCGAGCGGCCAAGGCCGAGGATGGCGATCTTCTGGCCTTCGTGGCCTTTGACGGGGATCATGCAGACCTCTTGGTTGATGTTTGGTTCGGGGGATCGGTCTCCGGACAGGTGGTGAATACTTGGACAATTGCCAAGGGGGAAGGGCCATGGACGGCCTAATGGCGGAGAGGACGGGGGTTTCTGTCTGTGTTCAAAAGGTCTGGGGATGCTGCTTCAAAAGGTTTGACAGGAGGTGGGGAATGCCGGGATCAGTGCGAATTGCGGCCGTTCTGTGCGAGGAGTCGCTTGAGGTCTGATTTGTGATTGCCTCTGCCTGTTGCGGTTGTTGGTGGTCCTTGAGGCGCAAGCCCCCTTCGTAGGGAGCTTCGTCATCGGATCGTTGGTTTTGTTGAAGAGGGCCACCCGCACCGGGTTGCGGTGGCGCAGTTCCGGGTTTCGATCAGGTTCGTGGATGACATGGTTCTTTTGACGCGCGCTGCCGGATCGTTGGCGGCCAAGCAGCAAGCCGGTGGTGGTGGGCATGGCAAGTCCGCCGGCGTGGCTGACCGTGTCTGACGCCGGATCGAGGAAAAGCACGGCCTGACCCCTTATGAACGGGCGGTCCAACTGCAGGACGAACATGGGCGCGAAGCCCATCGGGTTTCGATCTGGCGGGACCTGCGCGAGCTTGGGCTGACACACGATGAAAACCGCGCGCCACCCGGCAAAAGGGGCCTGATATGGCAACTGTCCGCCGGACAAGGGATAGCCGTCAGCCCTTTGTACGCAATATGCTGACAGGGTTGGCGTTTATTCATGTCGAAGCGGGAAAAGAAATCTTGGTGGACTCCTCGATCGGAATGGCCGCAACAGGCTTTAGCTTCTGTGCGTCGCCGGCTTGCCAGCGACGCCGCGTCTTCAAATGTCCCGAATGAGCGCGCAGACCGGTGCAAACGCGGCATCCTCGGGACGGCCCCCGGCGAGGCCGGTGTAGCCGATCGTGCCGTCGGCCGGTTGCTGTATTTCCTTGCCGTCCAGCGCGCCCGTGACGGACGTCTGATCGGCGGGTTCGGTTGTCTGGCCACCGCTTGCAGCTTTTTCTGTCTGTCTGTCGACCAGCGCGCCATCGGCGGGCGTTTCGTTGGCGTTGTCGACGGCCTCATCGGCATCGTTCATCCCGCCCGACCCGGTGTTCGACCCTTCTTGCAGCGACGTCGCTTCGCCCGTTCCGATCCCTTCGAGTGCGTCACACCTCGCAAGGACTGCCGCCTGATCATCTGAACTAAGAGCGGTCCATTGTGCGCGGATTTCGGGTTCGGGCCGCACGGTCGTCAGGCCTTCATCACTGAAGAACTGCGCGCCGACCCGATCCCACCAATTTTCCGTGGCGGCAAGGTCATCACCGCTGGTTTGTGCGGCAAGCTGAGTGGAAAAGGCAAGGACGATGGCGACGGGCAAGAGGGTTTTCATGGCGCAAACTCCGGATTTGGATCGGTCCGGGACTAACCATGCAAACGCGGTAAAGTTCCGCGTCCCGCTGCAGGTTGTATCGTCAAGGTTGCGGCCTAACCGTAAGGGACGATGCCGGAAGCAGGCCTCGAACCCGTAAAAAGCACCGGGCCAACGCGGTGGTGCAACGAAGGACAAGGTCCGGACGACGAAGATACTGATCTGCAATCTGACCTCTACCAATCGGTCGCAAACCGGGCGAGACGGTGTCGGTCGGGGCACCGGTCCCTGAAACGGTCCTTACGGTGTGCGGACCCGGCCCTACCAGCCAATCGGCTGGCGGTTGCGAAAGAAGCCCCCCGTGGGGCCGTCTTCGGGCAACAGGGCCAGCCAGACCGGAGTATCCGCACCTTGTTCGGGGGTCAGGGGGGCGCTCGCGCCCCCCATCCGGGTGGCGACCCAGCCCGGATCGCAGGCGTTGATCTTGACGCCGGGGGGCAAATCCCGCGGCAAAGCGCGGGTCAGCGCGTTCAACGCGGCCTTGGCGATGCCGTAAGCGCCCGGGCCTTTGAGGCCCTGCGCGTGGGACCCGAGGCTCGACGTCAGATTGACGATCCGGCCCCAGCCCGTATCGCGCCAATACGGCGTGTTCAGCCGGATCAGGTCAAGGGGGGCATGCACCATCACCTCCATCGCGAGGTCAAAATCGGACCGGGGCGACAGCAGCGATACGTCGTTCAGGATGCCTGCGTTGTTGACCACGATGTCATAGCCGCCGCTTTGGGTGATCGCGTCAAAGCTGGTGTCGGGGTCTGACAGGTCGATGCGGACAAAGGCGGTGCCAAGGGCGGCAGCGGCGGCGCGCCCGTCGGCCTCGTTCCGCGCGCCGATGGTCACCAGACAGCCGCGCGATTTGAGGCCAGCGGCGATGCTGTAACCGATGCCACGATTGCCGCCGGTGACCAAGGCGGTGGGGTGCAGGGGGCGGGTCATGGGAGACTTTCAAGGGGAAGGTGTTCGGATGATGAAGACAGGGTTTGCCCCCTTCCGGCGGCGGGGTGGGCGGGTGGGAGCCGCTGGAAGGGGGCAGCGCGCGACGGCGCGCTTTCTAGCGCACCTTCAGCGTCGCCAATCCGATCATCGCGAGGATCAGTGATATGATCCAGAAGCGAATCACGATCTGCGGTTCGGCCCAGCCTTTCTTTTCGAAGTGGTGGTGGATCGGGGCCATCAGGAACACCCGCCGTCCGGTGCGCTTGAAGTACAGGACCTGGATGATGACCGACAGCGCCTCGACCACGAACAGCCCGCCGACGATGGCGAGGACGATCTCGTGCTTGGTGCAGACGGCGATTGCCCCCAGCGCGCCGCCCAGCGCCAGCGACCCGGTGTCGCCCATGAACACAGCGGCCGGGGGGGCGTTGTACCACAGGAACCCCAGACCCCCGCCGAACAGGGCCGCACAGAACACCAGCAATTCGCCCGTGCCGGGAACCGAATGGACCCCCAGATACTCGGCGAAGTTCACGTTGCCGACGACGTAGGAAATCACCCCCAGCGTGCCTGCGGCAATCATCACCGGCATGATGGCCAGCCCGTCCAGACCGTCCGTCAGGTTCACCGCATTGGCAGCCCCCACGATCACGATCATCCCGAACGGCACGAAGAACATCCCCAGCGGCAGCAGCACGTTCTTCAACAACGGCACGGCGAGTTGATGGGTCAACTCGGGCGGATGGAACGCGCTGGCGGCGTAGACCGCCAACCCCGCAATCGCGAGCCCGGCAAGGAACCGGACCCGAGAGGACACGCCCTTGGTGGTCTGTTTGGTCACCTTGGCATAGTCGTCGGCAAAGCCGATCAGCCCGAAAGCCAGCGTCACCAGCAGCACGATCCACACATAGGGCGTGTCCAGTCGCGCCCAGAGCAGCGTCGAAAACACCAGCGCCGACAGGATCAGCAGCCCGCCCATCGTCGGCGTCCCCGCCTTGGCGAAATGCGTGGCAGGCCCGTCATCGCGGATCGGCTGACCCTTGCCCTGTTTGCGGCGCAGCAGGTTGATCAGCGGTTGGCCAAAGATGAACCCGAACACCAGTGCCGTCATGAACGCGGCCCCGGCGCGGAAGGTGATGTAGCGAAACAGGTTGAAGAAGTCTCCCCCTGCGGAAAACTCGGTCAGCCAGTACAACATTACGCCTCTCCTTCGGGGATGGTCGCAGGGCCGTGCCCCAATTTGCGCAGGGCGTCAACAACCAGACTGATTTTTGACCCCTTGGACCCCTTGACCAACACGATGTCTCCGGCGTCGATCAGGTTGCGGGCGCGGGCGGCGAGGTCGACGGCGGTGTCGGTCTGCTCGCCCCGCTGCGCGCGCGGCAAGGCCAGCCACAGGGCGTGCATCCGGGGGCCGACACAGTGGATGCGGTCGACGGCAGCGAGGCCGGGATGGGCGGCCACCGCCTGATGCAGGGCGATCTCGGTCGGGCCCAATTCCAGCATGTCGCCCAGAATGGCGATCCGCCGACCCGCGACGATCCGGCCCGTGCCATGTTCGGGTTGCGCCGCGATCAGCACGTCCAGGCTGGCGGCCAGCGACGTGGGGTTGGCGTTGAAGGCGTCGTCGATCAGGTCGAACCCGGTTTCGTCGACCTCGTCCAGCAGGATGCGCTGCCGGGTGCCGCGCCCCGGCGTGGGGACCCAGGTGCCCATGTCGGTGGCGGCGATCGCCGGGTCCAGCCCCAGCGCCTCGGCCACGGCCAGTGCCCCCAGCGCGTTGGTGGCAAAGTGGCGACCCGGCGAGCGGACTTTGTACAGCATCGCCAGCCCGTGGCGGGTGGCCTGCACGATGGTGGCGGCGTCGGTCAACTGGACGGTGGTCAGATGGTAATCGGCCGCAGGGTCCGCGCCGAACAGGATGGTCCTGACCCCCATTGCGGCCGCCTTGGCCGTCAGGATCGGCGTGACGGCCAGATCGGCGGGCAGAACCGCCACGCCACCGGGGCGCAAGCCGTCGATGATCGACGCCTTTTCGTGCGCGATGCCTTCGATATTCTCGAACGCCTCCAGATGCGCGGCGCCGACAGCGGTGATCAGCGCCACATCCAGTTGCGACAGGCGCGACAGCGGGGCGATTTCGCCGGGGTGGTTCATCCCGATCTCGATCACCGCAAAGTCGCAATCGGCGGGCATCCGGGCCAGCGTCAGGGGCACGCCCCAGTGGTTGTTGTAACTGGCCTCGGCGACATGCACGCGGCCCTGCCCGCCCAGCACGGCGCGCAGCATGTCCTTGGTCGAGGTTTTGCCGACCGACCCGGTGACGCCCACGATCTTGGCGCGGGTTCTGGCGCGGGCGAAACTCCCAAGCTGTTCCAGGGCGCGCAGAACATCCGCCACGATCAGCAGCGGCGCAGGATCGGGAACCCCGTCGGGCATCCGGCTGACCAGCGCCGCTGCGGCCCCTTTGGCAAGGGCGGCTTTGACGAAATCATGGCCGTCGCGCGCATCGGTCAGCGCCACGAACAGATCGCCCGGCTGCAAGGTGCGGGTGTCGATCGACACGCCTCTGGCCTGCCAGTCGGTCGTGTTATGCCCCCCGGTCGCGGCCCCGGCATCCGATGACGTCCACAGCATCACATTGCCCCATCCAGTGCGGCCACGGCAATGCTGGCCTGTTCGACATCGTCAAACGGATACACGTCGCCCATGATCACCTGCCCCGTCTCGTGCCCCTTGCCCGCAATCAGCAGCGCATCGCCCGGCAACAGCGCATCGACGCCGCGCAGAATAGCCTCGGCCCGATCGCCCACCTCGTTCGCGTCAGGACAGGCGGCCATGATGGCGGCGCGGATGGTGGCCGGGTCCTCGCTGCGCGGGTTGTCGTCGGTCACATAGACCACATCGGCATTCTCGCGTGCGGCCTGCCCCATCAGCGGGCGCTTGCCCCGGTCGCGGTCGCCGCCTGCGCCGAACACCACGATCACCCGCCCCATCACATGCGGGCGCAGTGCGCGCAGCGCGGTCGCGATGGCGTCGGGCGTATGGGCGTAATCGACATAGACCGATGCCCCGTTGCGCCGGGTCGCGGCCAGTTGCATTCGGCCCCGCACTCCGGTCAGGCGCGGCAGCACGGCGAATACATCCGCCGCAGGGCTGCCGGATGCGATGACCAACCCGGCGGCAAGTGCCACGTTTTCCGCCTGAAACCCGCCGACAAGGGTCAGGTGAACCTGATAGGCCACCCCTTGCCAGATCAGCCGCACATCCTGCCCGGTCGCATCGAACCGCTGCCCCGCGATGCGCAGATTGCAGCCTTCGGTGGTTCCGACCGACACCAGCTTTTGCCCCCGTGCCACGGCGATCATCGCCATGTCATGCCCGCGCGGGTCGTCCATGTTGATGACGGCGGTGGCATCCTCGGGCAGCACCCGGTCGAACAGAGCGGCCTTGGCGGCGAAATAGGCCTCAAAACTGCCGTGATAATCCAGATGATCCTGCGTGAAGTTGGTGAACCCCGCCGCGCGCAGCCGCACCCCGTCAAGCCGGCGCTGATCCAGCCCGTGGCTCGATGCCTCCATCGCCGCATGGGTAACGCCAGCCTCTGCCGCCTGCGCCAGCATCCGATGCAGCACGACCGGGTCGGGCGTGGTGTGGGCGGACGGGGCGGCCCAAGCCCCCTCGACCCCCGTCGTGCCGATGTTGATCGCGGTATGGCCAAGTGCGCCCCAGATCTGCCGGGTGAACGTCGCGACCGATGTCTTGCCGTTGGTGCCGGTCACCGCGACGATGGTGCCCGGCTGCAGCGCGAACCACAGCGACGCCGCCCGTGTCAACGCCTCGCGCGGTTCCGCCGCCACGATCAGCGCGACGCCCGACCCCGCCAGCACCCCCGCCGCCAGATCCGCCCCCGCCGCATCGGTCAGGATCGCCACCGCCCCCGCGTCAATGGCCTGAGCAATATAGGCCGCCCCATGGACCCGGCTGCCGGGCAGCGCCGCGAACAGAACTCCGGCCCGCAAGGCGCGGCTGTCGACGCAAAGGCCGGTGACCTGCGCCTCGCGCCCTGCCCGCGCCGTCAGGCCAAGCTGTGCCAAACTCCTGATCCGGTCGCCCATCGCCCGCCATCCCTATTGCTTGACGGCAGTTAGCCCATCCAGCGGGGCAGGTTCAACCTGTGGCCGCAACCCCAGCAGCGGCGCGGCGCGGCGGATGATTTCGGCGGCCACCGGCACGGACGTCCACCCCGCGGTGCGACGCGGCTCTGGGCCGGTGGTTTCGACCGGTTCGTCCAGCGTCACGAGCAGCACATAGGCCGGGTCATTGGCCGGAAACACCGCTGCAAAGGTGTTGATCACCTTGTTATCGTAATACCCGCCACCCTTTTTCGGCTTGTCGGCGGTGCCGGTCTTGCCGCCGACGGCATAGCCCGCAACCTCGCCCAGCGAGGCCGTGCCCTTCGTCACCACGTCCCGCAGCATCGCCACAGCAGCATCGGCCGTCTGTTCCGACATCACCCGCGTGCCCACCATCGGTGCGGTCCGTTTCAGCAAGGTCGGCGTCACCGTGATGCCGCCATTGGCAATCGTCGCATAAGCCGTCGCCAGATGCAGCGGGCTGGCCGACATGCCGTGACCATACGACGTGGTGATCGTCACGATTTCCGGCCATTTCGCGGGGATCAGCGGTCTGGCCTTGGCAGCCTCGATCAACTCGACCGGAGTTGCCACAAAGAAGCCCAGCGATTTCAGGAATGCCTGTTGGCGCACCGCGCCGATCATCATCGCGATAT
>JBBRVJ010000161.1:0-8661 GCA_038246975.1 Rhodobacterales bacterium | reverse complement strand
GATGGAGGAACTGATCGAGGCCAAGGGCGCGGTGGTCAACGTGACCTCGATTGCCGGGTCACGGGTTCATCCGTTTGCGGGGGCGGCCTATTCGACGTCCAAGGCGGCGCTAGCAGCCCTGACCCGCGAAATGGCGCATGATTTCGGACCCTTGGGCGTGCGCGTCAACGCCATAGCGCCGGGCGAGGTGGAAACTGCCATCTTGTCACCGGGCACCGAGAAGATCGTGGCGGCGCTTCCGATACAGCGGTTGGGCCAACCCTGCGAGGTGGCCGACGCGATCTGGTTCCTGTGTTCGGACCAGTCAAGCTACATCTCGGGCGCAGAACTTCAGGTAAACGGCGCGCAGCACGTCTGAGCGAAATTTTTCCATCCGAAAAATTTTGACGCACGCCAACATTGGCGCTTTGGCAACTTCTGTCAGAACGCCAGATTACACCAGAGTTGCGATGATCGCGCGCAGCGTTTCGATTCCATCGCCGGTTTCGGAACTGGTCACGACCAATTCATTATAAGCCGCCGGATGCTTGACAAGCGCGCCCTGCACCTGTGCAATCGCCTGATCGCGTTCGGCACGGCTGACCTTGTCTGCCTTGGTCATCACCACCTGAAACGTGACTGCCGATCTGTCGAGCAGGGTCAGAATCTCTTCATCGACCGCTTTGACCCCGTGCCGCGTGTCGACCAGCACAAAGGCGCGCCGCAAGGTCTGCCGGCCCGCCAGATAGCTTTTCAACAACGCCTGCCACTTGGCCACAATGGCGACCGGAGCCTCGGCATACCCATAACCCGGCAGGTCAACCAAATAACGGCTGTCGCCCAGCGCGAAGTAGTTGATCTCTTGCGTCCGCCCCGGCGTGTTCGAGGCCCGCGCCAGCGATTTACGCCCGGTCAGCGCATTGATCAGGCTGGATTTTCCGACGTTCGACCGGCCGGCAAAGCAGACCTCAAGCCGGTCCGCAGGGGGCAGACCGGACATCGCCACCACGCCCTTGATGAAATCGACCGGCCCGGCAAACAGCAGTCGACCTGCCTCATGGGCGTCGAACTCGGGCTCTGAGGCCAAGGGGAAGGCAAGGCTCATACAACCACCAAGTCGTCTTCGACCCGGATTTCCCCGCCCTCGATTACCCGCGCGTAAATCCCCAACTGCTGATGTCCATAGTGTTTGGTCAGTGCAGCCAGCGTATCGGCATCAATCACGCCCGTATGCGGATCGGCCATCGTCGCACGACAGCGGACGATCCGCTCTACCACTTCCAGCACGGACTTGCCTATTCGGATGCGTTTGCCGACCAGGTCGAACTCTTCAAAGGGCAGCGCCCCGCGCAGAAGGATATTCGCCCGAAAGCGCAAGGGGTCGATCTCCATTCCCATCCGGTCGCCCAACTCAGTGCATGTCGCGGTCGACAGCAAGGAAATCGAGGGGAAATCACTGTCCGTCATTGCAATTCCAGCCGCAACGATGCTGACCGGCTGAGCACGGTCTGGCGGGTTCAGGGGGCGGACCCAGTCCAGAAACCGCGCCAAATCACCGGGATCGTCCGGATTGAAGCTGATCTCGCCCCGGTCCGGATGGCGCAAGATGACCATCCCGGTTGCGGTATCCAACACCGATTCGATGGCCATCAGCGCCGGAGCCTTGGCACCCCGCGCAAAGTTCTGGCACGGGTTCCAGCCCGGGTCGAGCTTTGCCGCGTCATGTGCGACTGCCCAGTGCCGGTCCCATGGCAACCCCTGATCTGGCGCTAGCATGGCGCCGGCCAGAGGTTCGCGCCCGTGACCCTTGATCGGATGGCGATAGATGCCGGCAACGGACATGGTCATGTCTTGTCGACATCCTTGCCCGGAACAGCCTTGGCAGCAACCGGTTTTGTGCCAGCCTTGGACGCAACCGGTTTTGTGCCAGCCTTGGACGCAGCCCCCGTCTTGGTCTTGGTCAAGACAACCGGTTTGGCAGGTGTTTCGACGAGGGGCACCTGCTTGAACGTCGACCGGATATTGCCGAAAATGTCCGGTTTGTGCCCGTGGCTGCGCATGATGATGTATTGCTGGGTGAAGGTTATGATGTTGTTGGCGATCCAGTAAACCACCAGCCCACTGGCAAAACTGCCCAGCATGAACATGAAAATCCACGGCATATACGCAAAGATCTGCTGCTGCACCGGGTCTGTGGGCGCCGGGTTCAGCTTCTGTTGCAGCCACATGGTGATGCCCAACAGGATCGGCAGGATACCGATGAAAAGCAGAGCGAGCACCGACCCAGGGACAGGGGCCGCCCAAGGCAGCAACCCGAACAGGTTGTAGAACGTCGATGTGTCTGGTCCTGACAGGTCGTTCAGCCAGCCGAAAAACGGCGCGTGGCGCAACTCGATGGTGACGAAAATCACCTTGTACAGGCTGAAGAAGATCGGAATCTGGATCAGGATGGGCAGACACCCCGCCGCCGGATTCACCTTCTTGTCCTTGTAAAGCTGCATCATCTCTTTTTGCATCTTCTGCTTGTCGTCGCCCGCGCGCTCCTTGAGCGCCTCCATCTCGGGCTGCAATTCCTTCATGCGGGCCATCGAGACATAGGATTTGTAGGCCAGCGGCAGGACCAGGAGTTTCAGCACAAAGGTCAGTCCGATGATCGCCAGCCCCATGTTGCCGATCACCTGGTTCAACCAGTGCAGAAGGGAGAAGATCGGCTTGGTCAGGAAATAGAACCAACCCCAGTCAATGGAATCGACAAATCCGCCGATCCCGTCGTCCTGATACTTGCGGATCGCTTCCCACTCCTTGGCTCCGGCAAAGAGGCGGGTCGTGTTTTCGACGGTCGCCCCCGGTGCAACCGACATCAGCGGTTCGCGGGTTTCGGTCTGATAGATGTCAGCCCCTGGCACATACTTTGTCACGGCGGTGAAGGGTTTGCCCTGTTCGGGCACAAGGACGGTCATCCAGTAGTGGTCAGTGAACCCGATCCAGCCATCCGTTGTCGCCGGCACCAGTTCCGCTTGCGCCGCTTCACGTTCGATAACCGGCAGGTCGGTCACCTGGCCATAGTTGGTCTCGGCATATTTCCCGTCGGCGCGGCTGATCAGTCCTTCATGCACCACCCAGATATTCTGCAATGTCTTGGGCAAGCCATGCCGCGCGATCACGCCGTAGGGGGCCAGCCCCACTTCGGCCGGGCCGTTGTTGGTCACGGCATCGGTGACGGTGAACATGAAATTGTCGTCCACCGCGACAGTCCGGGTAAAGGCCAGCCCCTTGCCGTTGTCCCAACCCAGCGTCACCGGCGCGCCGGGTGCCAGCGTGCCCCCGGACGTCAACCGCCATTCGGTATTGGCACCCGGCACGTCCTCGAACGCCAGACCGGTACCGGGTTGCCAGCCGAACAGCGCGTAAAAGGCCGCATCCTGCCCTACCGGCGACAAGAGCCGCACGATGGGCGATCCCGGAGCGACGGTTTCGGTGTAGGTCTTGAGGCTCAGATCGTCGATCCGCCCGCCCAGCATCGAGATCGACCCGGCCAGCTTCGGCGTGTCGATGGTCAGGCGCGGCGCCTCGGGCAGGGATTCGGCTGCGGCGACGGCGGCCGTTCCGGTCGTTTCTGCCGACGGGGGCATCATGGCATCGGTCGCGGCGGGGGATACGGGTTGCGCGACCTCTTCTGCCGGAAACCACTGCGGAAACAGGATCGGGCCGCCGACGAACCACGTCAGGATCACCATAAAGCTGAGCGCAGTCGCGAGGATGAGATTCTTGTTCTGATCGTCCATCAGGACCACCACCATTCCTGTTCAGGGTTTGGGGTGCTTCAACGACAGGGGGGGGGAAAGGTCAAGCGGATTCCCCGTGTGCATGCTCTGCAGGATGTGAACCGACTGAGATCTTCGGGCAAAACCACCCCACCTGGCCTAACCGGTGCGATGCCCGATCCGCGGTGCTGCGGTTTGCCGCGCCCGATGGCGGGCGATCCAGTCGGTCGTGTCCTCGACCGGCATGGGTCGCGCAATCGCGAAACCCTGCACGTCGCCACAGCCCAACTGCGCCAGCATGGCGTGTTCACCCGGCGTCTCGACCCCTTCGGCCAGCGTCCGCAACCCGATCTGTTCGGCCATCGACAGAATGGCCGACACGATCTTTTGCTGTTCTCGGTCCTCATCCACCCGCGTGACGAACGACCGGTCGATCTTGATCCGCCTGAGCGCAAACCGCCGGATCGAGGTGAACGAAGCGTGGCCCGTCCCGAAATCATCCAGATCAATCCCGCAGCCCATCTGTGCCAGCGCCGCGATGTTGGACACCACCACGTCATTGTCGGTTTCGGCCACCACGGTTTCCAGAATCTCGACGGTAAGGCGGGATGGCGCAAGATCGAACCGGTCCAGTTCCCACCGCAGTTTTTCGGCCAGCCGGGGATTGCGCAGTTCCGCCTTGGAGAAGTTGACAGCGACGGTCGGCACCTGCATCCCGGCCTTGTCCCAGCGCGACAGCGCCTGCAGCGCGTTAAACACCATCACCTCGCACAACCGCTCACTCAATCCCGCCTCCTCGATCAGCGGCAGGAAAGCGGAGGGCGCGATCAGCCCGCGTTCCGGATGATGCCACCGCGCCAGCGCCTCGAACCCGGTGATTTCCCCGGTATCTGTTGAAATCTGCGGCTGGAAATGCGCGCGGACCTGACCTTCGTCGAGCGCCTGTTCCAGATCGTCGCGCTGCGCGTCGCGGTCGGCGCGGGTGCGGGCCATGTCGGGGGCAAAGGCGCGGATCGCCCCCGGTCCATTGCGCAGCGCCTCGTCTGCTGCGACTTGGGCTGCGTCCAGCATGGCCCGGCCCGTTGGTGCAGGGGCGCGCGCAGACAGGCAGAACCCGATGGAACAAGTGACGTACAACCGTGCCGCATTCACCGAAATCGGCGGGGCCAAGGCCGCCTGCAACCGGGCCGCAAGTTGGATGATCGTCTCAAGGTCCAGCCGCCGCACGGGTGACAGGACAACCGCGAACCCGCCCCCTTCCAGCCTGACCACCGTATCGCCCTGCCGCAACGTCCCGCAAAGGCGTTCGGCGGATCTTTCCAGAACCTCGGTCTGCGCCGCGCGACCATGCCGGTCCAGCAGCAGCGCCGCTTCGTCGAACTGCACGACCAGGCAGGCGGTCTGTCGCTCGCTGGCCACGATGTCGCGCATGTAGCCGTCCAGAAGCACAATCGCCTGAGGGCGTATCATCAATCCTGACAGCCCGTCATCGGCGACAGCGGTTGCAAGTTCGCCAAACCGGAACGCGCCCGCCATGGCAAAGATCATCGGCGTCCCGAGCGCCACGAGGATCAACACCTTCTCTCCGCCGATCCAGAAGGCCGCAAGCGTCACGGCGGGCAAAAAAACCATCCATTCGGGCCTGCGCAACTGCATCATGATCCATTGGAGCCCTGATCCCCCCATCAGCCATTTGTCCATGCGCCGTTTGCCCCTATGCCAGACGGGATGTGCAGTACCCCGTATGCGCCAGCCTAGGGAATCAGGCTGACGGGGGGGTTAATCGACACCCCCCAGTTGCATGGCATTTTAAGCAATTTGGCGGGACGGCCCGATACGTCCCTGAGCCGCCCCGTGCCACCCCTTGAAGCAAAGCGTTCCCGTTGCCATCATGACGGCACTTTGCCACCGTCACACCGGGGGTGCGCGATGCCGGAGCCGAGACAGGCGAAACTTTTGATCGAACAGAACGCCCGCATTGCCGAACAGACCCCGCTGCTGTCGCAAGACGTGCAACTGGCCAAGGCCGCCCGCATCGCCAAACTGGCGGTCGAGATCACGCAGATCGCCGCCGAACCGGGGCAGGTGCTGCACCGGATGGCCGCCGATTATCAGGCGAGCGTCGGCAAACCGATGGAGGCGCTGTTCAACGCGATCCAGACCCGGGACCTCAGCCGCGCCCTGATCCTGCCGATCACGTCGGTGTCACCCGCGACCAGGCCCTATCGGTTTCTGGACCTTGGCGTGCGCGCGCAGGCGATCAGGGACCGCACGCGCAGCGCGGTGCAGCACTGGCAGGCCGGACTGCCCGACACCTGTGCAAGGATCGGTGGCTACTCTGGCTGGATCGAGGGCTGGACCGAGCCTGATGCCGACGCCCGGCTCATCGACCGCCCCGCCAGCCCAGATCGGGGGCAGTTGCTGTCGGTCCTGTTGGGGGCGGGGTTGTTCAACCTCAGGTCGTTGAATGTCAACCTGCCGATGTCGACCCGCGCCAACGAAGCCGATTTGCCGGAGCCTTTGTGCAAAACACCGATTTCACCGCCGCCCAACTGCTGGCCGCCACGTTCGACGACGCGGTTCTGCTGCAATCCGACTTTACCCGCAGGGAACCTGGCCTCGCCACGTTCCTTGGCACCGTCCTGATTGCCCCGGTATGGGACGGGGCCAATCTGAAATCCGCCGATCTTGACGGGGCGGTACGGGGCGGTGTTGTTCGGGGCCGATCTGGCTGCCCGTGCGGCTCCCGGCGCGTTCGACCCCAAAAGATACCGGGCAGAAATTATCGCGGTGGACAGCCTGTTCGGATCGGCTCTGATCGACGGGCAGGTGACGGTTCAGGATATCGCCTCCTTGACCAGCAACGCCCCCGCATGGCGTCTGATCCGGACTCAGCCCTTCGACGACGGCCTGCCACTCTGATCGTGCGCAGGGTCCGCACCCGGCACCGGATCGTACCCCGACCCGCCCCACGGATGGCACCGGCAAATCCTGTGCACCATCAGATAACCACCCCAAAACGCGCCGTGCCGTTCAAGCGCCTCCAACGCATAAACGCTGCAGGTCGGCTGAAACCGGCAACCATGTCCGACCCATGGCGATAGCAGCAACCGATAGGCCCGCACCGGCGCTGCCACGACATGCGCCAGCGGAGTCATGCGCCGCGCTCGCGGTGCACCGAGCGCAGTGCGGATTCAAGATCGCGCCGCATCTCGGCATAGTCGCGGCTGACCGTCGCGTCAGGCCGCGCGACCAGTACGTAATCCCACCCCGCCCGCGCCATCCCCGGCAACACCTCGCGCATCAATGCCCGCATCCGCCGCTTGGCCCGGTTGCGCAGCACCGCGTTGCCGATTTTTCTGGAGGCGGTAAAGCCGACCCGCACCGCCGCGTCGTCATCGCCCCGGGCACGGCCCTGCAACATGAAACTCGCCGTTCCCTGCCGCCGCGCCGAGGCGGCCCGCAGAAAGTCGGGACGGTTTCGCAGCGTCTCGACCACGCAACACAAAACCGCCGCTGGCGCGTGGGTGTCACCGGCGATACTGCCTGTGTCCTCTGCCTGCGGCGATATCATGGTCTTGTCCAACGGTTCAGCCCCACAGGGCCAAAGGATCAGGCCGACAGTTTCTTGCGGCCCTTGGCGCGGCGGGCGGCAAGAACCAGACGGCCGCCTTTGGTCGCCATACGGGCGCGAAACCCGTGGCGGCGCGCACGGACAAGGTTGGAAGGTTGAAACGTGCGCTTCATCGCGGGAACTCCATCAGTCAAGCAGCCCAAACCCGACGGATTCGAGGACCACTGCTATTCGAAGCCCGTTCTCTAAGGTCGCAACCCGGACAAGTCAACGCAAGCCGGCGGCGATGTTGCAACAAATCTGACGCCAAACCGTTACGCCGCTGTGTCCGCGCGCCTGCATGGTGTCAACGCAGCAATTTTTCCGGCCAATCCCGTAATCCCGATCAAGGCCGCGTGATCCCCCTATCCCCGTCGCGGCTTCCCCGTCATCGTGGGCCCCAACCAAGGAAGCCCCGATGACCACCACCACCGCGACAAAATCCCGCCTGCTCCGTCGTCTGCCTTTGCTTTTGCTTCTGGTGGTGGCGACTGTCGGGGCCTATGCGTTGAAAAGCCAACTGAGCTTCGAGATGCTGGCCCGGCATCAGGCCGACCTGCTGGCGTTTCGCGATGCGCATTACACGGTGGCGGTGCTGATCTTCACGGCGGGCTATGCGTTGATCGTGGCCCTGTCCTTGCCGGGGGCGACGGTCGCGACCTTGACGGGCGGGTTCCTGTTCGGCCTGTTTCCGGGTGTTCTGTATAATGTCACTGCCGCTACCGTTGGTGCGGTGGCGATCTTTCTTGCCGTCCGCGCCGGGGCGGGGCGCGAGGCGGCAGCGGGCATCGCCGCCAAGGGTGGCGCGGCCGCGCGCCTGCAAGCCGCCCTGCAGGACAATGAATGGTCGGTACTGTTGCTGATGCGTCTGGTCCCCGCAGTGCCGTTCTTTCTGGCCAACCTGATCCCGGCCTTTGTCGGGGTGCGGCTGGACCGCTTTGCCATCACCACGTTCTTTGGCATCATTCCGGGCGGTCTGGTGTTCACGTCGGTAGGCTCGGGCCTTGGCGAAGTCTTCGCCCGTGGCGAAACCCCCGACTTGTCGATCCTGTTCACCTGGCCCGTACTTGGCCCGATCTTGGGACTTGCGGCCTTGTCGGCCCTGCCCATCGTGATCAAACTGTTCCGCAAAGGGGCATGACCATGCAACGCATCACAACCGACCTGTGCATCATCGGTGCGGGGTCCGGCGGACTGTCGGTCGCCGCCGGAGCGGCTCAGATGGGCGCGCGGGTCGTTCTGGTCGAAGGTGCCGAGATGGGCGGCGATTGCCTGAACGCGGGCTGCGTGCCGTCCAAGGCGCTG
>JBBRVJ010000160.1:0-8666 GCA_038246975.1 Rhodobacterales bacterium | reverse complement strand
TGCTGGATGTGGTCAAGGATGAATTCGAACGCCTTGGGATCCTCGAAATCAACTCGGTGCAGGCGCTTTTGCTGTTCAACGTCGGCGACAACGAGGTGACGGCGGGCGAGTTGAAATCGCGCGGCTACTATCAGGGGTCCAACGTCAGCTACAACCTGAAAAAGCTGGTCGAACTGGGCTACATGCACCATCAGCGGTCCGAAATCGACCGCCGGTCGGTGCGGGTGCGGCTGACCGAAAAGGGGCGCCGCGTGCGGGGTCAGTTGTCGGACCTGTTCGCCCGCCACGCCGAAGGGCTGAACAAGCGCGGGCTGATCGACCCCGAAGGCATGGAAAACATCAACCAGTCGCTGAAACGGATGGAACGCTATTGGACCGAACAGATCAGGTATATTTACTGATCATCGCCAAAGATGGGCCTTGCCGGCCAGCATCCCTTGCGCCTTGGCCAGCAGGCGCAAAGGCAGGCCGGGTTGCGGCAGATTTCCCGACGCCAGCCGGTCGACCACCACTTCGGGCGGGCAGGGGCGGCGACTGACCGGGTCATAGTAACGCGGATAGCCGATCAGCGTGGCGTGAACCAGATGCGCCAATGTGGGCCGGGGCAGGGGATGGCCGTCTGCCGCGCGCAGGCGACGCAGGGGAACCGGGCCAAGATCGGTCGTCAGACCCCACCCCGCATAGAACGGCGCACCAAGGCAGGTTACAGGCTTGCCGCGCAGCAGCGCCTCGAATCCCAGCAGAGATGTCATCGTCCATACCTCGTCCACCGCCGCGATCAACGCCAAAGGGTCGGCTTGTTCGGCCACAACATCGGCCAATCCCGTCAGATCGGCCTGCGTCAACCGTCCGGGCCGCAAGCCCGCCTCGACATCAGGGTGCGGTTTGTAGATCAGCACGGACTGCGGATGTGCGGCCCGCGCGGCCTGCAACAGGGCAAGGTTGGTCCGCACCGCGCCGCCACCCAGCCGGATCGACGCATCATTCTCGACCTGACCGGGCACCAGGATCCGGTGGCCGGGAGGCAGGTCCGGCATCGCCCCTGCAAGATTGTATTTCGACACCTGCGCCGCGATCACCTGTTCCTGCAAGGCTTCGGCCCGCGCGATGCCCCCGAACGGCAGGGCCGACAGGATCAGCCGTTCCAGACGGCTCGCCCGGCTCGGGTCGTAATAGATGCCCAGATCGTCCGTCACAAGGCTTAGCGGCGGGATCAACGACGCGCCCAAACCCCGCGACCGCAGAAACCCATCCTCGACGCGACGCACCGGACGGAAGTTTGCGAGGTCGGGGGTTTCCTTGCCCGCCCAGACCAGAATGACCCGCCCCTTGGCCGCAGCCATAGCGCGCGCCGGATCATCCAAAAAGATCAGCGGCTTGACCTGACCGAACACCGCTTGCAACCGCCCGCGTTTCCACAGCCGCATGCCGACGGCGACGTGGCCCGCGCGATCCTCGCGGAAGGCGCGCAGGTCGGCCTCCATCTGGTCCACCGCCGTCTCGAACGAACAAAGACGGTTGCGGCATGGGTCAAACCAGGTCGGGGCAAGGATCATCGCGGCTGCGAACATTTGCGCCTTGGTCACGACCCGGGTGCGGCGGGGCAGGGGGGTTTCGTCGGCAGAAAGCCCCCACCCGGCATAGAACGGCTGACCGAACACGCGGGGGCGGTGGCCCGCGATGATCGCCTCGAACCCCAGTTGCGATGACACGGTATAGACCGCGATCGCCCCGTCCAGCAGCCGCCACGGCGACACGGGCGAGGTCAGCAAACTGACCACCCCCCCGGCATGGACCGCCGAGAAATGGCCGGGGCGCAGGCCGGCCTGGGTTTCAGGATGCGTCTTGATCACGATCCGCACGCCGGGATGTTCGTCCTGTGCTGCGGCCAACATCTGCGCGAATGTCGCCGCAGTCGCCCCCGAATGGCGGATCGACGCATCCCCGCGCGTCTGGTCCACCATCAGAACATAGCCAGCGCGGGGCGGGGGGGTTTCGTCATGCAGATTGTATTTTGATAAGTCCAGCGCCTGAATCCGCGCCATACCATCCCGCGCACGGGACAAAATATGCGAATCGTCCAAGGGGTGGTGGGCCAACACCGTCTCCAGCCACGACGGTTGCGCAGAATCGAAATGCACGCCAAGCGGGTCGATCATCAAGCCCAGTGGCGCATCGCCCATCCGCCCCGGACGGATCGACCGCACAAACGCATCCTCCAGCCGGACCAGCGGCACCCCGCGCCGCGCCGCCACCGCCTCGCCCCGCGCGGCATAGGGTGATCGGCCCCAGACCACGACGCCATCCTGCGGCCCCGGCAAACCGACCCGCAACTCGTGCCCCGCCAGCGTCAGGATGCGGCGCAACCGGGGTTGGCGCAGGAAACCCGCGTTGTAGAAGAAAAGCCGCCGGGGGGATGCTCCGGCGGCCTGCTGATCGGGCGGAACGCCGGGCAACGCGGCCTCAGCCGCCGGCAGTGCTGCTGATCGTACCGGCCGCACCCGCGGTGCCGGTGATTGCCGTCAGGGTCTTGTTCCACTGGACGAACGGCGCTTCAGTCACATAGACGGTGTCGCCGTCACGAACCAGAAAATCGCGCGCCTCGAACATTCCGGTGGGAAGGGTCAGGTCCAGAACATAGACCATCCGCTGATCTCCGATCAGGTCATTGCGGCCGAGGACCACATTGGCAATCTCGGCCGGTTCGTTACGAAACACGAACACCCCGGTCGGATCGGCGCTGGCGGTCGCCAGACCGCCGACAACTGCGATGGCCTCGATGGCCGACAGGGTCTGGGTTTCAAACGGCACGCGGCTTTGCGTGCCGGTGGCCCCCAGTGCGGTAAAGGCGCGCGTATCGCGTTCGATGGTGATCTTGTCACCGGCGCGCAGGGCGATGTCGAGTTCGGGGTTCGCATAGAGGTCTTCCAGCCAGACTTGCCCGGTTTGCCCGCCCCGCGTGATGCGCACGATGGCCACGGCGGGTTCGATGGACACGCCACCGGCGCGCGCAATCATCGCAGTCAGGGTCCGGGTCGGGCGTTCGATCGGATAGACGCCCTGCGCCCCGGCAAAGCCCGAGAGTGTGACGGTCGACCCGTCACCGGCCAGCCGTTGCACGAGTATTTGCGGATCTGGGGTCTGAGTGTCCAGTTTGCGGGTGATGGTCTGCCGCAGACCGTCCGGCGATTGCCCTGCGGCCTTGATCCGGCCTGCATAGGGCACAAAGATGAAGCCCTCGCCATCGACCTGAATTTCAGAAAGCGCAGAAACCCGCTGTCCTGTATTGCCCAAAAGCGGGTCATCCTTGACGTTTTCAAAGATTGTGAGCCCCAAGGTATCGCCGGACGAAATCTGGTCCGAGCCGACAATCCCGGCGTTGCGGAAGTTCGACCCGAACCCGAAGGCCGGAGTCACGGCAGTGGCGCGGGTCACGCGTGAATTGACCGACACGATATAGGCGTCGCCCTCTTTCAGGACCGACCCCTTGAAGATTTCGGCCTTGTTCGGGCCGGAGCGTGGCAGACCGCAACCCGCAAGGGCCACAACCAGCACCGCAAGGGTCAGGGCCTGCGCCCCCCTCGATTTTTTCCTGTTCACCGCTCGGGCTCCTTTAGCCGGATTTGCCTCAAGTTTTGCCAGCAACCCTACAGAAAGGCGCGACAAAACGAAAGCACAGCTTTTCGGAATCAGTTCACGACCCGCAACTGTTGCCGTGGGGCCGCTGTTCCCATCGTCAGGGCGTCATAGGGATCGTGCGCTTGCAGCATCATGTCGACCACTTGCCGCAACAACTCCCGACGCCCGTGGGCTGAATAGAAGCCCCCTGCGATCTGGCTGGTTTCCAGCAGATAGTGACGATAATCGCGGTAAGCGCGGCTGTCGGGGCGGGTGGGCAGGGCAAAGAAATCGGGCAGGCTTTGGGTCGAGACGAATTCGGGCTTGGCATAGACCGCCGCCCCAAAGGTTTTCAGCGGCAGGCCGCGCCAAAGCACCTGCTGGGCGGCGGTCGAGTTCACCGTGACGGCGCTGCGGGCGTGGTTCAACAGGCCCGCCAACTTGCCGCCGCGCACGAAATGCACCCGACCCGTGACACCATGCGCCCGCGCCAGACGGCGCAGATCGCGGGCGAGGGCAGTGCGGCCATCCTCCAGCGGATGCGCCTTGAACACGATGTGATGGTGCGGCGGGGCACCCTTGGCAAAGCCTTCGATCACCAACGTCAGAAATTGGGTCATCGAATTGAACGGCGAGTGCATCCGGAAGCTGGCGTCATGTTCCAGTTGCAGCAGCACCAGATGATAGGGAAACCCGCCATGTTTGATACGGAAACTGGCGATCGCCCTTTCCCATCGATGGAAAGGCAACAGGGCCAGCCGCTTGACATAAAGCAGGAATTCCTGGGTCACTGACACGCTGCGATGGGGTTGAAAATTGCGAAAATCCCAGAATCCCGCCAAAACGAACCAATGATACAGCGCGCCCCAGAAGATATGCTGCCGCATGTCACCCCAGCGCGCCGGAGCGTCGGGCAAGTCCATGTCCATCTGCGCCAGCGCCGTCTGCATCTGCGCCACGGTGGTCTGCATCAGCCGCGAATGGCCGTTCGAGCCGCCCCTTTCATACGTCACCCAATAGGGTCGCAGATAGCCTTCCTCGAACACATGGACCGTCAGACCTGCGGCCCGTGCCACCACGATGGCCTGCGCGTGGATCGGTCGCGTGTCACCATACAGCACCAAATCGGTAATGCGGCGGTCGGCAATCAAGGTTGCAAAGGCTGCGGGCCAATGTTCGGGCTTTTCCCGATAGGGGATGAAACTGTCGGCAGGCCAGAACGCCCGGTCACCGCGGTTGAACCCGACGCGCCATACTTGCGCGCCCGCCGCGACCAGCATCCGGCCCAACCGGTGAAAGAATGGGCCATGCGGTCCTTGCAGGAACAAAAACCGCCGATCCTGACCTGACACGCGCATTCTGACCCCTTACCTTCGGTTATCCGATAAACCCCCTGTGCCAATGGTAAAGGGGAAAACCGCATGTTCGTTTACGTCTAGCAGTCAAGCGCGGCATTTTTTAGGCGATCAGCTTGGCTTGCCCACTGCCCGCCACCGCATTAGCTTTGCCTCCAACAACAGGAGGGCTGCGATGTTCACCGGGATCGTCACCGACATGGGCGAAGTGCTGGCGCTGGATCAGCAGGGCGATCTGCGGGCGCGGATCGGTACGGGGTATGACGTGGCAGGCATCGACATCGGCGCGTCGATTTGCTGTGACGGGGTGTGTCTGACGGTCGTCGATCTTGGGACGGCGCCCCGCAATTGGTTCGACGTGCAGATCAGCGCGGAAAGCGTGTCGAAAACCAACGTCAGCGGCTGGAAATCCGGCAGCCGGATCAATCTGGAGCGGGCGCTGCGGGTTGGCGATGAATTGGGCGGGCATATCGTGTCGGGCCATGTCGACGGGGTGGCCGAGGTGGTGGGCCTGCGCGAGGAAGGCGAGTCCCTGCGCGTCACGCTGCGGGCACCGGTCGGGTTGGCGAAATTCATCGCACCCAAGGGGTCGATTGCGCTGAACGGCACGTCGCTGACGGTGAACGAGGTGGACGGGGCAACCTTCGGGATCAACTTCATTCCCCACACCCGCAAGGTCACCACATGGGGGACGGTTGCGATGGGCGATCCGGTCAATCTGGAGGTCGATACGATGGCGCGGTATGTCGCACGGCTGCGCGAATGGGGCTGATCGGGCACAACAACGGCCCGACGATGGAACCGGGCGCAAGTTGGCGCAAGCATTGCTGGGGTGCGGCGCGGGCGCGTCTGTTGCCGACGCTGCCGATCGAGGTGGTGCGGATGCGGGTCAGGCGCGCGCAGGAACTGGGGCTGGACTACAAGACCTATGCCGGGGTGCGGGCGGCCACCGGGCATGATGTGGTGGCGTTTCTGTTTTCGTCCAATGCCTTGCGGGTAACGGTGCAGCGGTTGACCTTAACGGAAGGTCGGGCGGCGAAACTGGCGGCCCTGCAATCTTGCGGGCGGGTGGCGTTGGCCGTGGCCCCGATGCAAGCCACTGACCTGTTGCAGGCGAACCCCGAACTGGATCGGGCGCACGCCGCACCTTTCGCGCTGGCGTCGTTCCGCGAGGCGGCGACTGCCCTGCGCGTCGCCTTGCACAACACCCCTGCGGATCGGGTGATCCTGATCGGCGACACGGCGCTGGAAAGGGACTGGTGTGCGGCAGGGCGGTTGGCCGGTTATCTTTCGGCGGACCGCTATTTCGCCACGCCCTGACGTGGTCCCTGACCGCGACGCACCGTCGCCCTGCACCCCTGCCTCTGGCCTTTGCGTGGCAGGCAAGATAGAGGCTGGCAAACTGCGGGTGGGACGTGTGATGACCGATATGAGAACCGACTACCGCGACGCGATTTCCAGCGTCGAAGAGATCATCGAGGATGCCCGCAACGGGCGGATGTTTATTCTGGTTGACCACGAAGACCGCGAAAACGAAGGCGACCTGGTGATTCCCGCCGAAAAGGCGACCGCAGATGCCGTCAACTTCATGGCGACGCACGGGCGCGGATTGATCTGCCTGACCCTGACCGGCGAACGGATCGACCAGTTGGGTCTGCCCCTGATGGCGTCCAAGAACTCCAGCCGCCACGAAACTGCCTTTACCGTGTCGATCGAGGCGCGCGAGGGGGTGGATACCGGCATCTCGGCCAAAGACCGCGCCCTGACGGTGGCGGTGGCGATTGACCCCTCCAAGACGGGTGCGGACATCGCGACGCCGGGCCACATCTTTCCGCTGCGGGCGCGGGATGGCGGGGTACTGGTGCGGGCCGGGCATACCGAGGCTGCGACCGACATCAGCCGTCTGGCCGGGCTGAACCCCTCGGGTGTGATCTGCGAAATCATGAACGACGACGGCTCCATGGCGCGGCTGCCCGATCTGGTGGCCTTTGCGCAAAAGCATAACCTCAAGATCGGCACGATTTCCGACCTGATCGCTTATCGTCGCCGCCATGACAATCTGGTCAAGGAACGCTCGGTCAAACGGGTGCAGTCGCTGCATGGCGGCGAGTGGCTGATGCGGATATTCGCGGATGAAACGCACGGGTCAGAACATGTGATCCTGACCAAGGGCGATCTGTCGGGCGACGTGCCGGTTCTGGTGCGGATGCATGCGCTGAACCCGTTGGAGGATGTGCTGGGCATCGGTGACGATCATGTCGGCGATTTGCAGGGGGCGATGCGGGTCATTGCGGACGAAGGGCGCGGGGTGGTGGTACTGTTGCGCGATACCACGATGAAACTGGTTCAGGAGGGCGAGGTCAGCCCGCAAACCCTGCGGCAATACGGGCTTGGCGCGCAGATATTGTCGGCGCTGGGGCTGACGACGATCACACTGGTCACCAATTCCAAGGCGCCGCGCGTGGTGGGGCTGGATGCTTACGGGTTGTCCATCGCAGGCACCCGCCCGATATCGGAGTAGATCATGGCCGGAAGTGAAACCCACTATACCCTGCCCTTGCCCGGCTTTGACAAGCCGGTGCGGCTGCTGATCGTGGTGGCCCCCTATTACAAGGACATCGCCGACGATCTGGTGGCAGGCGCGCGGGCGGTCGCGGTGGCGTGCGGGGCCGAGGTGGAACTGATCGAGGTGCCTGGCGCGCTGGAAGTGCCTACGGCGATTGCGCTGGCCGAACGGATGGCGAAGTTTGATGGCTACGTCGCCCTTGGCTGCGTGATCCGGGGCGAGACGACGCATTACGACACGGTGTGCAATGACAGCAGCCGCGCGCTGTCGCTGTTGGGCGTGCAGGGGGCGTGCATCGGCAACGGCATCCTGACCGTGGAAAACCGGGCGCAGGCGGTCGTGCGGGCCGACCCGGCGGGGCAGAACAAAGGCGGCGGGGCTGCGGCTGCGGCCTTGCATCTGGTCGCCTTGTCGCGCAAATGGGCGACCCAGACCAAAGGGATCGGCTTTCGCGCATGACAAAACCTGACAAACGCCAGATGAAGGCGGCCGCCCGGCTTTATGCCGTGCAGGCGCTGTTTCAGATGGAGGTTTCCGGCCAGACCGTCGAATCCGTAGTGCGCGAGTTTGAAACCCACCGGTTTGGCGCGGTTTATGACGATGATGAGATGGCCGAGGGCGATGTCGACCATTTTCGCGCGCTGGTGGGTCATGCCGTGAACATGCAGGCCAAGATCGACCAGATGACAGACCGGGCTTTGGTGGCGAAATGGCCGATTGACCGGATCGACCCGGTTCTGCGCGCGCTGTTTCGCGCGGCGGGCGCGGAAATGGGCGAAATGCCGACGCCGCCCAAAGTGGTGATCACCGAATTCGTCGATGTGGCCAAGGCGTTCTTCCCTGACGGCAAAGAGCCCAAGTTCGTCAATGCCGTGCTGGACCACATGGCGCACGAGGCGCGGCCCGAGGCGTTCTGATTTTCACGCCTTGCGCCAGGATATGGGGTGTGGCACGCGTCTGATGCGGTATGATCGCGACCGGAGATGACCCGATGGCCCGCTTTGCCCTGACCTTGTCCCTTGCCCTGTTGACCGGAGCCACCCCGTTGGCCGCCCAAGATGCCCGTGACCCCGCGTGGCCTCTGACCCTGATCGACGGGCAGTCCCCCGGATTTTCGGCCACGCTCA
>JBBRVJ010000159.1:0-8741 GCA_038246975.1 Rhodobacterales bacterium | reverse complement strand
TTGGCCCGCTGGACGGCGCGCAGGAGACTTTTACTGAACGGCCTACCGACAGGTATCTGACCGGAATGCTGTTCCCACCCCGCACCGCGATCGCCCAGATCGAGAATGACGACGCCGAAGCGGCAGGCGTTGATAGCGATGCGTCGGTCCAGGACGCCGCAAGTCCGTTTTCATCGGCGCTGCGGCCATCTTCTGCCGGGCTGTCCTTTGCTGTCATGGCCGTGGGGGACCGTCCCGCGGCCGTCGATGTCTTTATTTCAGCTGGGGTCTACGTTGCCGCTGACGCCGCTTTAGGGAAGGGCAAAGCGGCGACTAAGGGGGCTAGCAAAGCGGAAGGCCAGGCCCGGGTTTGGCACCGCGCCGGGGTCACGTTCGAAGATACTTTGCCCATCGGCGAGATTGCCGCTCAGGGCGGGGTGCGGCGCTTGGACAGTGCAGCGCTTGGCATCAACGGAATGCAGCTTTACATCC
Organism: Rhodobacterales bacterium; assembly: GCA_038246975.1. Lineage (GTDB taxonomy): Bacteria > Pseudomonadota > Alphaproteobacteria > Rhodobacterales > Rhodobacteraceae > JAIYDJ01. The sequence goes on along the minus strand of JBBRVJ010000159.1, from coordinate 8,270 downwards.
GAGCGGCCCAGATTGCCGGCGGGCCTGTGCTGGTGACCTTGGCGGTGTCAAATCTGCACCCGATTTCCAGCGGCACTGATCCTGACGAACAGGTGTTTTTTCAGGTGGAACTGATCGCCCGCCCGGCACCGGGGACGCGGTTCTGCGAAAAACCCGCTTCCTTGCGGCAAGTCGATGTCGAGGACGACGACCTTGCCGCCGCCGCGTTGATCTATCGCGATGTACGCGACTATGTGGTGGGCCATACTTGTGCCGCGCGGTTCGTCGAAGAGGGGGGCGAGGTCACAGAGTTGGGCACCGACTGGCTGCCCACGGCCATTGTGCGCAAACCGCGCGAAACTGGCGATCCGATCTTTGACGCACTGACCAAAGCCGGGCAAGGAGAGGGACAGGATGGGCCGCTGGATGCCAAATGGCTGTCAGAGGCCCCAGCTGATCAGATGCTGGCCGGGCTTGCCCAGCTTGTGGCACTGTATGAAACTTGGATCGATGCCGAGGGGGTCAAAGGCCAGGCCCTGAGAGACCCTGCGTTGCGCGCCCGGTTCCTGGTGCACGCGGCCACTTGTCATGCCACTGCGGGACGTATCCGGGCGGGTATTGCCCTTTTGGGCCATGATCCCCATGCCTTGGCAGCGTTCAGGCTGGCCAATCGGGCGATGTGGTTACAAGACCGCTGGAAAAAGGACCGCCAAGACCGCAAGGACCGGCTGACTTGGCGGCCCTTTCAGCTGGCTTTTGTGCTGTTGACGCTTTGTTCGGCCAGCTCGGGCACCGATCCTGACCGCGAAGTGATGGACCTGCTGTGGTTCCCAACGGGGGGCGGCAAGACTGAGGCTTATCTGCTATTGACCGCCTATGTGATCTTCCTGCGACGGTTGCGCGCAGCGGGTGGGCCTGAGGGGGCCGGGGTCACGGTTTTCATGCGCTACACCCTCCGGCTTTTGACGATCCAGCAGTTCCAGCGTGCCGCGGCGGTGATCCTTGCCTGTGATCTGTTGCGCAGAAGTCCCGACCTTACGGGCGCTATACAACTGCCCGGCCATTTTGCCACCGATGAGCCGATTGCGATTGGGTTGTGGGTGGGCGCTGACTCCGTGCCCAACAGACTGGCCGAAGCGATTGAGGCCCTGACCCGCGAAAGTCTCGGCGATCAGCCTGCCTCAAACCCACGCCGCCTGACACGCTGCCCCCAGTGCAATGAGTTGCTGCATTGGGCGGCGAATGACGCCAAGACCGACCTGCAGGTGACCTGCCGCAGCGCGGGTTGCAGCCTTGCAGGCGCGCCCTTGCCGGTGGTGACTGTGGACGATCTGATCTATCAGCGCCTGCCCGCACTAATGATCGGTACCGCCGACAAATACGCCCAACTTGCGCGCGAGCCGAGGACGGGAAAGCTGTTCGGTCTGGGCACGAACCACGCCCCGCCCGACCTTATCATACAAGATGAATTGCACCTGATCTCGGGGCCTTTGGGCACCATCTCGGGGCTTTATGAAATCGCCATTGACGAGTTGTGCAGCCATCAGGGCAACCGGCCCAAGGTTATCGGTTCAACGGCCATCATTCGCCGCGCCGAAACACAAATCCGCGCCCTGTTTGACCGCAAGGCCGCGCAGTTTCCGCCGCCCGGTCTGGACCACGGCAATTCGGGGTTTGCCGCCACCGATGAAAGCGATCCGGGTCGGCTTTATGTTGGTGTTACCACGACCGGCCGGTCGGCCAAGTTTACCTTGCAGGCGGTCATGGCCTCTTTGATGCAGGCAGCTGCCAACTCACAGATTCCAGCAGCACAGGCAGATGGCTATTGGACACTGGTAGCCTATTTCAACGCTTTGCGGGAACTGGGCGGCGCGCTGACGCTGGCGCGCGACGACGTTGGCCGGTCAATCAAGCAATATGCCCAAAGGAGACCCGATGAAGATGAGCGTGAGCTGCCGCCCCCGGTCGAACTGACCAGCCGGATCAGCGCGTCCCAGATCAACGAAATCCTGGATCGGCTGGATCAGCCGCGCGGCCATGCCGATTGTGTGTCAACGGTATTGGCTAGCAACATGATCTCGGTCGGCGTCGATGTGGCGCGGCTGGGGGTGATGGTGGTCAACGGTCAGCCCAAGACGATTGCCGAATATATACAGGCCACCAGCCGGGTCGGGCGCGCCGCCATTCCCGGGTTGGTTGTATCGATTTGCAACGCCAACAAGCCGCGCGACCGCAGCCGCTATGAGAGCTTTCAAAACTGGCACCGTGCGCTTTATCGCGATGTCGAGGCAACCGGCGTCACCCCCTTTGCCGAACGCGCTCGCGAACGTGCCTTGCATGCGGCCTTTGTCATCTGTGCCCGCCACTTGATCCCCGACCTGCGCCACAGCCCTTCGGGCGCGATGGCGGTGCGACCCGAGCTTGAGGAGATCCTTGGTCGCATCGTGGCGCGTGCGCGCTCGGTTCAACAAAGCCCCGCCGAAACCGCAGGGGCCGAGGGAGAGCTGCGGACCTTCCTTGATCTTTGGGTGAACCGGCCGGACCTGACCGAATACTGGGACAAGTGGAAGAACAGCCTGCTGACTTCTGCCGAAGAGGCGCAGGACAAAAGCCGCACGGCTGGGCTTTTGCCGCGCCCGACCCCCAATTCCCTGCGCTCGGTCGAGGCGTCAACAGCCTTTGCCTTGCGCGACTATTGAATGTGAGTGTGCCCCCATGACCGGAATCGGCAAGATCAGACGCAGCCAGGTGATCGGTACCTATGGCCCCGGCGCGATCATCGACTTTCGCAGCCCCGAAGGCGCGCCGATTTCGGCGGTTTCGGGTGGGCTTGAGCTGTGGGAAGAAGCAAAACTGGACCACCGTCAACGCATCCACGAGGTGCGGTTGCAAGCCAGTCTCAAGGTGGATTTCTTCCACCAGTCGCCGGTGGGAAAATACAAGACCGCTGCCAGGGACGCCAAGGGTTATGCCATCGAGGAAGACCGCGAACTGCCCGCCGTCCGTTTCCCCGAATGGTGTTTCTGCCCGTCCTGCGATCGGCTGAAACACATCCGCGACTGGGTCAGCGATCCGGCCAAGCCTGACCGTTGGTGCCCGGTTTGCTCGGGGCAAAAGGGCAAGCCCAAGCGGCAGTTTGTCGTGCCCGTGCGTCTGGTTGTTGCCTGCGAAGCCGGGCATCTGGACGAGTTTCCCTGGGATCGTTGGGTTGGCCATGTCGAAGGCTGCAAGCGGCGCGATCTGAAACTGGTCGGCGAGGCGGCCGGTCTGGCTGGCCTCGTTGTGAAATGTGACGGCTGCGGGGCCGAGAAATCCCTGGCCAAGGCTTACGGCCCCCATGCGCTCGAGCGGATCGGCCACAGTTGCACCGGCCGCCGCCCCTGGCTGCCGCTGGCTCACCGCGAGGCCTGTGGCCATGCCGCCGCCGTCATCCAGCGCGGCGCGTCCAATGCCTGGTTTCCCATCGTGGAAAGCGCCATGGACATCCCGCCCTTCAGCGATGAATTCACGCAATTCATTCGACAGGAACAGTATTGGAAGGCCTTCAAGGCGCTGGGCGATCCGGCCCATATCCGCGGCGTGATCGAGGATAACGAGTTGATGGAGGAATGGCACGGTCCCCCCATGACTCTGCGCGAGATGGAGGCGCAGATTCGCCGCATTTTTGACCGCGATCAACAAGGACCGGAAACCGACCTGCGCGCCGAAGAATACGCCCGGCTCGTCGCCCCTCCGACCCAAGGCGTCACGGACCGCAACTTCAAGATCGAGGTCGAGGCCATCCCGGACGGGCTGGCGGGGTTTGTGGGCCACCTTGTCCGGGTTGAACGCCTGCGCGAGGTGCGGGTTCTGACCGGTTTTACCCGCCTGACCGCGCTGGGCCAGGAAAAACAGGCCCGCGAACCAGCCAGCCTGTCTGCCAGCAAGAAAAAAAACTGGTTACCCGCCGTCGAAGTATTTGGTGAGGGGATATTCGTCACCCTTGACCTTGTGCGCCTGCGCGAATGGGAGCAGCGGCCCCCGGTGCGCGCGCGCATCGCGGCGCTGAACGCGCAGCTGGAACAGGCGGCCAAAGCGCGGGGCGGAACGCCGGTGGCCCCTTGGCCGCTGACGGCCCGGCGTGTCCTGATCCATACCCTATGTCACGCCGTCATTGACCGTCTGTCCCTTGACTGCGGCTATTCCAGCTCTTCGGTCCGCGAGCGTCTTTACTCCGGGCCCGGGGGCAGCGACATGGCCGGGTTCCTGATCTACACCTCGGCCCCCGGCGCCGACGGCACACTGGGCGGCTTGTCGCGCGAAGGGCGCGCCGAACGCTTTGGCGCGACCCTGCGCAAAGCGATTGACGACACGCGCTGGTGCTCATCTGACCCCTTGTGCTCGGACGGGCTGGCGGCCCTGTTCGACAGCGGCAACCACGCGGCTTGTCATGCTTGCTGCTTCCTGCCTGAAACCGCTTGCGAGCATTTCAACCAATACCTTGACCACTCGACGACCCTTGTCCCAGTCATCACGGCAGATTTCGTTGTGAAAGCAGTTGCTGCACCCCAATAATGACGGATACTGTGGGCAGGCAGTATTGAATCGGGGTCGATGTGGCGGATGCTGACTGGACTGACCAAGAAAATGACCTGATCGTCGAGGATTACTTCGAGATGCTGGCGGCGGAGCTTGCCAATATTCCGTATGTGAAAGCTCATCATCGTAGAGAATTGTTGCCAAAGCTGCGGCCAATTCGCAACGAAGGCTCAGTCGAGTTCAAACATCAGAATATATCGGCAGTAATGCTTGGCCTTGGGCAACCTCGCATCAATGGATACAAACCTGCGTCACAGTTCCAAATGTCGCTTGTCGATGCCGTATTGAGAAGGTTGGGCAAATTCGCTGATTGGTCAAAGGTTGTCGCGGCGCGCGCGCTGCAGGGCAGTAAATCCTACGCGCCCGCTGCTGAGCCGAAGCCTCTGTGGTTCGGCCCGCCCCCTACACAGGTAAATGAACCCCCACCGGTTGACCCAACTCTCATGGCAGCGATTGGTCGCAAATATAATGTGGCCGAGAGAGACGAACGGAACCGTTCACTTGGGGAGGCCGGCGAAAGGCTTGTTCTAAATTTTGAGCGGTCAAGATTGATTTCCCAGGGAAAGTCGGACCTCGCAGACCGAGTTCGTTGGACTTCAAAGGAAATCGGCGATGGAACGGGATTTGACATCGAGAGTTTCGATGATGATGGTGCTGTAAAGTTGATCGAAGTTAAAACTACCAATGGATGGGAAAGAACGCCTTTTCACATCAGTCGAAACGAGTTGGCGGTTGCTGAAGAAAACCGGGATTGCTGGCATCTTTATCGTGTCTGGAACATGATAAGAGAGCCAAAGGCGTTCTCGATTAGGCCACCATTGAAAGATCATGTTGCTCTGACGCCAACCAGTTTTCTGGCTTCACTAAATTAATCCTCGGGACTGCATTTCCAACCTGGACGTATTGCTGTGTCCGGTTGCCGAGGAACAGGTAGTCGTCCGGGAAGGTTTGCAGCCGGGCGGCCTCGCGCACTGTCAGGCTGCGACACTGGGCCGGATCAGGATGAATGAAGTAGTGCCCGTCTTTGGAGATGTGGCTGGTAACGGTTGTTGCTGCCTCATGGGACAACTGAACCCGGAAACGGTCGCTGAAGATACCGCTGTGCCAGTTCTTGTGGTCGGGGCTGAGCGCGAGGGGAAAATCTGCCGCCTTCGGGCTGTACTGGCGCTTTTCACCGAAGACCGCCGCAAAAAGGTAGCGTTCGAGATCAGACGCCATGTGCCCACGCGTTTCGTGTTGGGCCAGGGCCTGCAGTTCCTGTCGTTCGAGCCAACGCATCAGGTCGTCGTTGGAGGTCCCGTAGCCTGCGGGCAGGCTCGCGTCCGTACGCTGCCCGGGCGAGCCCTTCTTCATGCGCTTCACAACATCGAGGAATGCTTGCTCGAGAACGTCATCTCCTTGGCTCTTGTAAATGCTAGCCAAGATGCTTCCAGCCTCAACAACCTCGCGCTTCCAGGCAGCTGCGGTATCGACGTCGCGGCTGATACCGCTGCGAAGCGACGGCATGTTTCCAATCGTCTCGCCGACCGTGCGTCTTGTGCCCGTGACAGGATTGCTGGCGCCCGACATTCGGTTGGCAAGGTCCGATCTGATGCCAACGATGATGACCCGATGGCGGCGCTGTGGCACCCCAAAATCCTCGGCGCGCACGATGAAGTCGGACGGCTGGTTCGGTTCCTTCAGCGTTGCCTTGCCATCAGAAATGCGGATCGCGCGGAGTTCATAGTGATGCGCATGCCCGGTGCCGAGCGAGGTCAGATCCTCCATCAGCATCTCGAAGACCATCCGGCTTTCGATTGTCGATGACAGCATGCCCTTCACGTTTTCCATCACGAAGGCGGCAGGGCGAAGTCGGTCCAGCACGCGGATGTACTCGCGAAAGAGATAATGCCGCGCGTCCTCTTCCGGCACATATCCGATCTTTCCATTCGCGCGGGCGCGCCCGACCAGCGAATAGGCCTGGCAGGGAGGGCCGCCGATCAGGATCGTGTCGTCGAAGTCATTTCTCAGGCGGGCGATAACGCTGTCGATTGCTTCGGCGGCGGGCTCAGTACCCAATTCAAGGCAACGTGCCTCACTTGCGGCGTGATCCCATGCAGTCGCGTCAACCGTAGACCAGTCCGGTTCTGCTGACTGGCCAGCATGGAAATCGATGTAAGCCTTCGGCAAAGCCCCACGCTTATCGGCATAAGCGCGAACAAATGCGCGCAGGGTCAGCGTCCTGTGCGCCGATGCCTCCTTTTCGACCGAAATGCCGATCTGAAACGGAGAATGATCGTTAACACGTAGCGAAGCAAATCCCTCGCCCAATCCACCAGGCCCGGCAAACAGATCGACTATGCCGAAAGTGGCTGGCAAATCAGTGTCCTCTCGAATTCAGATCATTGGCTGTATACCAGGTCCGACAGATGAAGCCAGGAGGCAAATGACAGACATCGTCGACAGCCAGACCCGCTCCCGCATGATGTCCGGGATCCGTGGAAAGAACACGAAGCCCGAACTGGCGCTGCGTCGTTCCCTGCATGCACTCGGCTTTCGTTATCGCCTGCACCTGAAGGGCATTCCCGGCAAGCCGGACATCGTGATGCCGAAGTACCGCGCCGTCATCTTCGTGCATGGTTGCTTCTGGCATCGCCATGCAGGCTGCAGCTATGCGACGGTTCCTGCAACTCGCCCCGAGTTCTGGGCGGCAAAGTTCGATGCAAATTTGGTGCGGGATGCGGCAGTTCAGTCCGCTCTTCGGGAAGCGGGCTGGCGCATCGTAACAGTTTGGGAGTGCGCCCTGCGGACCGAGACTTTCATTGTGCAAACACGGGAGATGGTGGCGGCATGGCTTCATGGCACTGACCCTGTGCTTGAAGTGGGTGAGGTGGAGGTCCGAAATGCGCCATGCCCCTAACCTGATCATGCGTCGTGATAGTAGATCTGGGATATGCGTGGCATGCACGGGTTGAACGGTCGAGTGCAATGAACATTGAGCCATGACCGAGGTAGTGGCCAATCTCGGCACAGGCCCGACCCGTTGTTGTCGAGCAAGCATTGCAAGAAAGCGAGGGTCCGTCAGAAGCTTCTGGTGTCATGTCCCACCTGAAGATCGAACTCTGCAACGCCCAACCAAGCACGACCAGCCTCGCGCTAATCGAGATGAGGCCGATTTGAGCGGGGTTATCACAAATTACTGATATTGCTTATATTTAACTACAATCACAGGCGCCACAGAGCGATAATGTTTGCACGAAGATTATGCAACTCACCCACGGAGAAATTCCATGACTACCCGCCGCGTGACGCAGAATGACAAGGCACTGGATGACTTCATGGCTGCCAAGACCGAAATCGACGCGATGCTGGAACGCCTGAAGGCGCTGAGCGACGATCACTTCGAGACCCACCCCGACGAGATCAACTGGGGCAACGTTGGCACCCTAAACCATTACGCCAGCCTCCTGCGCCAGATCACCGACAGCGCATTCAAGGAGGGCGAACATGCCGCTTGATCCCGCCCAGCGCCATCAGATCGAACAGGATGCCATCACAGCAGCTTGGGAGGCCGAACGCCTCGCCGCCTGCGACGCCGCCATCGCCCTGCTGCGCGAGATCGCCGATCTGGAACGGGACGACGATGGCGACGTGATCATCGGCACGGATGCCGAAGGCCACAACGACCTGATGTCGCGCATCGCCGCCTTCCTTGCCACCCACGACCAATAGGG
>JBBRVJ010000158.1:0-8751 GCA_038246975.1 Rhodobacterales bacterium | reverse complement strand
CGCCCTGCCCCGCGCGTCGGCGCGGTCGCGGTGGACCATCATCGACAGGGCATCGACGGGTTCGTCGTTCACCAGGATCGACATCTTCACCAGATGATCCTCGCGGTATTCCGAGATCGTATAATCGAAGCTCGCGTAGCCCTTGGAGATCGATTTCAGCCGGTCGTAGAAGTCGAACACCACTTCGGCCAGCGGCAGGTCATAGACGGCCATCGCGCGCGATCCGGCGTAACTCAGGTCAAGCTGGATGCCCCGGCGGTCCTGACACAGTTTCAGGATGTCGCCCAGATATTCGTCGGGCACAAGGATCGTGGCCTTGATGCGCGGCTCGTCGATATGGTCGATCAGGGTCAGGTCGGGCATGTCGGCGGGGTTGTGCAGGTCGCGCACCTCGCCGTCCTTCATGTGCAGATGGAACACGACCGATGGGGCTGTGGTGATCAGGTCGAGGTCGTATTCGCGTTCCAGCCGGTCGCGGATCACCTCTAGGTGCAAAAGGCCAAGGAAGCCGCAGCGGAAGCCGAAACCCAGCGCCGCGCTGGTTTCCATTTCCGAACTGAAAGACGCGTCGTTCAGTGACAGCTTTTCAATGGCGTCGCGCAGGGGCTCGAAATCGGCGGCATCGACCGGGAACAACCCGCAGAACACCACGGGCTGCGCGGGTTTGAAGCCGGGCAGCGGGGTTTCGCAGCCGCGGCGTTCGTGGGTGATGGTGTCGCCCACGCGGGTGTCGCGGACCTGTTTGATGCTTGCGGTGAAGACGCCGATTTCGCCCGGCCCAAGCTCGCCGATATCGACCATCTGTGGTTTCAGGACGGCCAGCGTGTCGATCCCGTAAACCGCGTTGGTCTGCATCATGCGGATGCGGTCGCCCTTTTTCATCGTCCCGTCCATGATCCGCACCATGACGACCACGCCGAGGTAGGCGTCGTACCAGCTATCGACCAGCATCGCCTTCAGGGGCGCATCGCGGTCGCCCTTTGGCGCCGGAAGCCGGGTCACGATCGCCTCCAGCACGTCGGGGATGCCGAGGCCGGATTTGGCGGAAATCAGCACGGCCTGCGAAGCGTCCAACCCGATGACATCCTCGATCTGCTGGCGGATGCGTTCGGGTTCGGCGGCGGGCAGGTCGATCTTGTTCAGGACGGGGACGATTTCGTGCCCCGCGTCCAGCGCCTGATAGACGTTGGCCAGCGTCTGTGCCTCGACCCCTTGCGAGGCGTCAACGACCAGCAAGGACCCCTCGACGGCGCGCATCGACCGGCTGACCTCATAGGCAAAATCGACGTGGCCGGGGGTGTCGATCAGGTTCAGGATGTAGGTCTTGCCATCCTTGGCCGGATATTCGATCCGCACCGTGTTGGCCTTGATCGTGATGCCGCGTTCGCGCTCGATGTCCATGCTGTCCAGCATCTGGGCCTTCATGTCGCGCGCGGCGACCGTGCCCGTCATCTGGATCAGACGATCGGCGAGGGTGGATTTTCCGTGGTCGATATGGGCCACGATCGAGAAGTTGCGGATGAGATCAAGCTGGGTCATAGCGCGGCTTATGGGCAGGAAATCAAGGGGGGTCAAGGGAGCGGTTGGGGTCACGCGGTCAGGGCGCGGGCGGTCAGTTCGTCCGTGATCAGGGTGGTGGGCGCCAGGGTGATGATCGCGGCACGGATCGCCACCAGTTTGTCCTTGCCGCCCGAGATCAGCACCCGTTCGGGGGTGCGGCGCAGGCGGGTCAGGGTGACCGAGATGACCCGGCCGTTGACCTCGTGGTCGACCAGATTTCCGGTCTTGTCGATGAAGTTGTACAGCACATCGCCGACCGCCCCCGCCTCGATCAGGGACCTACGGTCGGCTTCGCTGAGATAGCCGGTGCGGTAGCTGGTGGTCAGGGTGGAAATGCCGCCGACCGAAATCAGGGCCATGTCGAGCTTGTCGGCCAGTTCGAAAATCGCGGCGAGGCCGCAGCGTTCCAGCAGGGCATGTTTGGTTTCGGGGCTGTCGACCACGGCGGGGGCGGGGATCAGGAAGCCTTCGCCCTGAAACAGTTCGGCGAATTGCCAGGCAAATTCGGCGGGGTTGAAGCGGCGGGCAGCGGCGATGCCGCCCAGCAGCGACACCACGCGGAAATCGTCGAGGGTCGCCCCGGTGATGAAGGGCAGGGTGTTGTACAGCGTGCGGCCCCATCCGACGCCCACGGTCATGCCGGAATGTACCTCGCCCGAGATGAAGCTGCCTGCGGCGGCGGCGATGACCTTGACCGGATCACCGTCGCGGTCGGCGAAGGGGGCGATGATGACGCGGTTGATGTCGAAGCGGGTTTCGACCTCGCGTTCAAGCTGCACCAGATCGGCCAGCGGGGCCGAGATGGTGATGCGCACCTCGTTCCGGCGGCGCGCGTCGGCCAGAAGGCGGACGACCATCACCCGGTTGATCCCCAGTTGCGACGCAATCTCGTTCTGGGTGCAGCCTTCGACATGATAAAGCCAGACGGCGCGGGCGCGCAGGCGGTCGGCGTCGCTGGGCATTCCGGGGGATGCGGACGCTGTTTGCATGGTCTACCCTTTTTCGGTCGTCTCCGGTTGCAACGCCACCTGAACCGCCGCGATAAGGCGTGCAATCAGGCGCGCGACCCGATCGGGGCATTCTAGCTGCGGCACATGGCCCGCGCCCGACAACAGATGAACACCGAAATCGCCGTCAGCGGCAAACGCCTGACGGGAGGGCAGGATGTGATCCTGCCGCCCCCACAGGATTTGCGCGGGCAGATCGAGCCGCGACAGGGCGGCGCGCAGGTCGAACGCCTGCACGCCATCGGGGAACAGCGCGCAGGCCATGTCGGCCTGACAGGCGCGCAAGGCCGGGTCGGTGCGCAGTTTCATCGCGGCGCGGGCGAAATCGTCGCTGATGCCCTGCGGCGTGGCGGTCAGGCGGCGCAGCCACGGGCCAAGGCTTTCGGCGCTGCGGGCGCGGACGATGCCGTTCAGGGCGGCGGCGTCGATTTCGGGGCCAAGACCCGCCGGGGCGATCAGGGTCAGGCTGGCGATGCGGGGGCCGCGAATATCGGCAATGGCGGTGGCAACCGCGCCGCCCAGCGAGTGGCCCAGCAGGTGGACCGGGCCTGTGTCGCGGGTGGCGTCGTCGAATGCCTCGACCACCATCCGGGCAAGGTCGGCGAAGCTGCGGACCGGGCGGCGGGGCGACGTGCCGTGGCCGGGCAGGTCGATGCGGATCAGGCCAAGCGCTGCGCCCAGCGATTTTTCCAGCGGGGCCCAGCTTTGACTGTCGGCGGTGAAGCCGTGAAGCATTACCAGCGTCGCAGGCCCCCCCTTGCGACGCGAGATGTGCAGGGGGCCGGGTTGGGCGGTCCAGCCGCTTGAAGGGTGTGGCGGTGCCGGGGCGTGGAGGGTCAGAACGTCATCGCGCTGGATCCTCCCCTGCGGACCTGTGCCGGGAACCTGATCGAGCGCGATGCCTGCGCTGCGGGCAGCGGTGCGGGCGGCGGGGGTGGCGCGCAGGGCGATGGGGGTGGATTCCGGGTTGGGCGGGGGTGTGGCGATGGCGGCGGCTGGCTTGACCGCAAGCGTCGGAATTGCGGTGGCGGCCCCCACAGCCTCGCCCTGCAGATAGATCACGGCGATCACGGTGCCGACGGCCACCCTGTCACCCGGAGCGGCGGTGATGTGGTGCAGGCGGCCTGTGGCGGGGGATTCGACCTCCATCGCGGCCTTGTCGGTTTCGATGTCGAACAGGGCGGCACCTTGGGTCACGCAGTCGCCTTCTGCGACGTGCCAGGCGGCAAGGGTGCCTTCGGTCATGTCCATGTCGACCTTGGGCAGGATCACCTCGACCGGCACGTCACACCTCGTGGCGGATCAGGCGGCGCGCGGCGGCCTCGATCGTGTCGGTTTGCGGAACCGAGGCGCGTTCCAGATCGGGGTTGTAGGGGATCGGCGCCTCGGCCCCGCCTAAACGAATGATAGGGGCGTCCAGATAGTCGAAGGCATCGCTTTCGGCGACCATCGCGCTGATTTCCGCACCGACGCCATACGACTTGACGCCTTCATAAACGACCATCAGGCGGCCGGTCTTGCGGACGCTGGCAAGGATGGTGGCGTGGTCGATGGGGCGGATGGAGCGCAGGTCGATGACCTCGACGCTCATCCCGTCCTGCGCCAGACGTTCGGCGGCCTCCAGCGCGCGATGCACCATGATGGCCCCCGCGACAATGGAAAGGTCGGTGCCGGGGCGGCGGATCGCGGCCTTGCCGATAGGGGTCAGGTAGTGGCCGGCGGGGACCGGGCCTTTCATCTTGTACAGCAGCTTGTGTTCGAAGATCAGCACGGGGTCGGGGTCGGCCAGCGCCGCCAGCAGCATGCCCTTGGCGTCTTCGGGGGTCGACGGCTGGATCACCTTCAGCCCTGGCACATGGCCGAACCACGCCTCAAGACTTTGACTATGCTGGGCGGCGGCCCCGGTGCCTGACCCTGCGGGCAGGCGGAACACGACGGGAACCGACGCCTCCCCCCCCAGCATGTAGCGCAGTTTTGCGGCCTGGTTGACGATCTGTTCCATCGCCAGCGCGGCAAAGTCCGAGAATTGAAACTCGAAGATCGGTTTGAGCCCGGTCAGCGCCGCCCCCACCGCCACGCCCGCGCCGCCCAGTTCAGAGATCGGCGTATCCATCACGCGGTCGGGGCCGAAACGGTCGATCAGGTCCAGCGTGACCTGAAACGCGCCGCCATAGACGCCGATATCTTCGCCCATCAGGATCACGGCGGGGTCCGCCTCCATCGCCATGGCCATCGCCTCGCGCAGCGCCTCGGAATAGCTGAGCATGCGCAGGTCGGGGTCTGGCGACAGGGCGTTCATTTCAGACCTCGGCGTAGACATAGCGGGTGACTTCGGTCACGGCGGGCGCGGGGCTGGATTTGGCATAGGCGATGGCGGCCTGAACCTGATCTATCGCCGATTGGGCAAGGGCATCGGCGGCAGGGGCGTCAAGGATGCCGTGTTCGATCAGGCAGGCCCGAAACCGCGCGATGGGGTCGCGGCTCATCCAAAGCTCGATTTCCTCTTTGGTGCGATAGCGGTTGCGGTCGGATTTGGAATGCCCGCGCCAGCGGTAAGTCAGGTTCTCGACCAGCGAAGGGCCATCCCCCGCCCGTGCCCGTGCGATGGCGTGGTGGACAGCTTGGGCCACGGCCGAGAAATCGTTGCCGTCGACAGTGATGCCCGGCATGGCATAGGCCACCGCGCGATCGGCGATGTTCGTGACGGCGGTTGACCGTTCGGTGGACATCGACATGCCGTACTTGTTGTTTTCGCAGACAAAGATCACCGGCAGTTTCCAGATCGACGCCATGTTCAGCGCCTCGTGGAACGCGCCTTCGTTGTTGGCTCCGTCGCCAAAGAAGCACACCGTCACGTCCGGCTTGCCCAGCCGTTTGGCCGACAGCGCAGCCCCCACAGCGATAGGCAGGCCACCGCCGACGATGCCGTTGGCCCCGAGGTTGCCGGTGCGGATGTCGGCGATGTGCATCGACCCGCCGCGCCCGTGGCAATAGCCGGTTTCCTTGCCGAAGAACTCGGCGAACATCCGGCCCACGTCGGCCCCTTTGGCGATGCAATGGCCATGGCCGCGATGGGTGGAGGTGATCTTGTCGGCGTCGGTCAATTCGATGCAGGTCGCCACGGCACTGGCCTCCTGCCCGATCGACAGGTGCATGGTGCCGTGGATCAGGCCACGGGTATAGCAGTCCTCGGCCCCTTCCTCGAACCGGCGGATCAGCAGCATCTTGCGCAGCGCCTCCCGCAACGCATCCGGCGCGTAGTGGCGGACCGCGAAGGGGCGGTTGTCGGGGTCGGTCATGGCAGCCCCAGCATCGCGTCCTGGCGGGCGCGCAACATGGCGATCTTGCTGTCAGGCGGGACGGTGGTGTTGGCCTTGGTGATCAGCGCCCCCTTGGCGATCGGGGCGGTGACGGTGGCCCCGGCCAGCAGGCCGCAGGGGATGGCGGCATGGGCCTGCGCGTCCGTGGTGGTCATGATCCAGGCGCGGTAGCAATACTCGCCGATCTGGTCCAGATGCTCGCCGGGGGTCAGATCGCGTTTGGCGACGGCGCAGACCTCGGCCACCGGGACCGGCATCGGCACCATGTCGGCGCGGCCATACAGAACCGCGCGGGCGCAGGTCAGCGGCACCTCCAGCGAGGTCAGATGATAGGGGCGAAAGAAGGTGAAGTAGGGGCCTTGCCCCATCTTGAGGTCCTCCATCCGTTCGCGGATGCGGGGGTGGTCCATTTCGGCGACGACAAACACGCCGGGGGCCACGCCTTTGCCGATGGTATAATCGACCCGCCCTTCGTCCGACGACAGCAGTCCCCCCGCCGATTGCGGGACCAGCATCTTGTTCAACTCGTCGCGCCCCGCCGCAGGGCCGTGCATCCCGGGCTTGTCGGGCAAAAGGCCGGTGGCGTTGGCGATGGCGGCCATTTCGACCATGGTTTTCGAGCCGTCGACAAATTCGACCAGCATCCGGGGGTTCATGTGGCGGCGGACCGCCTCTGCCAGATAGACATCGGGGGTGGCGTCGATGTTCAGGGGGTTGTTCTTGCCCTTGCCGGCGCTGACGATGCGGTGGCCCATCGCAGAGACGAACTCGATCAGTTCCATGCAGGACGACGGTTCATCCCCCGCGCCAAGGGTATAGACCACGCCGAGCCGTTCGGCCTGCGCGCGCAGGTAGGCGCCGATGGTCACATCCGCCTCGACGTTCATCATCACCAGATGCTTGCCGCGCTCCATCGCCGCCAGACCGATTTCGGCCCCCACCGCAGGAATACCTGTGGCGTCGATCACCACGTCGATCAGGCCCGCCTCCAGCAGCGCCTGCACATTGTCGGTCACGGCGATTCGGCCCTGTTCCATCGCTGCGTTCGCAGCATCGGCGGTCGAGATTTCGGTGGCGCGGTCGGCGTTGCCATAGGCGATTTCCACCGATTTGCGCGCGGCCCCCGGTTTCAATTCGCTGATCACGCCGATCTCGATGCCCTGCATATGGGCGACGCGGCTGACGATATCGGTGCCCATTTCGCCAGCGCCGACCAGACCGATCCGAATCGGCGTTCCGGTCGCGGCGCGGCTGGCCAGATCCTTGGCCAGTCCCGTCAGGGCGACATTGGTGGGCATTCAGTCCTCCTTGATCTTCACTGACAAACTTTAGCTGAACATTTGTTTTTCTGTCAATGTGAAGTTCATGCTGCAGCGCAGCATAAATCGCCCAAAATCGCAATTGACAGGCGAAATGTTTGCACACAGTATATTTCAGCGTAACTAAAGTTCACGCCGCCGCCAACCTTGCCACTTTTGCACGATCCGGATCAACCGGGCTGACGCGGGGCTTGCAGGGAGGAATGCGGGACTGATTAATGCATCGTCTAGGGAGGACACAAAATGACCACACATCTGACGGGTTTGTCCCGCCGATCGTTCCTGCGCACGGGCGCGGCGTTTGGCGCAGCGACCGGCGTTTCCGGGTTGCACATGCCGGCCTTTGCGCAATCCGACCTGCCGGACATCCAGTCCGTGCTCGACGGGATTTCGGTCAAGGGCTATGTGCGCGAGGATTATCGCACGCTTTACAGCATGTCCGACGATCCGCTGTGGGATCCGGCGAAAGACTGGATCCGCACGGTGGACTGGGAAAAGGTCCGCAGCGAACTGGCGGGCACTACGGTGCGCTTTGCCATCGGTGCCGCCGATCAGGAATCCGCCGCCGAGGGGCTGAAGCCGTTCGAACTGCTGTCGGGTATCAAGGTGGAACTGGTGCCGATCCCCGATGACAGCATCTATGACAAGGCGATTGCCGAGTTCATCAGCGGCAATGCCTCGTTCGACGCGTTGCAGTTCTTCAGCGCTTGGCTGGGCGATTTCGCGGCTCCGGGGTTTCTGGCACCGCTGGACGAGTTTGCAGCCAAGTGGAAGCTGCCGCTGGACGATTTCTATGACACTTACCGGCTGAACTACGGCTACGTGAACGGCCAGTTGGTCGGCATTCCGTTCGACTGCGACATCCAGATGGTCCACCTGCGCAAGTCGAAGATGGAGCAGATCCTTGGCGGGCCAATCAACCTGTCGACCTCGGTGCCGACCTATGACGAATTGATCCGCATCACCGCCGAGGCCAACAAGCTGGGCGGCGGCGTCGCTGGCATCGGGATGCTTGGCGCACGCGGGTTCTGGTCGACCTACACATGGGAACATGTCGCGGCGCAGGCCGGGATGATGCTGTTCGACGACCAGTGGAACCCGACGCTGAACACCGATGCCGGGATGAAGGGCCTGGAAACGGTCCTCGCCTTGTCGAAAAACGCCATCGAAGGGGTTTCCGGCGCAGGCTGGGGCGAAAACCGGGCGGCTTGGCTGGGCGGTCAGGTGGCGGCGAACATTTCCTGGCAGGACAGCGGAACGCAGGCGATGCGGCCGGATCAAAGCCAGATCGTCGACGATTTCGTCACCATCTACGAACCCCGCATCGCGGGCGGCGTGTTCGCGCCGCCGAACATCGCAGGGTCGACCTCTGTCGTCACCTCGACCAGCCAGAACAAGGAAGGCGCCTTCCTGATGCTGGCCTTCCTGACCACCAGTTCGATCATGGCGATGAACGAGGCCAACGCAAACGGCGTGGCTCCGGGCTACAAGTCGGTGCTGTCCAACGAGCGTCTGCGCGCCGTGTCGCAACCGATGAAGGTCTGG